>NZ_JACJOU010000019.1:0-300000 GCF_014695725.1 Microcoleus sp. FACHB-672 | reverse complement strand
TCAAATCCCTCTACCTGGAGGGTGTGCCATCGGTGCCAGGCCGGTTGAGCTTCACGTTCGCGGTTTGCGGGCGATGGGGGCGGATGTGCAAATTGAGCATGGAATTGTTCATGCTTATGTTACCGGCCCGAACCGGCGCTTAAAGGGTGCCAAAATCTACCTGGACTATCCCAGCGTAGGAGCAACTGAAACCTTGATGATGGCGGCGACGCTGGCTGATGGTGAAACCACGATTGATAACGCGGCTCAAGAGCCAGAAGTTGTGGATCTGGCAAATTTCTGCCGCTCAATGGGGGCAAAAATACAAGGGGCCGGCACCAAGACTATTGTGATTTCTGGGGTGCCAAAATTGCATTCGACCGATTACAGCATCATTCCTGATCGAATAGAAGCTGGGACATTTTTGGTCGCGGGGGCGATTACCCGTTCGGAAATCAGCCTGTCGCCGGTGATTTCGGATGATCTGACGGCGGTCATGGCTAAACTGCGGGCGATTGGGGCGAAAATAATCGCTGACGCGCCCTACCAACTGCGGATTATTCCAGGGGAAAGTAATATAGCAACGGATATTGAAACATTGCCATATCCCGGTTTCCCCACTGATATGCAGGCGCAGTTTATGGCCTTGCTCACCATAAGTGAGGGAGACAGTGTCATTAGCGAGACGGTATTTGAGAATCGGCTGCGTCATGTGGCGGAATTAAACCGCATGGGTGCAGATATTCGCGTCAAAGGCAATCATGCGATTGTGCGAGGTGTACCGATGCTCTCAGGTGCGCCGGTGGTGGCAACCGACTTACGCGCTTCTGCCGCTTTGGTGCTGGCTGGGCTGGCAGCAGAGGGCAAAACCACGATCCAAGGGTTGCAGCACTTAGACCGAGGTTACGAGCGGTTAGATGTCAAACTACAGCAACTCGGCGCTAAATTACAGCGGATACAGGGTGAGCCTGAAGACGTGGAAGCGAATGTGGAAGTGGACAATGAATCGGCGGCAAGCAAGTCAACGGAATCGGCATTAAAATAAAGGTCTGGGACTGTTTACCTGTTGGATGTGGCCGGCATGGATTTCTTGAAGACACCGCTAATCGGTCTGAAAGCAGACCAATTTCGTCACCCGCTCGATCTGGAAGCGACAAATTCCCTCAAGCAACTGCCTGGGTTAGACCTGCTGGTGCGAAATCTGCTAGGGCCAATTGGTGAGCAGTTTTTTTACCTGGACAATATTGCCTCTAGTGTTTTGGTGGGCGAACAGCAGTTGCCGCATTTGCATCAACTGCTGTTAGAAGCCTGCAAAATTCTGGATCTAGAACCGCCGCAACTTTATGTGCGCCAACATCCGGTTCCCAACGCTTATACCTTTGCAATGCGGGGCCGACAACCGTTTATTGTCATGCACACCTCTTTGATTGAGCTGCTGACTCCGCCTGAAATTCAAGCGGTGATCGCTCATGAATTGGGTCATCTCAAGTGCGATCATGGCGTGTATTTGACCTTGGCAAACTTGATGGTGCTTGCCGCCAATCAACTGCCAAACTTGGGCGGAGCGATCGCTCAAAGCTTACAAGCCCAACTTCTAGAGTGGGTGCGATGTGCAGAATTTACTTGTGATCGGGCGGCACTGCTAGCTGCTCAAGATCCGAAGGTAGTGATTTCTCTCCTCATGAAGTTGGCAGGGGGTTCCGCGACTCTGGCACCGCAATTGAATGTGGATGCTTTTCTGGCTCAAGCCCGCGCCTATGATGACATTAGCAGAAACCAGTTGGGAGAAATGCTCAAGCAAGCGCAAACGGCTCAACTGACGCATCCCGTGCCAGTATTACGAGCGCGAGAAATTGATCGGTGGGCAAGTACAAAAGATTATGAATCTTTGTTGCATCAGCGAGAAATGCGCTATAATAAGAACTCAGAACCCAAGGGCGGGTGGCGGAATTGGTAGACGCATCAGACTCAAAATCTGACACCGAAAGGTATGAGAGTTCGATTCTCTCCTCGCCCACTTTCTTTAGCACCGAGTGCTGAGTGCTGAGAAGTGACTGAGTTGAAAGAGGGTAGTCATTATGGCTCAACGGTTGAAAAGCTGGGAGTCCCCTCGCCGTGAGGGAAGAAACTCCAAAGGCAAAGGCGGCGCTGCACGAGCACGACAGCTCAAGAAACAGCAGCAACTACTGCGCAAAAAGCTTCAAGGGGAAACCCAAGACAATAATCAAGGGAAGGGACGCGATGTTCTCTTCCCTTTTTGTTTGGGGTTGCCAGCCGGCAGTCTTGCGGGACTTACAGCGCGATATTTTACAAAATGTTGAAAGAGGGCCGGCTTTAACCCGTCATGCATTAGCTTTGAGCAAGTAGGGTTTGGTAAGCCAGATGGCCGTTGGTAACGAAGATCAGGGTCGCAAGTTCATCACTACAGAACCGCTAGAAGCAAGCACAGAAGCGGGTGAACAGAAAGTTTGGGATGCAGTACGAAGTGCGTTTGCTGATAGAAGTTGTATCGGCTACTGGCGCTATCCTCTTTTTTCCAAAGTAGGAGAAACCAGAAAAGAGCCAGATATTCTCATTGCCGATCAAGAACTTAATCTAATCGTTATTGAAATTCTATCTGTCACCATTGATCAAATTATTGAAATTAACGAAAATGTGTGGCGTTTCCAGAACTTTTTTGCCACAGAATCAAACCCTTATCAGCAAGCTGAAGGGCAACTAAAGGCTCTAATTGCCTACTGTGATCGTGAATCGGCTATTTGTGGCAAAGTTCCGGGACGAGCGCTGGTTGCACTGCCTCTGATCACCCAAAAAGAATGGCAAGAAAAAGGCTTTGAGAAACTTCCCAATCGCCCTTCTATTATCTTCCAAGAGCATTTGAATGAAGCCGGCTTAGTGGAACGCATTCAACAAACCCATCCTGCTGTAGCGGGGAGTAATTTAGATGAGCAACAGTGGGAGTTAATGCTCGCAGTGATCGGCGGGATGCCGGTGCTGAGAAAACCTTCCCGCACGCTTGAATCTAGCAACGATAAAACTCGCGCTAGCATTATTTCAACGTTGCAAGAAAAACTTTATGAATTAGATTTTCAACAAGAACATATCGGTAAAGGTATTCCTCCAGGTATTCAGCGGATGCGGGGAATCGCCGGCTCAGGAAAAACAGTCTTGCTGTGTCAAAAAGCAGCCCATATGCATTTAAAGCATCCAGAGTGGGATATTGCCTTAGTATTTTTTACTCGCACTCTTTACGATTTAATGATTGGATCGGTCGCTCAATGGTTGCGTCATTTCAGTGGAGGAGATATTCAGTATGATCCAAAGATAAATAAAAAGCTGCGAGTGCTTCATGCCTGGGGAGCGAAAGAGCAACCGGGACTTTATAGTACAATTTGTGAATTCCACGGGATTCGACGCAGAACGGCAGGAGACACGAGGGAAAAACAGCCTGGACGTGGATTAGCTGACTTGTGCAAGCGGTTAGCTGAAGAGATAGAAATTCAACCGCTTTTTGATGCAGTTTTGATTGATGAAGGGCAAGATTTAGTTGCTGATGGTGATTTAAAATATCAAGATAAACAAGCAATTTACTGGCTGGCGTATCAGGCATTGCGCCCCGCCGATCCAGAACATCCAGAGCAGCGTCGATTAATTTGGGCGTATGATGAAGCGCAAAGTTTAGATAGCTTAAAAATTCCTACGACTAAAGAATTGTTTGGTGAAAACATTAGCGGGTTATTAACCAAAGGAGCGCAGTATCCGGGGGGAATTAAAAAATATGAAGTGATGCGCCGGTGCTACCGCACGCCAGGGCCAATTCTTACAGCAGCTCATGCGATAGGAATGGGATTGCTTCGTTCAGAGGGAATGCTAACAGGAATTACCCGTGCAGATGATTGGAGAGCAATTGGCTATGAAGTCACCGGCAAGTTTATTCCAGGGCAGCAAATCACGCTTCACCGGCCTCCTCAAAATTCACCGAATCCTATAGGTGAACTGTGGGGAGAACCTGTATTAGAATTTAATATTTATCGCTCTCGTAAAGCAGAATTGAGCGCACTTTCTGAGAAGATTTGGCATAACCTGAGCGAAGACGAACTTAAGCCCAGCCGAGACATTTTAGTTGTCGTATTAGGCGCTAGCGAAGATGCTATTGAGTTAGAAAATCAAGTGGCAAGTTTCTTGATAGAACAAGGTATTGATATCTACATTCCGACTGCTTTAGAATTAAATGAACTAAAACCTCAGTGGCCACACCAGAAACCAAATTGTTTTTGGAAGGAGGGTGGCGTTACCGTGTCTCGGGTTCCCCGCGCAAAAGGCAATGAGGCAAATATGGTTTATGTAGTTGGCTGTGATAATGTTGCTCGAAATGAGAGTGATGTTAGCTTGCGTAATCAGTTATTTATTGCCTTAACACGGGCGCGAGGTTGGGCAAATCTTAGCGGGGTTGGTGATTATCCAATGTATGAAGAAATACAGCAGGTGATAGATAGTGGAGACACTTTTTCATTTACTTATAAGCGCCCCTTAAAGCGAGATATTGGTGACAAAGAAGGAGTTTGAGCGAGCGTTATAGGAATCTAAGTAGATTGTAATATTTCTAGCCGGCAAGATGCCACCACTCCAAGCTTTTCAGATAAAAGTTTAAATTCCGTTGTCGGTTAAAACTTCTTGAGGCAGGGGATTGGCTTGCCAAATCTTAATCAAGCTGTCAAATCCCCCAGTAGCAAGCGTTTGCCCATCTGGGCTGAACGCCAAGGATTGCACCCAGTCAGAATGGGCGGGAAACTTGACAATTAGTTGCTGAGTGTTTAAGTCCCAGATTCGGATACCATCATGACCGGCACTTGCTAATGTTTGCCCGTCTGGATTCATCGCCAGAGAATCAATCTGGTTGGTATGGTCAAAAAGTGTGTGAATCAGTTCTCCTGTTTGGATATTCCACGCTTTAATTGCAGTATCGTAACTGCCGGTAATTAATGTTTGACTGTCTGGCGTGAAAACAAGTGCACTTACCGGCTGTGTATGCCCCTTCAGGGTTCCGATGAAGTTGCCGGTGGACAAATCCCACACTTTTACCGTTGCGTCTTTGCTACCACTCACTAGCAAACGCCCATCAGGACTAATTGCAACTGAATAAAAAATCTCATAGCGCACCCAATTTTGCACGGGTCGCTGCTTCGTTAAATCCCATAATTTAATGCCATCCAAACCGCCGCTGACGAGAGTTTGACCGTTCGGGCTAATCGCTAGAGATAATATATTGCTAGCCGGCTCTGAGAACGTATGATTTAACTTGCCGGTTTTAAAATTCCAAATATTGAGTAGGGAGTCATCACTGCCACTGGCGAGTGTTTCACCATCTGAGGCAATGGCTAGTGCTAGCACTCTCGTTTTATGTCCTTTAAGGGTGCGAATTTTTTCCCCTTTTTGCAAATCCCAAATTCTAATTCTAGGATCTAAACTCCCTCCACCACTGGCAAGAATTTGCCCGTCTGGACTGAAGGAAAGGCTTTCAACAGTTCCTTTATGATCCTCCAAAATCCGAACAAGTCGTGGACTTTTCCAAGCATCGATACTAGGGATGATTCGGGCAGCAGCTTGGGTCATTGAAATTTGGCTTTTTGGTGTTGCATTAACACTTGGAGATTGAGAGGTGTTTGCAATGAGAACTGCAAAAAGAACGCCAAATATCACAGTCTTCCACCTAAGAAAGTGCAAAATTGAGGAGGCCAAATGCAGAATTTTTTTCATCCTTCATCATTCATCATTGTTCGATTGAATGTTTGGACATATTGTTTGAGCGATTAGGTGAGCCGGCGGCTGTTCTTCCCATCCGCTTAGCAGCCCTTGTAATTCAGCTTTTAGCATTTCCAAAGCTGCAATTTGTTCGGCAATTTCTTCTAATTTTGTTTGCAGCCGGTGTTTGACTTCTCCGCAAGGTAAAGCTCCGCCATCATGGACGCTCAAAAGTTCTTGTATTTCACTGAGACTAAGTCCTAAAGATTGCGCTCGCTTAATAAATGCTAACCGATTCATGATCGCTTCATTAAAAAGTCGGTATCCTGAATCAGAGCGTTCTACGGTAGGAGCCAGCAAACCAATTTCATCGTAGTAGCGAATGGTTTTAACCGGCAACCCTGTGCCGGCTGCTACTTCGCCAATTTTAAGCAATTTGGCGATAGCGCGAGTGTTCATAATTCTCGTTTTAATAAGATTTGCCTGGTGATGAGCTACAAAGCTCGCTAAGTTTCTTCTTCTTCTACTAAGCTAATCCGCTCTAGCCGGCAAGCAGTAAAAATTATTACAAGAAAAAAATGGTACGCGCCAGCCGATGGAGGGCTGGAAACTTTTGCTATGCTGCTACCGTGAGCGGATTTCCATCTCAACTTTTCCAATGAGCGGGTTTAACCACCGTGCTAATTACACAGTCAAAATTATCACTCAACCCGCCTTGACAAACTCCTGCATTTTTTATTGAGGACGCCGTTTCTTAGCCGGTGCCAACTGGGGCAACTGAGGGCGTGATGAGCTTGCCGGCAAGTACAGTTCCGGGACTCGTTCTGGTTGTTCAACTTGACTGCGCTGGAATTGCCACCAACGCAGAGCGAGGGCAACGCCGGCCATAGTGAGTCCGAAGGTGAGCAACGATCCGCGAGAGCCGATCCCCCCAATTACAGCATCTACAGCTCCAACTGTAATGATAAAGCTGGTAATTGGTTCTCTACGATAGGCTGACTTCAAAATTCGAGGCCATACAACGTTCATCACAGTCTGCTTGGTTCCTATTTATTTCCGATCTTAAAACTTACAGTGCTAACAACGCTTTAACGCTTCTAGCTCAAGGATACTCTAGCTTAAACTTACACCTTAAGGCGTAGGAAATCTTGACAAAACTTGAATTCCTTCAATTGGTATAGAGCAAGTAACCTTTCCCGAGCAAGCTTCTAAGTGCAAAGACTTGCAGCAAGCGCTGCTTGTTTCAGTTTGGGAAGGGTTACTTGTTGAACTTACTTAAGTCCAAGCCATTCCAGCAAACCCTGGCCGGTGACATACTCAATGATTACGGTTAGCGCAAAGCCAATCATCGCAGCTCGACCGTTCAAGCGCTCGGCGTAGTCATTAAAACCAAACTTCGGCTCCTCAAGTTTGGGTGTGGTGGTGGGTTGTGGTTGAGTCATGGTTTTGTCGCTTAGTTACAATTCTTTACCATTTATTGTCTTCCATTGTAAAGATGGTTGGTATCGCGTCAACCACGACTTTGAGGAACTGAATCTAATCAACCGCTTTGATGACCATGACTTCTGTTGCTTTGATCAGGGCTGTCACTTCGTCCCCTATGGCAATTTTAAGATTTTCTGCAGACCGGCGCGTGATCACTGCATCGATCAAGTTATCTCCAACTTGAATTGTGACTTCTGCCATGATATCTCCCAGTTGAATATCCGTCACTCTACCTGTGAGCTGATTGCGCCCGCTAATTTTAATCGTCACTGCCGGCACCTCAAATATGGCCAAACTCTCTCGATAGGATAGCAGCAAACCATGAGCCAGCTGTCATACAGTGAGAGTATTCGCAGCGCAAGTCAGCAAAGACATAAGCTAAAAGCATGGGTCATAAAGAGGTGGCAGATGGAAATTGGCGTTCCTAAGGAAACGAAGGATCAGGAGTTTCGTGTCGGGTTGAGTCCGAGCAGCGTTCGGGTATTGTGTGAAAAGGGTCATTCGGTGTTTGTGGAAACCGGCGCGGGTGCCGGTGCCGGCTTGCAGGATGAAGATTATGTTCAGGCCGGCGCTAAAATTGTTGGCAGCGCCAAAGACGCTTGGGATAGAGAACTCGTTGTTAAAGTCAAGGAACCGCTGTCGCCAGAGTACCCGTTTCTCCAGAAAGAGCAGTTGCTCTTTACCTATTTGCACCTAGCTGCTGATCGGACTTTGACAGAGCATCTGATTGATTCTGGCGTCAGCGCGATCGCTTATGAAACCGTCGAACTACCAGATAAACGACTGCCTCTACTTACGCCGATGAGCATCATCGCCGGCAGGTTAGCAGTGCAGTTTGGATCGAGATTTTTAGAGCGCCAGCAGGGAGGGCGAGGCGTTCTCTTAGGCGGAGTTCCTGGGGTAATGCCCGGTAAAGTCGTGATTTTAGGTGCCGGTGTTGTTGGCACAGAAGCGGCACGAATGGCTGTAGGAATGGGCGCTCAAGTTCAGATTTTAGATATCAACGTTGAGCGTTTAGCCTATCTCGAAACCCTCTTTGGCTCTAGAGTTCAGCTACTTTACAGTCAGCCCTTGCAAATTGAGTCCCTCGTTCCAGATGCTGACTTGCTGATCGGGGCTGTTTTAGTATTAGGACGACGCGCGCCGGTGCTTGTATCTCGAAATCTTATCGGAAAAATGCGTCCAGGCTCTGTGATTATTGATGTTGCGGTAGATCAGGGGGGGTGTGTGGAAACATTGCGCCCAACCTCTCATACCCATCCCACCTATGTAGAAGAGGGCGTTGTTCACTATGGGGTACCGAATATGCCTGGGGCAGTTCCGTGGACTGCAACCCAAGCCCTTAATAACAGCACTTTACCGTATGTACTCAAGTTGGCAAATCAGGGGATCAAAGCCTTAGACTCTGAGCCGGTTTTGGCAAGTGGGCTAAATGTGCGAAACCACCAGATCGTCCATCCGGCGGTGCGGGAAGTTTTTCCTGATTTAGCGGCAATGTCCTAAGTCTAAGGTACTTTCTTCTCCTGGTGGTGAGTGCTGAGTGTGGAGCGCTATAAACTTATTCAGTCCAAGGATTTGAGCGATACACTCAGTTACTCGCTCACCACTCACGATCACTCCGCGTAATTCCGTAGGGGGATGCTCAGCTTATAGGTTGCCGGTTAAGATCAGTTCATAAAAGTCTGCTTTTTGGAACCATTCATCAATGCATCTAACCACTCTGTCGCACTCAGTAGTTGTATTTCTTGTGCTTTACATAATACCTATTTAGTTATCAAGTGATTATCTTTACAAGATCTTTACATAATCTTCGGTTAAGAAAACTATTTATTATTAATTTATTCATTTTTTTAAAATACACTGAACCTAGTAGCTATTGAAAATATTCGCTACTTAAGTATAACTACAAACACCTAAATATTTTTATTTGTAAAATAAACTAATTCAGTTATTGTACTTACGTGATTAATCCAGAGTTCGTTTTAAAATTAATATAATAAACAAGCTGTACGGCCATTCAGCCAGAGCGAGATGGGTTGATGCGTAAGCAGTTCAAGGATTTTAATAAAAAAAAAGCTGGGAGTCTCAATAAATTTTATAATAATTCAGTAGGACTCAAATTACTAAAAAAATATAAGCTCAAAACAATAATATCCTAGCTTTTTTTAAAATTGCTTGCCGTATTTATTATTTTTTTAACAATACTTTTTAAGTAAAAATGAGAAAGCGTATGGGAAATTACAGCCTTCTCTTTAAAGCTCAAGTTATTTTTTCTAGCAGAAATTTATAAAGATTCCGTGAAAATACAGAGATTTTGAGTGTGAATATGTCGAGATGGCTTTATCCTGGGATAAGCGTAACCAAAAATCTCTAAAGAACGCGGGATTAATTCACTAAATATTTGTAGCTCAGGGTCAGCCGAGAATATTGCGAATGTCGTTTAGCATCCAGCCCCTGAAATTTGTATTGTGTTGGAAGGATAATTACATGAATCTAAAACGCGCTTCTAGCTGGCTCGGCTTAATAACAGGCAGTGCTATCGTGTTTGGTGCAGTACAAGCGCAAGCATATACTTTTAGCCGCAACTACAGACCAAATGACGTTCTGGATTTTAGCGCGCTGGGTTACACATACAGCGGTATAAATGTTCCAGGCGGCACAGCAGGTTTACAGGTCAGAAGAAGCGCGGCTAGCTTGAATGCGACTGAGATATCAAGATTCGTTAGTGCTATCCAGACGTTAAAAACAAGAACAGTGACGGCTGCTAACGGCGCTGTCGTCAGTGAGTACGACCAATTTGTAGCAACCCATTTGGGAGCGATGGATTTAGCCGGTCGCCCTGGGCCAGATGGGCGTCCCTTAGTCAATGCAGCACATGGCAGGGCCGGCTTTTTGCCGTGGCACCGGGCATTTATATATGAATTTGAAAGGGCACTACAAACAGTAGATCCGACTGTCACAATTCCCTACTGGGATTGGACGGATATTAATGGCTCTCAAAACGTGCTCTTTACAAACAATTTTCTCGGAGGCAATGGGATTAACCCCAATGGAACTCCTGGTGGGCCGGTTCAAACAGGGCCTTTCACAGCGGCCAACGGATGGGTTCAGAGAAGTGACTTGAGTGGCGACGTTTGGCTGGGAACCTCCACCGGCAGACAACCACTCAGACGCAATTTGGGCGTGTTCGCCCCAAGAACTGCAACGAATCGGGGAATGATCACCGCTGCCCAGGAAAATACAGCACTCAATACAACCAGCTATCTTACTCTAAACACTCGGCTCGAGTTAAACATCCACAACCCCATGCACAACTGGGTGGGAGGCTCAATGAACACCATGACTTCTCCCAACGCTCCAGAGTTTTGGATGCTTCATGCCAACATAGACCGCCTCTGGGCCAGATGGCAGACTGCTGTTGCGGGTACTGGTCGTTTGGATGGTGTAGGGGCTTATGCTGCTATTGGTACCCAGGCTTACGGACACGACCGGCTCCAGCCAATGTGGCCTTGGGATGGAGGTCAATCAAGGGTTGCCGCTGACTTAGCGGCCTTAATCCCGGGTTTACCAGGTGTTAGTCCACCCAATTCTAATTTCTCATCGTTCCTGATGGCTAGCGCCCCGGAAGACTTATTCTCAGATACTACCGGCAATATGTACAATCCTTGGGGCCATAGTGCCTATCATGGGGATGAGCCGTGTCCTGACGAAATAAATATGCCCTGTGATATGCCCTGCCATCAATCAGAACACGTTCCCGAACCGGCTTCTATATTTGGTCTATTGGCATTTGGGGCATTGGGTGCCGGTCGCTTGCGTAAGGGTAAACAACCACAAAAGGCTTAAAATAACTGCCGGCTAACTTGAGCCTAACTCACTGAATCAGTTAGTTGGTTGCCGGCCATACCGCCTCTGTTAAACTTCTACAAGCTTCCAGAGATTTCAGAAGGATAAAACAAACATTAAAAAAATAAGTAGTTTTGAATGATTTGAGCATTCATGTACTCTTCAATAACTGCGCCATCTCGCCTCTACAGTGTCTTTCGGGCAGTTGAATCTACAGTTCGCTCGCTTCTATGCCGGCTCACGGCGGTACAAAAAATTATGTTTTGATGAGTCGGCAACGATCTGATGACCCTCCCCATCTGAGAGATTTTCTGAGGCTTTGTTTTACCCAAAAAAAACTGCCATTTTGGCAACAAAATAGCACCAAATAAGTTTATGATTAGTTGCATAGATAACATAAAAGGTCAAGCTCTTAGAGAGTCGGGGTTCGAGATTCTTTCCGCTCGTGAAAACTCGAAGAAAAGACTCATGTCAAGCTTGTCAATATAACCAACTAAAAATAGTTGCTAATCCTGTTGAGAAGAAATTTGTTGTAATTCTCAGCCGGCTCTGCTTTGCGTGAACTGAAGCCAAACTACTCGCATCACTGCACAAAGCAGGGTATTGGAACTTATCGCCTAGGCGCTAGCTAAGCAATCTTCGCATAGCGCCAATGGCATTTTAAATATGCCTATATTAATTTTGCGCTTTTTATTGGGGGAATCTTATGGATCTCAAACGTGCTTTCACCGGCATCGGCTTAATCGCCGGCACGATTGTCGCTTTCTGTGCGAATCCGGCTCAAGCCTATACTTTTTCTACAAGCAATGCGACAGCGGCGAGCGTTATAGATTTCACGCGTCTGGGCTACAGATATGACACCATGCCCAACTCTGGCAATACCAGTGGACCTTTGCAGGTTAGAAGAAATGCCGCGACGATGACCCGCACTGAGATAGATAGGTTCGTCAATGCCGTCGTCGCCTTAAAAACTCAAAGATTTGTCACCACCCCGAACGGCGTTCGTATTAGCGAGTATGACCAATTTGTGGCCACCCATTTAGCAACAATGGATATGACAGGCCGTCTCGCTCCAAATGGCACCACATTAGTGAATGGCGCTCATGGCAATGCAGCCTTTCTGCCGTGGCACCGGCAGTTTTTAGATGAATTTGAAAGAGCCTTACAAACAGTAGATTCCAGTGTGACACTTCCCTACTGGGATTGGACAAATCAAACCGCCACACGAAACATTATTTTTCAAAATAACTTTATGGGTCCCAATGGCGGGGCTGGGGGTGTCGGAGGCGGAACAGTTCAGTCTGGGCCTTTCTCCCGTGCCAATGGCTGGCTGTTAAGAAGAGACTTGAGCAATACTACAAACAGGGGCGCGTGGACAGGACTATCGACTGGCACCCCGCGAGAACTCACACGCAGTCTGCGCGATTGGACAACTTTGGGCACGCAAACTCAGGTAAATGGTGCACTTGCCCAGACTAGCTACAACGCTTTTCGATCCCGCATAGAAACCGGCACCGGGTTACATAACAGTATGCACAATTGGATTGGAGGTTCTATGAACCTTCAAAATTCTCCCAACGATCCGATGTTCTTCCTGGTTCATGCTAATGTGGATCGCCTTTGGGGACAATGGCAGCTAAACGGACGCTGGGGAAACAGTTTTTATCCCTCCAGCGGTCAGCCTTACGGACACAACCTGCTTGACCCGATGTTCCCCTGGAACACAGGAAACATTCCCATCGCCAATGATTTGAGAGATTTAATGCCCGGCTTGCCGGGAGTTACCGCAACGGCTACTCCTACAGATTCATCTCTGTTTATGATGGCCAGCGCTCCGTCCGATTTGTCAGACAACACAATCGAACACAGTCAGACAGGTTATATGTACAACCCTTGGGGCCACATGGCATATCACGGGGATGGGACAGAACCGTGTCCTGACGAGATCGCGATGCCCTGCGATATGCCTTGCCATCAATCAGAACACGTCCCTGAACCTTCTGTCGCGTTTGGGTTGCTAGCCTTTGGAGCCTTGGGTGCCGGCTCCCAGTTCAAGCGCAAACGTAAGGCATTGGTGAAGGCAAATAGCTAATAGCCAATCGCTCAGTGTGATCAACACTGAGCAATTAACCATTTGGCATCTAAGCCTTTTTACGAGTTGTTTTGCGGGTTGTTGACTTCTGACCGGCAGCCTTTGTTTTGGTCGCGCTACTTGATTTTGAGCCACTCGATTTAGACGAACTCTTGCCAGATGAAGCCTTGGCCGCCAACAGTTCCACCGCCTCTGCTAGCGTCAAATTATCAACAGATTGGTCTTCGGGTACAGAAGCATTGGTTTTCCCGTGCTTCACATACGGCCCATACGGCCCATCGTAGACGTTCACCGGCTCCCCATCCGCTGGGTGCTGGCCGAGTTCTCGCAAAGCTGCCTTAGTCTTGCTCCGGGTGCCGCGCCCGCCCTTCTTCGGCTCTAACAGTAGCTCCAATGCACGTTTAACTTCAATTGTCAAGACATCATCACCGGCTTTCAGGGAACGATAATCTTTCCCTTCCTTGCCTTGGTCATGTACCACATACGGGCCAAAACGCCCCAGACTTGCTTGGATTTTCCCGCCGGTTTCTGGATGGGTTCCCAAGGTGCGCGGCAGGGAAAGCAGCCCCACCGCCATTTCTAGTGTCACATCTTCAGGCTTCACGCCTTTAGGCAAAGAGGCGCGTTTAGGTTTCTTGTTTTCCTCAGAAACTTCACCCAGTTCGACATAAGGGCCGTAAGTGCCGATTTTGAGATAAATCAATTCACCTGTTAAGGGGTGCCGGCCTACTTCGTCCGGGCCTTCTGTTTTCTGGCGCAGCAGCCCCTCTACCTTCTCCGGATCTAAGTCTGCCGGTGTCAAATCTTTGGGGATTGAGGCAGTCACCGGCCCATTGCCATTTTCTACTTCAATGTAAGGGCCAAAACGCCCGATCCGAACTTTAGCCGCTAAGTTCTCCAGTTCCACCGTCCGCGCTTCACTAGGGTCGATCTGGTTTTCCCGTTCTTTGACTTGGGTTTCTAAACCTTTTTGGCCCAGGAAGAATTCGTGCAAGTAGGGCAGCCATTTCGCTTCGCCGGTGGATATGTCATCCAAGGTTTGTTCCATGCGGGAGGTAAAGCGGGTGTCTACCAATTCGGGAAAGTGTTTTTCCAGCAAGCTGGTGACTGCAAACGCTGTGAAGGTAGGAATGAGGGCGTTGCTGACGAGTTGGGAATAGCCGCGATCAATAATGGTGCCAATAATGCTGGCGTAGGTGCTGGGACGCCCGATGCCTTCACTTTCCAGGGTTTTTACCAAAGAAGCTTCCGTGAAACGTGCCGGCGGCTGGGTTTCGTGACCGATTGCTTCAAGATCGCGGCATTTGGGGCGATCTCCAACTTTGAGGGCCGGCAGAATCACTTCTTGATCTTCAATAGCGGCGTCGGGATCGTCGGAACCTTCCACATAAGCCCGTAAGAAACCGGGGAAGTCGATGCGCTTGCCACTAGAACGAAAGCCGGCATCTTCGACTTGCATTTCTACGGTGATATGAGTTTGGCGCGAGTCTGCCATTTGGGAGGCGACGGTGCGTTTCCAAATCAGATCATACAGTTGCAGTTCTCGACCGGCTAAGCCAGTTTGTTGCGGGGTACGGAAACTGCTGCCGGCAGGACGAATGGCTTCGTGTGCTTCTTGTGCACCTTTGCTTTTCGTCGTATATTGCCGGGGTTGCGGACTGAGATACTGCTTCCCATACATTTGCTCGACGCAACTACGTGCCGCCGTGATTGCCTGGTCGGATAAATGCACCGAGTCGGTTCGCATATAGGTAATATACCCTTGCTCGTACAGACTTTGAGCGGTTCGCATCGTATCACGGGCAGACATCCGCAGTTTGCGGTTCGCTTCTTGTTGCAGGGTTGATGTGGTAAACGGAGGGGCCGGCTTGCGGGTAACGGGGCGTTCTTCTAAGTTAGAAACTGTCCAGGTTTTGCCGAATAATCTATCCTGTAATGCTCTCGCCTCAGCTTCGTTGAGCAAAACCACCCGCCGACCGGCAATAATTTGACCTGTGGCTTCATCGAAATCGCTGCCGGTGGCTAACTTCGTGCCGGCTAACATGACCAGTTTGGCATCAAAAGGCGTTTTTTCGTGGGTCAGAGTCGCTTTGAGATCCCAGTAGCTACCTTGGCGGAAGGCGCGACGCTGACGTTCCCGCTGCACCAAAAGCCGCACAGCAACCGACTGAACTCGCCCTGCTGACAAACCTGAGGCAATTTTTTTCCACAGTAAGGGAGAAAGGGTGTATCCCACAAGCCGGTCTAAAATTCGCCGCGTTTCTTGGGCGCGTACCAACTGCTCATCAATGTTGCGGCAGTTTTTCAAGGCTTCGCGGATCGCCTCTTGTGTGATTTCGTGAAATACCATCCGCTTTGTGGGCACTTTTGGTTTTAGCAATTGCAGCAAATGCCAGCTAATGCTTTCCCCTTCCCGGTCTTCGTCTGTGGCCAAAATCAGTTCATCCGCATCTTTCAGTGCATCTTTGAGCTGCTTGACTATTTTCTTTTTGTCTTTGGGGACAACGTACAAGGGTTCAAAGTCGGACTCCACATTCACCCCAAGCTGCGCCCATTTTTCTCCCTTGACAGCTTCGGGAATTTCTTCGGCAGACGACGGGAGATCGCGCACATGACCCATTGACGCTTCCACGCGATAGGTGGAAGGCAGGTAATTACGGATGGTGCGTGCTTTTGTGGGAGATTCGACGATAACTAGGGTTGACATGGCACCTTCTTTGGATAGCAGCTTGGCTAGAGAGTCAACTTGAGAGATTTTGGGCGAAATGTCAAGGGTGACTTTTTAAATATTAGGACTTCTGGGCCGGCTGTGAGGGCGCAAGTGCCCTGGCCGTGCCCTTAGGTTCTGGGGGATTATTAAATGACCTTATTCTCTTTATATCCAATATGGATGACTAAATAAGTGTTGCCGACACAAGGGTTTCTCATTTTAGGGGGTTTCTTCAAATACACATAATTTACTTAAAAAGTCAAGCTTTTTTGGTATGTAGTGAGGTTTTTTTGGGTGCGAGGCCGGCTGTGGTGGTACATTTGCATCAGAGTGCAAGGTTCCTGGGTTATGAGCCGGCAATGTTGGGTTATTCACACTTTGTATGACAGAATTTCTCTATTAGTGATGATGGCGAGGCTGTAACTATAGATTTACAAGCTGTTCCGTATTTAAGTAAATTTTAATAAAATAAAAACGTCCTACATTCGTAAAAATATTTGTAGTGGGAGTATCTTGCTCCCTGATGTGACAAAAATATTAGAGCATCTTACTGGTACAGATGGCAGCAAACGGGCAAGATGTTTGTGCTGACGCACACGCTATGCGAACGCACTGCAAATTGAAAGAAATGAGATGCTTTAAACGCATTTAAGCTATTTACAAATTAAGAAAGTTGAAAAATAAAAAAGGATATTTTTAGATGAAATAAATATATAGCAAGGCTAAAGTATTCGTGAGATTTTCTGAGTTCGTTTGCCTACGCTTTAGGTCGCTTTTAAGGTGTTCGCAATACAATTTTTGACAATTCAAATAGGATTGCTATAGATAAGCAGTTAATTTATTTTAAATAAAATATTAATTTTCTAGCGTTTCTAAGTGCTTTATATTTTTTTTTTAGTTGAGATGTTTAAAGCGACCTCTTTAGAAGGCAAATCACAGTTTATATTTCAATTGTAAACGCTATCTGTGTCTATATCTGCCGGCACGATATTTAATTATTTGTGGTTTTTTAAACAAAAATCTCAACAGCCCCAAGAAAGTTTATTGAGATTGCGCCGGAGGGAAAAGTCCATCGCGCAGCCGATCAAAACCCGGACGATCAAGTTGCGACCAAGCAAACAACCCCACAACTCCGATTCCCAATAATACGCCTAACAGCACTACAACACTCACCAAACTTTTTTGACGCTTCGGGGGTTGTGCTTGAACTGACACAGTTTGCTCACCGGCTGCCGGTTCATCATAAAGAAGCGCTTTAGAAGCCTCTGAAAGTTCAGACTCCACCGGCTTGTTTAAAGTCGGGATTTGCACCGTCTCAAAAAGTACCAACGGTTCAGGAGAGAACCGGCAGTGAGCCAGAACCACCGATGTATTATCATGACCATTCTTATCATTCGCCAGATCAATCAAAGCCTGGACTGCCGCCTCAAGAGGCATTTCACCCTTAAGCACTGCCGGCGCGTAATTCGCCCAAGCTAGCTCCACCCAGTCATTATCACTCAAGCCATCCGAACAAAGCAGCAGCAAGCCATCTTCTTCAACAATAAACCGCCGGATGTTCGGACGCAGAAACTCAGCATCCCGCGTTCCCAGCGCTTGAGTCAGCGCACCGGCATCCGATCGCTCTAGCGCCTCCCGATACAGACAACGTCCCAAGCGAACTTCCCGAACCGATACATCATCATCTACAGTCAGTCGCTGACAATAATCGCCGGTGATCCAATAGGCGCGGCTATCTCCCACATGAGCAATATAAAGCTCATGAGCATTGCCAAACTCTACCCCACTTGCTGCCCTGATTTTTTGAGGTAGCTGCAAAGCCATTACCAGCGTTGTTCCCATGCGCTGCCGAGATGAGCGACCCTGAGCGTCATTCTGAGCGGCAATCGTATTATTGATCACCCGAATGCTTTCTTCGAGTTGCTGCATCACCACATCGGGAGACGTGATATCTGCTGCTTCAGCCGTATCTGCAAGTAAAGTCTGTACTAGCGCTTTCAGGGAATGTACCGCCAACTGGCTGGCAACTTCTCCCCCTTCATGACCCCCAACTCCATCACAAACCACGAAAAAATGAGGAATTAACTGGTTATTGGAGGAAATGTTTCGTGCTTTTACATCTGCTGTTGTGGGATAGCAGGTATCTTCATTGTGTTCACGGATGGGGCCGGTATCTGTAGCGCCGGCAACCCGCACACGTAAGGGTAACTCTGCTGCTTGTTCTAGCAATAGCTGATTAAGTTGGGCTAAGATATCTTCCAGCGTGGCCTGACCGCGCCGCAGCATCTCGCAAATCTCTTTAAGTTGGTCTGCAACTTGCGGCTGTGCTCCAGAAATCCAACTCAACCAATAGTATCCCAAATCTTTTAAGCGCATCTTAGACAGCGACTTCGTTTTGCCGGTGCCGGTGTCATCGAGATAAAGTTCCTGCAGCCACACCCGCCAACCTTCAACCCGAATGTTATCTGTAGCCAGCAGACTCGCTGCCACCCCCTGTTCTGATAGAGGCGTCCAAAGTTGCAGAATTTGCCACAGCCAGTAAACCTGGCGCACCGCCGATGCAGCCGGCCACGCTTCTACCACAGAAGGATACAAGTTTCCCACTGGATCAACCGGCACATTTTCCAGCAAGAGAATCTGAGTTGCCTCTGATCCCTCCCCAACTTCGGCAAACCCGTACACCTCCGGAACATGGAGCCGGTGAGGATATAAATGCAGGTAAGGGAGAATTGCCGCCGGCAAATCTTGGGGAACATCGGGTGAGGCTGCCGGCTGAGTGTCCAGCCAGATTTGCGGTGCAACCACCGAGTAGCGGTTGTGAATGACTTGGCCGGTGGCAATCTGCGCTGCTTCTGGGCCAACAGCCCAAAGATAGCGATATACCAGAGGCGTTTGGCAACTCGCACAGACTTGACCCCCAAGGGAATTGTGGGGATTCGCGCAAGCGGGATTAATACAGTAAATGGCCGGCTCTGAACTGCTCATGCGTCCCAGAAGTTTCTACAGAAACACTTTTAAGTTAAGTTGATCAAGATAGCGAATCACTGAAAGCTAGCATAGACTGAAAAAGCTACCTCTAAATTTTCAATCACCTAGCTTAATTAAAAATTGCCGGCATTAATGGGCGAGCGATAACCCTTGGCCATTGCAATCAAGCCGGCCCCGTCAAATCAGCCTTGATCATTACCCACTGTGGGGAGGCCGGTCTGTCAATGGGTTTGAGTGTGATTTGGTTAATTCCACAGGTGGCAGCAACAGCATCACCTCCAGCGGTTTTATCTATGTTATTGACCTCAACAATACTCTGGTTAGTGGCAGGGGCGGTTCTTTGCTTGATGGAGCTATTTTTGCCCACCGCCTTTGTGGAATTTACAATGGGACTGAGCGCCTTTGCCGTCGCGCTTGTCTCCTTGACTGGGTTGAATATGAGCTTGCAGATCGGGCTATGGATGGTACTTTCTCTGGTTCTAACTGTTCTGTCCAGACGGCTGCTGCCCAACCGCAAGGTGCCGACGATTGAGGATGCGAAGGAAGCGGAAACTCTGACAGAGATTTTACCTGGACAGGCCGGTCGAGTGATTTATGAAGGAAATTCTTGGCGTGCCCGGTGTGAGGATTACCAGATGGCAATTGCGCCGAACCAAAAAGTTCTGGTAGTCAGGCGTGAAGGCAACACCCTGATTGTAGTGCCAGAACATCTGCTGCATTCCTAAATCACACTCATTCAAGTTGTATCTACTGCTATGGGAATTTTTCGGTCAGGAAACCCGCTAACTGTGATGCGACATAACCTCCTAAATTCCTAGGCGTAACCTGTTTCAAAATTCAAATGCAAGAGGTTCAAAATGGAACAGCTATTTCTTATGGTATTTTTGGCTCTCGGTGGTTCTGCACTTGCCGGCTCGGTCAAAATTATCAATCAAGGTAATGCAGCCTTGGTAGAAACCTTGGGTAAATATAACGGTAAAAAACTGGAACCCGGTCTTAATTTTATTACTCCATTTTTGGATCGGATCGTTTACCAGCAAACAATTCGAGAAAAAGTCTTAGACATCCCACCGCAACAGTGTATTACCCGTGACAACGTTTCCATCACGGTTGATGCAGTCGTTTACTGGCGGATCATGGATTTGGAGAAAGCCTACTACAAAGTGGAAAATCTTCAGTCAGCAATGGTGAATTTGGTATTGACTCAAATTCGTGCAGAGATGGGGCAACTCGAACTCGATCAAACTTTTACCGCCCGTTCGCAAATCAATGAATTGTTGCTGCGGGATTTAGATATTGCCACTGATCCTTGGGGAGTGAAGGTGACGCGGGTAGAACTGCGCGATATTATCCCTTCCAAAACCGTGCAGGAATCGATGGAATTGCAAATGTCAGCAGATCGACGCAAACGGGCGGCAATTCTGACGTCTGAAGGAGAGCGAGAATCTGCGGTAAACAGCGCTAGAGGTAAGGCGGAGGCGCTAGAACTCGACGCACAAGCCCGCAAAAAGGCGGCGGTTCTCGATGCAGAAGCTCAGCAGCAGGCGATTATACTCAAAGCCCAAGCAGAACGCCAGCAGCAAGTGCTGAAGGCGCAAGCCACATCTGAGGCGCTGCAAATTATTGCTAAAACCCTTAAAAATGACCCCACGACTGATGAAGCGCTGCAATTCTTACTCGCTCAGAATTATATAGATATGGGGGTTAAGATTGGCAGCAGCAACAGCAGCAAGGTGATGTTTATGGACCCGCGCAGTATCCCAGCAACGTTTGAAGGGATTCGCTCGATCATGGGAGAGCAAGTAGAAACGAGGGATTAGGGGCATGGGGAATAAATAATAGAGAATGCCCAACGATTCTTCCCCTTTTCCCTAGTTCCCTTTTTCCTTAGCCCCTAGTCCCTCAAAATTCTGAAGCGGTGGCTTGAACCGGCTGACATTGATCGCACAGCCCAAAAAATTCTAAGGTATGGTAAAAAACTTTGAACTGGTGGGACTGTTGCAGCTGGGTTTCGAGCTGATGAACGGGGCATTCGTCAATCGGAATGGATGTCCCGCACTGCAAACAGGTGAGGTGGTGTTGATCTTGCTGCATGCAGCCGTAGAGGGATTCGCCGTTGGCTAAGGTTCGCACCTGAACAACCCCTTCAAGTTTTAAGGATTCTAAGGCACGATAAACGGTGGCTAGCCCCACGCCTTGGCTGCGGTTGCGTAGCTCTACATAAATATCTTGAGCTGAAACAGCTTGTTTTAAGCTCTTGAGCAGGTTCAGAATGCGTTCCTGACTGCGGGTGCGAGGGGCTTTCATGATAATGGGTGCTTTATCTGTTCTGGTCAAATGTGTGGCTTTTTCTAGGCTAACTCAGGGGGTTGACAAGTATGGCTGGGTTTGGTAAATTCGCCCCGGCCAACACCCACAAAAAAATTGATAAAACTGAACGGCTCTCGGTTTTAAAATAGGGAAATGGTGACATCGGCTTTGTCTATAAAATTTAGGGCTTTATTGTGACTCAAACCTATCACGCTCAAATCTATGTTACTCTTCGCCCTTCGGTCTTAGACCCGGCTGGTGTGGCTGTGCAGTCTGGCTTAAAGCATTTAGGATATGACAATGTGGGGCGAGTCCGCATTGGTAAGTATGTTGAGCTGACGCTCTCGTGTGCCGACGAGGATGAGGCACGCCAGCAGTTGGAGCAAATTTGCGATCAGTTATTAGCCAATCCGGTGATTGAAAATTATCGGTTTGAGTTAACTGAGAGCGAGGTGCCGGCGGAAACGAGTGTTTAAGTTTCTGGTTTTCACAGTGAGGGGCATTTCTCGCTCACGCCTTCAGGAATAGGGAAAGTCAGGTAATCATTAGCCGGATTAGGTTATGAAATTTGGGGTTGTTGTTTTTCCGGGTTCAAATTGTGATCGCGATGTGGTTTGGGTGACTCAAGGCATTCTTGGGCAACCGACGCGCACGATCTGGCATGAAGAGACGGATCTTTCTGATATCGATGTGGTGGTGATTCCTGGCGGCTTCAGCTACGGGGATTATTTGCGGTGTGGGGCAATCGCTCGCTTTTCGCCGGTGATGCGGGAGGTTGTGAAACACGCATCTGAGGGTAAGTTTGTCCTGGGAATTTGCAATGGTTTCCAAGTGCTGACGGAGGCAGGACTTTTGCCAGGGGCGCTGACTCGGAATCAGGATTTGCATTTTATTTGTGATCGGGTGCCGGTTAAGGTAGAGCGCACCGGCACCCCTTGGACATCTGCTTATGCGGTGGGTGAGGTGATTGAGTTGCCGATCGCTCACGGTGAGGGCCGGTATTATGCTGATGCGGACACCCTGGCTCAGTTGGAGGATAATGGCCAAATCTTGTTCCGTTATTGCACGGCAGGCGGTGAGGTGAGCAAGGCCGGCAATAGCAATGGTTCTTTAAATAATATTGCGGGGATTTGCAATCATAAGGGAAATGTGCTCGGAATGATGCCCCATCCAGAGCGGGCATCTGATCCAATGGTGGGAGGCACAGATGGGGTGGCGCTGTTTGAGGGTTTGTTGGCCTCGGCGGTGCGTTTGCGGGTGGCCTCTCGGTCATAGTCTATCCTCGCTTAGTCGCGCTAAAGGGATTTTTATCCCTCAATTGATCCCAGCGTTGAAACGCCCAAGTTCGCGAAGAGAAGGCTGTTAGGCAGCCTTATTCCCCATTCTATTTTTGCTTTACCACTGACAAGACTGACGGTAGTGCTACAGATAATTCTGTGAGCCGACTAATTTCAGGATGAGCTTGCAAGATATTAAGCGCCCGATCTGCGCTAACTTGCCGGCGAGAGAAAAGGGTGTCAACATTTCCTGTGAACGTCTTTTGGGAGGCGGGCTTGGAGTAATGTTGACATCCTTTGCTGGTGTTTTCGGGTTTGCAGGTTTTAGGGGAAGCGTACAAAAAGCAGCTCATTACTTTTGAGGGGAGGATTGACCTCAACTGTGTTGCAAACCTCTACAAATATGAGAAATATCCTAAAAACAGAAGGATAGAAAACTTAATCGTTAAAATGAGTAGTGGGTTGTTGTGTTAGGGGCTGCCGGCTCAAGGCACGAGCGCTCTGATGCCTTTAATAGTGACAAACCATTAAGTAATAGTGACCTTAACCAAAAATTGGGCACTATAAAAATGTCTACAGCAGAGGGTGAGGAAAATAGACTCGGATATTAACAGATGAGGCAATCGCTTGCGGTATAGCGCTTAAACCTAAATAAGAAGCCGGCGAATACAGCAGCCTCAATCGTTTACCCGAACCGTCTCAGGTAGGTTCCCATAGATCCACACTCAGGAGAGAAATGTATGCCGTCTACAAGTAGGAACTCGAAACCAACCATTATGGCTGTGGATGATAGTGCGGTGATGCACAATCTAGTCAAACGTGCGTTGGAAGAGGATTATCGGGTTTTAGTGGCAGATAATGCAGTGGATGCGCTGTCTTTGATTTACCACGAGCCAATATCAGTTTTGTTGCTGGATGTTTCCATGCCGGGGATTGATGGTTTGGAACTTTGTCGCACAGTGCGGAATTTACCTCAATTTCACAAGTTGCCGATCATTATGTTGACTGCACGAGATGGAATGTTTGACAAAGTACAAGGACGTCTTGCCGGCGCGACAGAGTATTTAACTAAGCCCTTTGACGCAGAGCAACTGTGTCAAGTGGTTAAAAAATTTACGGAAGCTTTGGTGCCGCCTGATGTGAAACCAACTTTCTAAAATACACTTCATGTCTAATTCAAGCGACTTTGAATCGCTTCGAGCTTGCTCTAAGTAGGAAAACGCTAGTGAGCTGGTTCTGTGTTCGCTTTGCCAGCACATATTTTTTATAAACAAGTGCATTTATAAGTTTAATATAAATATTTTCTGGGTAGGTTTCATTTGATTGTAAAATAAAAAAGCAACTTTTCAATGTTTGCTCACAATTAACCTTTTGATTTTGACAAATTTGCGCGAGAGCGGAAGGTTAAAAATCAAAAAAATATTGAAATGAACTTCATAAAATTGCAGATAGTAATTTTTCTAAACGCAGAAGTTATCTAAAAATAACTCTTTTCTGGTTGTAGAAACTTTGTAACCGAGAGTAGGTAAATAAGGAGCGAACCATGTTAAAAGTTTTAGTCGTAGACGATGTTCCAAGTGAATTGGAGCTAATTTGCCGTATTTTACAAGAAGCGGGAATGAGTGTTATTCGTGCCGGTGATGGAGCGGAAGCGATTGCTAGTATCCGAAAAACTCCACCGGATTTGGTAATTTTAGACGTTGTGATGCCTCGGATGAATGGATTTGAAGTAATCCGAGAGCTGCGAGAAAATGAAGCAACGAAAAATTTGCCGGTGGTGTTTTGCACTCAAAAAAACACTGAGCTTGACCAAACTTGGGGGACGGATCTGGGAGCGGATGCCTATCTCGGTAAACCCTTTGACCCCCAACAATTGCTTAACATTGTGCGGCGTCTGGCGTGAGAAGAGCGAAAGATGGGAAACCCAAAACCAAGCAATCAGAAAAAATTTAAAGCGGCAAATTTAAAAGCGGTATGAATGTATCTGTTTCTGCCGGCTCTTATCCAAACGGATCTGCAGGTTTTCACCACACTGCCCCTACACAGCAGTTCCTGCTTTTTGGGCAAGAAGGAAGTCTTTTCGCTGTTGAGCTAATCACCGTTCGAGAAGTGCTTTGCCTGAATG
The DNA here is from genome assembly GCF_014695725.1 of Microcoleus sp. FACHB-672. Classification (NCBI taxonomy): domain Bacteria; kingdom Bacillati; phylum Cyanobacteriota; class Cyanophyceae; order Oscillatoriales; family Microcoleaceae; genus Microcoleus; species Microcoleus sp. FACHB-672. Next base: position 275,446 of record NZ_JACJOU010000019.1, on the reverse strand, counting down.
ATCAGTCGATTTCACCGATTCCTAACGCCCTCCCCTTTGTCTTAGGATTAACCAACTTGCGGGGTGAAATCTTGGCAGTGGGAGATTTTGGTCGCCTGATAGGAGCCGAACCTGTGGACACCCAACATTCTCATAGCCGAATCTTAGTCATAGAAGCCCCAGAACCTCAAGATGTAAGCTTAAGAGTGATGCGGATGGGATTAGCCGTTTCTCAGGTAGAAGGGGTGTTGTCGCTGAATACAGAGGAAATTGTTTCAGCAGTAGAAGTGAGCGAAGAACTCGCTCCGCTGCTTAAAGGTCTTTATGACTCTGAGGGACGGTTAGTGATGATTTTGGATGTTGAAGCGATCGCACAATCTGATCGCTGGTAAGCTGTCGTGCTTCATCTTTAAAAGTTGCTGATGAATTTGCCAATAATAGGTGCATCTGGCATTTTCCAAAATATTAGAGTGGCAGCAAGATGCTCCCACAGATGACGATAAGCGGGCAAGATGCCGGCATGACAACTTTACAAAAAGGGGATGTTCCCGCCAATAATTTTGAGAAAATTAAGAGTGGGTAGCGGCTAAGTTTACGATTTTATGCTGTAGCGTCACTCAATAAAAACCATTTCTTTTTTAGCCATCATTTCAATAAAAATCAAATGTTAATAGACAGAAATGCCAAAATATAAACTAAATAAAATTGAATTTATTGTGACTTCATTAAAAATATTAAAGTCAGTTATGAGAGTTTTTAATAGCGATCAAGCTCTGCCTTATTGCTTCGCAGAAAAGCTGGCTTTGAATCAAGTGTTAGGAGTCGCTATGAGCCGGCATCAATATCCCCTCCCTTGCATAGCTTAATCAAGGAGGCGAGCTAGCGGGTACAATATCATTACAAAATTAAAAAATTATTTTTAAAAAAAGTGGATAATTTATTGTTTTTGTGTTAAAAAACAGCCAATATAACGTGAACGGTGTGAAGTCTAGGCTAGAGCGCTAAGGCGGTGTAAGTCAGGGTGGATTCCTCGCAACAACCTCTTTACCTTAAAAAGTTAAAGGGGAAGCGTTAGATAACTTAGTGTTCTCTAACCTAAACATTTTGTAACTAAGTTATCAGTTAAAACATTTGGCAATTTAGATAAGTTTACAAAATCTTCAGTTTCTAAGATTTTATGCCGGCAAAGCGTTAAAAACTCTAAAGAAACACTCATTAAGGAGGCGAGAAAATGGAACAGATATATCCGCAAAGTCAGGAAACACAGACCCAAAACCTTATTCCTTCACTGCAAGCCTTTTCTCGAAAAGCCAGTGTTGCTGTTATTGTCATTGGCAGTATGGTCATTGTGGGTTGGATGTTAAACATCCCCACCCTCAAAACTGTAGTGCCTGGGTTAGTCACGATGAAAGCAAACGCAGCAGCGTGCTTTATTTTGAGTGGCACAGCGTTGTGGCTATGGCACCGGCATCCAACCGACCAGTCTAAGCGTCTGTGGGGGCAAATTTTAGCCGGCACTGTTCTCGGCATCGGTTTGCTAACCTTGCTCCAGTATGGCTTGGGGCGAAACTTTGGCATTGACGAACTTCTATTTAAGGCTTCAACCGACACCTTTGGCACCTCTGCCCCAGGCCGAATGGCACCGAATACAGCCTTCAATTTTGTCATCTTGGGAGGGGCGTTGCTGCTATTGGTCGGACCCTATGCCTACTACCAGTCCATGCAAATTCTAAGCCTGATCGGCTTGTTGGTGGCATTGTTGGGGTTGTTGGGTTACGTTTATCACGTCAAAACCCTGTATGGCGTTGGTTCCTATACCCAAATGGCCTTGCACGCCGCTGTAGGCTTTATCTTGCTGAGCTTAGGCATCCTATTTGCCCGTCCAGATCGGGGATTAATGGTCGTTGGCACCGCGAATAATGCCGGCGGATTGATGGCGCGGCAACTGTCGCCGGCAGTGATTGCAGTTCCACCGATTTTGGGTTGGATGATTTTAAGTGGCTATCGCGCCAAGTCTTACGACACCGAAGTATCTATCTCCTTGCTGGCGATCCTGAATCTCGTCGTTTTTGCCGGCCTGATTTGGTGGAATGCCAGATCCTTGGGATTTCTGGATAATCAACGCCAGCAGGCTGAAGCGGATCTACGCAAGCTCAATGAGGAACTCGAAGCGCGTATCAGCGAACGAAGCAATGAATTAAACCGTTCTACCGAAGAACGCGACCGCTTCTTTACCCTTTCCCTAGATTTGCTGTGCATCGCCGGCTTTGATGGCAACTTCAAGCGGCTTAACCCCAGTTGGACAAAGACATTGGGTTATACCACAGAGGAACTGATAGACCGACCTTTTCTAGAGTTTGTCCATCCTGATGACCATGCAGCAACCGTTGCTGAAGCTGAAAAATTATCTGCCAGTAGTAACAGCCTATCTTTTCAAAATCGCTACCGTTGCAAAGATGGCTCCTATCGATGGTTGTCTTGGACGACAGGTGCTTCTGTCGAACATCAATTGCTGTATGCTATTGCCCGCGATATTACCGACAGCAAACAGGCAGAAGACGCCCTGCGTCAGAAGGAAGAACGCTATCGCTCTTTAATCGCCGCAACCTCTCAAATCGTTTGGTCTACCAGTGCCGAAGGTGAATTTATCACAGAGCAGACTGAGTGGACTGCTTTCACCGGCCAAACTTATAACGAACAGAAAGGATGGGGGTGGCTGAGCGCTATTCACCCTGATGATCGTCCCCACACATCACAAGAGTGGTCTGCTGCCTTGACTAAACGCAGCGTTTATGAAGTAGAGCAGCGGGTGCGCCGGCACGACGGTCTATACAGATATATGAGCGTTCGGGCTGTGCCAATCCTAGAGCATGACGGCAGAGTTCGAGAGTGGGTTGGTGTCCACGATGACATCACCGAACGCAAACAAGCAGAAACCGAATTGCAGCAAACAGCCGCTGAATTAGCGCGTTCCGAGACGGATCTGCGGCAGCAAACTCAAATCTTGCAGTCTGTCCTCAACAGCATGGGGGATGGCGTTTTGGTTGCTGATCAAAATGGCAAGTTTTTGGTATTCAACCCCGCCGCAGAAAAGATTTTGGGGGGCAGCATGGCCGATGATATTACCCCGAACCAATGGTCAGAGCAATATGGTGTGTATTTAGCCGATGGAGTTACGCGTTACCCAGATGCTGATTTACCCCTAGCAAGAGCGATCCGGGGAGAAGTTGTTGACAATTGCGAAGTGTTTATCCGTCATGCCGGTGCGCCAGAAGGTCTTTGGGCGAGAGTCAACGGCAGCCCCCTCAAAGATGAAACAGGTGTGGCGAAAGGTGGCGTTGTTGTTTTCTATGATATAACGTCGGCCAAGAAGGCCCAAGAACGCCTGCAACAGTTGGCTGGCGAGCAGGAACGATTGTTGCAAGAGCTGAAAAACCGCCAAAATGCCCTGGATGAGGCAGCCATTGTCAGTGAAACCGATGCAAAAGGAACGATTACATTTGCCAATGACAAGTTTTGTGAAATTTCTGGATACAATCGGGAAGAACTGATTGGGCAAAACCATCGAATTCTTAACTCTGGCTATCACTCCATCGCGTTTTTTAAAGAGATGTGGACGACGATCTCTCGTGGCAGAGTTTGGAAAGCAGAAATCAAAAATAAGCGCAAAGATGGCTCAGTGTACTGGGTAGATACGACAATTGCGCCGATCTTTGATCCCTTCGGCAAGATCGTTAGATATATTAGCATTCGTTTCGATATTACCGAGCGTCAATTCGCTGAGGAACAACTAGAAAAACTCGCTACAGAGCGCAAAGCCGAAGCCGATTCTCTCACACAACAAGCGCTAAAACTGTTAAATGAAGTGAAAGGAGCTGCTAAAGGAGATTTAACGGTCAGAGCTGAAGTGAATAATGATAGCTTGGGAGCGATTGCGGATTCTTTTAATTTTCTGATCAGTTCTCTGAGAAAAGTTGTTATCGGCATTCAAGATGTGGCAAATCAAGTTCGTTCTGCTACGAGTGAATCGATTAGCAACACGGATGAATTAGCCACGCAAGCTCGGATGCAGGCGCAGCAAATTGAGGGAGCACTCAAACAAATTGAACGCATGGTGAACTCGATTAAAGATGTTTGTGATGTTTCCAACCGCACGGAACAAGTTGCCCAGCAGGCATCAGAAACAGCCGGTGCCGGCGGCGTTGCGGTTGATCGGGCGGTTGAAGGAATTAATACCCTCCGCCAAACTATCGCCCAAACTTCTAAAATGATGAAACGCTTGGGCGAATCTTCACAACAAATCGGGAAAATTGTTACCTCTATTTCCCAAATTGCCGCCCAAACGAACCTACTGGCTTTGAATGCAACCATTGAAGCCGCACGTGCCGGCGAACAGGGACAAGGTTTCGCCGTTGTTGCTGAAGAAGTAAGAAAACTTGCCGAACGTTCTGGCAGTGCCACTGAAGAAATTTCCGAGATCGTTGAGCAGATTCGCAGTGAAATTGGACGGGTGATGCAGGCGATGGAAGCCGGCACTCAAGAAGTCGTTGCCGGCACGCAATTAGCAACAGAAGCTAAAACTTATTTAATTGCCATCATCGAAGTGAGCCGGCAAATTAACGCCCTTGTGCAAAACATCACCCGCGCTGCTACCAAGCAAGTCACTTTTGCAGAAGAAATTGCCGGCAGTATGCAGCAAGTCAACATTATTTCCTCCACGACTGCAGCAAAATCGATGGAAGTTCGCACTTCCCTGGATGGCTTAGCCGTTACCGTTACTAAACTCCAAAGTTCTGTGGCAAATTTTCGCAGTTAGTGATTAAACTGATGGCAAAATCGCTAATATTTTTGCAATCAGTTAGCCCTCGCAATTACAAGACAAAAGACAAATGACAAATAAAATCTTATGAACTCTGAAGATTTTCATCAGCTAATTGGTGCATTTTTTGCAGAAGCACAGGAATTTCTCCAATTGCTAGAGACAAATTTATTAGCAATGGAAAGCAGCAGCGCCGGTGACGTTCGCTCGCAACTGGTCAAAGAAATGTTTCGCGCCGCCCATTCCATTAAAGGATCGGCTTTAATGTTTGGCTTTGAAGAACTTGCCAAGGCGGCTCATGTACTGGAAGATTGTTTCGCCATTGTGCGTGATGGCACCAATATCTCCAACCTAAATCAAACAACGATTACTGCCTTGCTGGAGGGAGTTGATCACCTTAAAAAGATTGCTAACAAATCCGCATCAGGAGACAGCAATATTGAGGAAGATTTTAAGGCAATTGCTCAGATTAAAGAGCAGTTAGAAACTGAATTTGGTAAAAAAACGCCTCCTCCTGTCTCGGTTTCTAAGAATGCTGCCGGTGCCGGCCTGCTTAAAGCCATCTTTGAAAATGAAGTTCCACCGATTATCAATCGTTTAGAATCAGAAATTTCTCAAGCTAAAACAGAGACATTAGAGAAAACATTAGTTGTTATTAATGAAATTTATTATCAGCTTTCTGGGCTATCAGGGATGCTGCAACTGCCTGAATTTGGCGAAATTGCTGACCGCTTGCGCCCCTTAATTGATGCTCCTAATCTCAGTTTAGAACAGTTGAAATCTTCAGGATGGGCGGTTGCACAAAATTTGCAAGCTGCCCGCGAACAAATATGTTCTGGGCAGGCGATTAATGTGCCGGCAGTCATTACAGAAGTAAAGGTTGAGGAAGATTTAGTTTCCCCCCAGATCCCAGAAACCGAAGAGCTAAAAACTGAAGAAAAAATTATTCCTGTAGAAGAAACCGTTGTCATTCCGCAACCTCAAGCCCCAGCACCTAATCCTATCTCTTCAACGACCGTACAGCGGCCCACTATTCGGATTGATTTGGAACGTCTGACTGAGCTGGTAAATTTGGTCGGTGAATTGGTGATTAATCGAACAAATTTAGAACTTCAAGAATCACAGTTGCGCTCAGAAGTCAAGCGAATTCGCCGGAAAATTTTAGATTTAAATCACTATGGCGGTCAACTGCGTGAAGAGTATGATCGCATGAGTATAGGAGATGGAGAGTGGAGAATTAAAAATGAAGAAATAGGTTTGAAAAAATCTGCCTTATCAATCCTTAATTCGGTATTCGATAGTTTGGAGATGGATGAATATACAGAATTCCACTCCACAGCTCAAGAAGTGATAGAAACCACTCAAGCAATCTCCCAGTCAGCTAGTAAAATTGATGAGTTAGCCAGCAAATTTGAGCGCAGTACCGATCATTTACGTCGCATTACCGACCAACTGCGCTCACGAGTGATGCAACTGCGGGTGGTGGCGTTCAGTCGGGCCGTGGATCATGTGCCTAGAGCGTTGCGAGATTTGTGCCAAGCCTACAATAAAGAAGTCAATTTGCTGCTGTTGGGACGCGATACGAAAATTGATGAAAGCTTGCTTGATGCTTTGCGTGATCCTTTAGTGCATCTGGTGCGGAACGCTTTTGATCACGGAATTGAACCGCCGGAGGTTCGCAAAGCTATCGGGAAATCGGTGAGTGGCCAAATTGAAATTGAAGCGCGTCATCAAGGCGGTCAAACGATTATTACGGTCACGGATGACGGCAAAGGCATTGATCCGGAAGCGATTCGCCGGCAAATTGTGGCAAAAGAGTTTATGACGGTGGAACAAGCGCAAGAGCTTTCCACGGCTGAACTCTATGAATTTCTCTTTTGGCCTGGGTTTAGCACAGTGGATAAAGTGCAGGATCTTTCCGGTCGAGGCGTAGGTTTGGACGTGGTTCGCACCAATCTGCGGCAGGTGCGGGGAACGGTGAAAGTGGACTCCCGTCCGGGGAAAGGCACCAGTTTTATTTTGAAGCTACCGCTAATGCTTTCCATCACTGAGGCGTTGCTGGTGAAAACGGATCGTAATACCGTTGCGGTGCCTTTGGATGCGGTGGAAGAGATTTTGCACCTTCAAGCCCATCAAGTCCATAGGGCCGGCACTCAACCGATGGTGCGTTGGCGGGATGAATTTGTTCGCTTGGTGCGTTTACAGGAGTTGATTCACTACAGCATTCTTCATCCGGATGGCCCTTCTCCCGATCCCATCGCTCAAGATTACATCCCTGTATTGGTTTTAGCATCTAGTGAAGGGATTTTAGCAACGGCTGTTGAGCGCATCGTGGGTCAGCAGGAAATCGTCGTCAAACCCTTGCCGGCCCCCTTGTCTAAGCCTCATGGGGTGGTTGGCTGTACGATTTTGGGAGATGGTCGGGTGGTAACGATTCTTGATGTGGATGATTTAGTCAGTCAATTTCAGACGAGAAATGCCACAGCCGTTGCGGTTCCCGATAAGCGACCGACAGCCGGCCATGCTAGACAGGCAACGACGGTGCCGGTGTTGCTGCCTTCTAAGTCACATCCGCAAATTTTAGTGGTGGATGATTCTTACGCTATCCGCCAACTCCTGGGACTTGCTTTAACACGCGCACGCTATCGGGTGGTTCAGGCAAAAGATGGTCAAGATGCTTTAGAAAAATTGCAGACAAATGTGGATTTTTCTTTAGTGATTGCTGATATTGAAATGCCGCGAATGGATGGATTTGAACTGTTGCGTGAGATTAAGTCTGATCCCAAGTTTGCCGCCATTCCTGTGGCGATGCTCACTTCTCGCAGTGGGGCAAAACACCGGCAAATGGCTCTGGAATTAGGAGCTTCTCATTATTTTACTAAACCTTACAGTGAGCCACATTTATTAGAAGTGATCGCTCAATTAATTGCCGGTTATGTTAAGTTTTAAGGCTTTGAGTGATTACAAAGATTTGTTTTTTTAAACCGCAGATGCACGCAGATAAACACAGATGATAGCGCAGCGTGCCGTTAGGCATAGATGATGGTTTGATGGGTTTAGGTAAGACTGCTTTTCAATTGTAATTTTCAGTGTTTTTCTACTTATTTATAAATAACAATGAATAGTCCTAAGTACAGCCGCCGGTTTCGCACTAGACACGATGAACGCTCTCGAATAACAGCTCAGAAACTTATTATTTTTCAATTGGGAAGCGAATATTATGCGATTCCGATTGAGCGGGTTCAGCGTGTTCTTAAGGAATTTACCGCTCACGGGACACTCCAAACCGGCTGCCGGTTGGTGCGAGACCACAATGAAACGATTACAATTATTGATTTATCAACGCTATTTATTAGCAGTCATGATGAGCGAGAACGTCACTATCTCATCGTCTGTACCCTTTATCATGGCGAACGGCTGGGAATTCCAATTCCGGAAATGCCGGCTATTTTGGAAGTACCGAAAGACCAATTTAGTGAAATTCCGGAATTATACCGACAAGGCAATCTCGCCGCAGCCATCCAAAACCTAATTAACACGCCTGAAGGTAAAGTAGTTTTTTACATTAACCTTGATCTTTTAATTCAAGAAGTTCTCCCCAATCTACACAATGAGCGCGAGAAACTAAACCTTTAGCAAGCCGCTTAAAGCCTTCCATTTCCTACTATCAAATTATTAATTTTGTCACCCAATTTCAGCATTTATCCAATCAAGCCGGCACGACCTTCAAACCGGCCAAACCGCTTAAAATGCTCAAACCCATTGCTGTAAACTCCAGCCGCCACAGCAGCGGCTACATCTGCATTCGCTGCTAAATAAGCGACTTCGTTAAACTGCAAAAACTGCGAGTCTCGTCCCGCTTGTAATCCTACTTTTAGGAATTGTTCAAAGCCACTGCGATAAATGCCAGCAGAGACAGCCTCGGCAACATCAGCATTTTCTGCTAAATAGCGCTGGTTATCGAATAAAGTGCAGGGATTACGTCCTTCAAACAAACCATGCTTAACGAAGTGTTCAAAGCCACTGCGATAAATGCCGGCAGCCACAGCCTCTGCGACATCAGCATTTTCAGCTAAATAGAATTTTTCATCAAATAAATTGCTAGGATTTCGTCCTTCAGCTTGTCCATAGCGTTCGTAATGTTCAAAGCCACTACGGTACACACCTTTATCAACTGCTTCTTGAACATCTGGGTTATTGGCAAGATAGAAGCCTTCATCAAATAACAAGAATCGGGAATCGCGGCCTTCAAAGATACCGAATTGCAAGAAGTGTTCTAACCCGCTGATATAACTTCCCTGCGCGACTGCATAGGCAACATCTGAGTTTTCAGCGAGATAAGTCTCTTCGTTAAAGAATAGGGAAATCAAACCGCGTCCTTGAGCCGGTGCAAATTTTAGGAAGTGTTCTAAGCTAGTTTTAAAATCGCCGTTTGCAATGGCTTCTCTAATATCTGGGTTTTCAGCTAAATAAGCATTTTCATCAAAGAATAAGGCCAATGCTCCTCGACCGGCAGTTGATAAATACTCGGTCATACTTTCAAAATCAAACACTTGCTTACTCAGCAATAGTTGAGGCGAACTTCCGTCAAATAAGCCGATTTTGAGGAAATGCTCAAATCCAGAATGGTAAGTGCCGGCAGCCACAGCAGCAGCCACTTTTGGATTTTGGGCGAGATAGGCTTGGTTATCGAATAAAGCGCTCGGATTTAAGCCGGCAAATAAACCAACTTGGATGAAATGTTCAAATCCCGAATGGTAAGTGCCGGCAGCCACAGCAGCAGCCACTTCAGGATTTTGGGTAAGATAATAGCTTTCGTTAAACAGAATGCTGGGATTTCTTCCCTCAAATTGACCGTGTTTAATGAAGTGTTCATAGCCACTGTCATAGACACCGAGTTCAATGGCTTCGGCAACATCAAGGTTCATTGTTCGGTAATAAGCTTCATCAAATAGCAGCAGCTTTAGATCGCGTTCTTCAAATAATCCATGCTGAATAAAGTGTTCAAAACCACTCTGATAAACCCCGGCAGCGATGGCTTCGGCAACGTCAGCATTAGCGGCGATATACTGCTGATTATCGAAGAGTTCGCTGGGATTGCGACCTTCAAACAATCCAAAATCTTGGAAATGTTCAAAGCCGGTGTGATAGACACCTTTCGCAACCGCTTCGGCAACGTCAGGGTTGTTAGCGAGATAGTAGTTCTCATCAAAGAATAAGTTGATAAAATCTCGCTGACGCGTTGCGAAATACTGAAAGAAATTTTCAAAGTAAAACGCACCAGAACCGGCATTTGGTGTTGTCCCCGGCTGATTATTCGGCTGTGGCGACTCAGAAGGAATTGGTATGGGAGTGGGAATGGGTGCCGGTTCTGGAGTAGGCGTTGGAATGGGTGTCGGTTCCGGTTCCGGAGTAGGAATGGGAGTTGGAATTGGAGTCGGTTCTGGAGAAGGCGTGGGAATGGGTGCCGGTTCCGGAGTAGGCGTGGGAATCGGTGTGGGAATTGGCGTGGGTTCCGGAGTAGGGATTGGTGTGGGAATTGGCGTTGGAGCCGGTTCCGGAGTAGGAATGGGAGTTGGAATTGGAGTCGGTTCCGGAGTAGGCGTGGGAATCGGTGATGGTTCCGGAGTGGGAGCGGGAATTGGCGTTGGAGTCGGTTCCGGAGTAGGGATTGGTGTGGGAATTGGCGTTGGAGTCGGTTCCGGAGTAGGCGTGGGAATCGGTGCCGGTTCTGGAGTAGGCGTTGGAATTGGCGTTGGGCTAATCGTGAGGGTGACAATGCCGATGTCTGTGCCGCCTTTGCCGTCGCTGATGTTGTAGGTAAAGCTATCGCTGCCGGCAAAGTTGGAATTGGGGGTGTAGGAGAAGGTGCCGTCTGCATTGCTTAGCAAGGTGCCGTTGCTTGGTTGGGTAAAACTTGCAATTACTAGCGTATCTCCATCGGCATCGGTATCATTTGCTAGTACGTTAATTGCCGTTGTCGGCGCATTTTCGTTCAGCGTTAAGCTATCGTTATTGGCTGCCGGCGCAACATTCACAGGATTTATTGTGATGTTAAACGTATTGCTGAGTGATCCGCCGGCACCATCGGCAACTGTGAAAGTAAAACTGTCGCTTGTTGTTTCGCCGCCGTTGTGTGCGTAAGTAATTCGGTTGTTATCAATATCAGCTTGCGTGAAACTGGTTGTTGCGACTCCATTTAATAAAAGAGTACCGTTGGTTGAGGAAGCCGTGACTGTGTAGATTAACTGTGCCGGCAGGTTATCAGCATCAGTTGTTTGTAGCATTGCAGACGAAAGGCTAACACCGGCACCTTCATTTAAAGTTAAGCCGGCATTTCTCGCCAACACCGGCACCGCATTCGCCTCATCAACGGTAATGGAGACAGTCACAGCATTGGAATTCAACAAACCGTCATTTGCTTGATAGGTGAAGCTGTCGTTACCGACAAAGCCGGCATTCGGTGTGTAAGTAAAGGAACCATTAGGATTTAAGCTCAGTGTGCCATTATTTGTGTCGGTTATCAGTACCGCTGTTAAGGGGTTATTTTCGACATCGCTATCGCTGGCTAAAATTCCTGTGTCGGCGGCTATGGTGAGGGGGATATTTTTGTTAGTGCTGTAGCTGTCATCCACAGCAATCGGCGCGTCATTAACCGGGTTTACTGTAATGGTAATTGTGGCAATATTTGAGGTAGAATTACCATCGCTTGCTTGATAAGTAAAGCTATCTGTGCCGGCAAAGTTTCCGTTGGGAGTGTAAGTAAAAGTGCCGTTTGTATTGAAAGTAACTGTGCCGTTATTTGGGTTAGTTACTAAGGCTGCTGTTAAGGGGGTGTTTTCTACATCCGTATCGTTGGTTAAAACACTGTTTGCCAAAGCAACGGTGAGGGGAGTGTCTTCAGTTGCGATAAAACTGTCGTTATTAGCTGCCGGCGCATCATTAACAGGCGTGATATTAATTGCAAATGTGGCACCATTCAACGTATTAACGCCATCGCTTACTGTAAAAGTAAAACTGTCAGTTGTGGTTTCACTGCCGTTGTGTAAATAGGTGACACGGTTGCTATTGATATCGTCTTGGGTAAAGCTGGTTGTGACGACTCCATTTAAGAATAAAGTGCCGTTACTTGGCGAAGTGGTTACGCTGTAAATGAGTTGTGTCGGCGCAGTATCAACATCGGTTGTCTGTAATACTCCTGATGAGACATTTGCACTTGTTCCTTCATTTAAGGTTAAGCCGGCATTGGTTGCTAAAATCGGCACATTGTTTACTGCATTGATGGTGAAGTTAAAAGTGGAAGCACCTAGGGTATTTGTGCCATCAGAAATCGTAAAGGTAAAGCTGTCATTTGTGGTTTCACTGCCGTTGTGTGTGTAAGTAATGCGGCTGTTATCGATATCGTCTTGGGTAAAGCTGGTTGTGGCGACTCCATTTAAGAATAAAGTGCCGTTAGTTGGCGAAGTGGTTACGCTGTAAATGAGTTGTGTCGGCGCCGTATCAATATCCGTTACTTGTAGGGTGCCGGTGTTAATTATTCCACTCGTCCCCTCAGTTAAAGCTAAACCAGTATTTGTGGCTAAAATCGGCACATCGCTGACTGCGTTAATGGTGAAGTTAAATGTAGATGCGCCTAGGGTATTTGTGCCATCAGAAACTGTAAAGGTAAAGTTGTCAGTTGTGGTTTCGCTGCCGTTGTGTAAATATGTGATGCGGTTGTTATCGATATCATCTTGGGTGAAGCTGGTTGCGGCGCTATTATTTAATAATAGAGTGCCATTGGTTGGTAAATTAGTAACGGTGTAAATGAGTTGTGCCGGCGCCGTATCAATATCCGTTGTTTGTAATACTCCTGATGAGACATTTGCACTTGCACCTTCATTTAAAGTTAAGCCGGCATTGGTTGCTAAAACCGGCACATCGTTTACCGCATTGATGGTGAAGTTAAAAGTGGAAGCGCCTAGAGTATTTGTCCCATCAGAAACCGTGAAGGTAAAGCTGTCTGTTGTGGTTTCACTGCCGTTGTGTAAATAGGTGGCACGGTTGTTATTGATATCGTCTTGGGTAAAGCTGGTTGTGGCGACTCCATTTAAGAATAAAGTACCGTTAGTTGGCGAAGTGGTTACGCTGTAAATGAGTTGTGCCGGCGCCGTATCAATATCCGTTACTTGTAGGATGCTGGTGTTAATTATTCCACTCGCACCTTCATTTAAAGTTAAGCCCGCATTGGCTGCTAAAACCGGCACATCGTTGACTGCATTGATGGTGAAGTTAAACGTAGAAGCACCTAGCGTATTTGTGCCATCAGAAATCGTAAAAGTAAAGCTGTCATTTGTGGTTTCACTACCGGTGTGTGTGTAAGTAATGCGGTTGTTGTTGATATCGTCTTGCGTGAAGCTGGTAGTAGCAACGTTATTTAATAATAGAGTGCCATTTGTCGTTGCCGTCGTTACCGTGTAAATGAGTTGTGCCGGCGCAGTATCAGCATCTGTTACTTGTAATGTGCCGGTGTTAATTATTCCACTCGCACCTTCATTTAAAGTTAAGTCGGCATTTGTGGCTAAAACCGCCACATCGTTGACTGCGTTAATAGTGAAGTTAAAAGTGGAAGCGCCTAGAGTATTTGTCCCATCAAAAACCGTGAAGGTAAGACTGTCAGTTGTCGTTTCACTTCCGTTGTGTAAATACGTGATGCGGTTGTTATCGATATCGTCTTGAGTGAAGCTGGTTGTAGCAACTCCATTTAAGAATAAACTGCCGTTACTTGGCGAAGTGGTTACGCTGTAAATGAGTTGTGCTGGCAGATTATCAGCATCTGTTACTTGTAATGTGCCGGTGTTAATTATTCCACTCGCACCTTCATTTAAAGTTAAGTCGGCATTTGTGGCTAAAACCGCCACATCGTTGACTGCATTCAGATTAATGGCTTTATTTACCGGCAGTCCAATTCCAGTATCTCCATCCGTCATTTGGAATTGTAAGGTGCGGGAAGCAGTTGAGGGGTTTTCTGAACTATTCTGATAGGTAATATTTTGCAGCAATGCTGAAACTGATGTGATATTGGCATTGCTGTTGAAATTAATGACTAAAGGTGTCGCCCCATTTGTCCCGCCACTAAAGGTAGCGATTGCAACTCCTCCATAATTTACCACGTTACCGGCAATGCTTATTTGACCGGCACCTGTTCCTTGGTTACGAATGGATAAACTATCTTCCGCTAAACCTGTCGTATTGGCAAATTGAACCGTTAAAACGCCGCCGTTAAAATCAGGTGAATCTGGATCGGTTACAGTCATGCCGGCATCCACTAATACTGAACCTTGATTTTCAGTATAATTGAGCGGTCCGGTTGAAAAGTTAATCGTCGGTGGCGTTGAGTCGTTATCAGTAATATTGGCATTAACGGAAGCGATGGTAATGCCGTTGTATCGTAAATCGGAACTGCTGGCAACGTGATTAATAGTACCGATATGGTTGGCTTCAACTGTCGTATCATCAACAGCAGAAACTGTTACAGTTTGCGCTACATTCCAGTTATTGGCATTAAATGTTAAAAATGTGGCGTTAACACTTGTTTGTCCAAAAACTGTACCTAAATTAATCGCCACCGGCGCTGTCACTGGCGTTTTTAAAACGACTGTATAAGTATCCGTGACTCCGCCTTCAGTAATATTTGTAGTTGTCCCAGATTCGGTAATCACAACCCCTGGCGTTGCATACACCGAATTTTGCGCTCTTGGTGTGCCATGAATCGCGTTATTACCGGCATCTAAGCCATTTTGAATTAAGCCGGTGTTTGTTAACCAATTGCCATCAATATCAGCCGAAGTCGGATCAATCCTCTCCATTGTAAACCGAGCGGTTGCTGCTGTGTTAGAACCTGCCGGCCATGCACCACCATTTACATTAGCGGTGTCAATCATATTGCCGGCACTTTCTCGCAAAACTAAAGAAATTCCGCCAGTATTATTAATCCCACCTGTCAAAATAGCATCTGCTGCAATATTGCTAACAGTTGTATCTGCTGTGCGCTCTAAAAGGAAATAGCCACCTGCTGCAATAACACCACTTGTAATAGTATAATTAAGTGTCCCTCCACCAGCACTTTGAATCGTCCAGCCGGTGAGGTCGATTGCATTATTTGTTGGGTTATAAAGTTCGATCCATTCATCTGTTGCCGCCGCCTGCGTTCCCATCCAAGAAACTTCGTTAATTACTACGGCAAGTGGCGGCACATCTACGGTATGAAGTGTGCTTGAAACTGTGCCGGTGGTTACTAAAGGTAATAAACTTGTGTTACCGGCAGCCGTAATATTAGCCGTTGTTAAATTAAAGGTTAATCGATCACCGGCTAGTAAATTATTAACTCCCGTACTCAATAAATAATTACTCGTTCCAACCGGCGCTGTTATATTGCTAAATCTCAAACCATCCGCGATATTCACCGGACTTTCAACCGTTCCCACCACTACATCGCCGACATCATCCACGCCATTATTATTCGTATCTTGAACCAGCCGCAAGGCGGTAAAATCAGTATTGGCAATGCCGGTTTGTGAGACATTAAATGTGAGATTACTTATGTTAATAGGTTCATTACTAGCAGTGAGGCGGAAGCGGTGTAAAACAGTCCCCGCCGGCACAGGTGAAGTCGGTGCAGCAAATTGATCGCTAACTTGACCGGAAATATGATCTGCTAAAGCAAGCTGTCCAATATTATTAAACGTACCAAGGGTTGCTGCTTGCTTGCGGAAGTCAATTACATCATTATTCGTATCTATACCATTCGGCACACGAGCAACTGCTTCATTCGTAACCCCCGTTGCAACGCCACTAGGCGCACCGGCACCGACGGCAACTTGATCAATAATCGTGCCGATGTGATCTTTAATAACCAGCGTGATGGCATTGTTCATCGCGCCGTTAACATTTCCTAATAGGAGATAATCTCCTACAGCAGTATTCGTGAAACTGCTACCGGCTGTGTTGGAAATATAACGAGACGTTTGAAATGCACCGCCAGCAGTTAAATTGCCGATAACATTGGTGCCGTCAAGGAGTTCAATTGTCCAGTTTGTCAAGTCTAAGCCGGCTTGTGAGATGTAAAGTTCCGCCCATTCATCGGTGCCTTCACTAACCACACCGGCACCCACAACACCATTAAAATTACTGGTACTCCAGTCTTGCTGAGGATTGGTAACGACTTCATTAACCAGTACGGAACCGGCACCATAGGGAACAGCAGTTACATTAACCGCAATAGAACCCGATGCCATTAAAGCACCTCCCGTGCCGGTGTTTCCCAAGTCGCTTACATTTAGGTTAACTGTTGCCGGCCCAGAATAGTTACCACTGCTGCGATATGTGAGATTTGCAAGTGCGGTGTTAATATTCGTGAGAGAGCCAGTAAAAGTCATGCTGGCGTCAGCCGTGCCATCACCTGTTGAAAAAGTCAGTCCAGTGAGCGCACTTAAATTGAGACTTCCATTTGTGGCAGAAAGCGTGACTTGCAAATTGCCGATGCCGGCATCAATATCGGCAATACTGATACCCGGAATTGCTGAATTAATATTTTGGTTAATTGTTTGAATGCCAGGAACGGTGAGAACCGGCAAATCATTCACAGCATTAACAGTAATGCTGGCGGTTTCCGTTGCGGTGCTAAAAGACGTTAACCCACCAGTTCCCAGAGTCGTAATATTTGCCGTAGTGCCGTTGGTGCCGGTTGTGCCATCCCAAGCGCGGAAGGTAATATTACCCGAACCACCGTTGAAATTGGCATTGGGGATAAACCGAATTCGGGTATTCGGATCTGCCGCCAACAGCATTGCCGCGCTTTCAGAGGGAGTGCCTAAACTTGTCCAAGTGGTGCTGTCAGTGGAATACTGCCAAGTGCCGTTGGTGGTGTTTAACCCTGTCACCGCAATGCCTTCTGGATCGGCAGAGTCTAAGTCATTGATGCTGCTGCCAATGAGGTTAGAAACCAGTGTGCCGGTGTTTGAGGCTACGGGCACATCTTCATCAATTGCTGTGAGAGTCGGGGTGCCGGTGTTATCCAGCACAGGGGCACTATTAACCGAAAACGCCGCAACTGTTGTGGCAAGGTTAATACCGGCCCCATAGTTGTTATCGCTGATCAAAATGAGCGATCGTTTCCCACTTGGCAAGGTAGGGCCAAGTGTCATCCCTTCAAAATTATTAATCGGATCAAAATTATTAATCGGAAAACCTGCCGCCACCAAATCCACAACTAACGTTTTCTGAACCGCTGTAGGGCTACCGGCGAGGGCGTTTAAGCCTGAAATATCTGTCGCCCCGGTTAACGATACTTGGTATAAGCGCAAGCTACCCGTTTGCGCTAGTGGGTTCATTGAGCGTTCCAGCACGAGCAGGGTTGTGTTATCAAGGGCTAATATCTCGGAAATTCCATTACCAGCATCCGTGTTGTAGAGATATTCCGCGCCTGCCGTGCTAGTGGCCAAATTGTAGGTCAAAATCCGGGAAGGAGTGCCGGTGGAAGCGGTGGGAACTGCACCGTCTTGTTTTAAGGCGTTTTCTGTTGCTGTAAACAAAAACTGCCCACTTGGACTGATACTGAGGCTTTCAAAGGCGGCGTTGCTGACAATGCCACTGGTGGTGTTTGTGGCTGTAAACTTGCTCGGAATCGGCAAAGCTGAAGTTTGAACGCCGGTTGCGATATTGAACTGATTAATAAACGGTTGTGCTGTAGGCGTGGTGCCGCTAAAAAACCCTTCTGAAGAAATAAATACTCCTGTCCCACCTGGTGCAAGGGCAATTCCTTCGGTATCACTCGTGTTGGCAGCAAAGGCAGTCGGAGTCGGGTTTCCCAGTAATGTCACACCCGTTGCCGTTGCGCCGCCGGCTCCAAGGGTTCCAGAACTCACATCGATATTGAAAGTATAAAAGCGAACCGGGCCGGTTCCGTTGTTGCGAGCATCGGCAATCACGTAATATTGATTGTTCGCGCTATTGTAAGTAATGCCCGACAACCCACCGATTAAAGTACCCCCAAAGGTTGCATTCGCAGCAAAGGTGGATTGCCCGATTGAATCGATAATGGCAAAAACCGAGTTATAAGCTAACCTCGCCGGCTCGTTAAATGCCAAATCTGTCTCGATCTGGCCGGCCCCGTATTCCAGCAACCAATCTCCGCCTTGTAATGCGCTGCCGGTTTTATCTATGGAGGCGGCAACATCCGCGCCGGTTAATTCACTTAGTTTTTCGACAAAAGCTTCACCTTGCGCCCCCGATGCCACATCACACCCGTATATAAGGATGTCTGCATCTGGGGTTAGGGCGTTTGCCCACTGTTGCGTTTTGGCAAGATCGGCCAGATTTAAGGTTGAGTTACCTAAGTTCAAACTTCCAGGGCCACCGTGGGAGACAATGTGAACCGCAGAGATACCGGCACGCTGTGCTAAAACTTCGCTTATTTGATCTGTGCCGTTGTGGCTGGCGTCAAGGATGACAACTTCTGCCCCTGCCGGGATGCCGGCCACCAAACTCTGGTAATCTTCAACGGCGGCGTCAACAAAAACAATCTCGCGAACCGCCGGCTGCTGTGCCGGTTTGCCAACTAGCAAATTGCCGGCACTCCTCATTTCCCTGTGATCAATTCCTGTTAGCGGATCTTGCCCTCCGATGGGATTGACGACGGCAGATGTGTTCGGTAAATAATTGACATTTAGAAAAACTTGTGCATTAAATTCTTCGATGCTTTCTATAAGGGAAAAAAAGGAATTGTCAGGGGCACTTGCAGATGCTGGTGGCGAGAACGGGTAAATTCCAGAGGACAAGGCGCTGCCATCTGCTGGCAGTAAATTGGGAGTGTGATCCAGTCGTTCTTTCCCAAAAGACAGCAGATTTTCATCGAACAGTGGCATCATCCTCTATCCTTACCCTTAAGTAGCTACAGAACAGATATCCGCGAGATTTCTTTGCTGAGTCAAACCGATTTAAAGTTCAGGAGTGGCTGGAGCGTGCCAAATATGGGAGCAAAGATGCCGGTGAAACCGTGGCCTTTTACAATCAGAGGGCAACACATCTGTGCTACCCTACCAAGGAAAATTCCTTATTCACAGAGCCGGTGTCAGCCTATAGGATCGATAGCCCCAACAAACACTCCTAGAAATTACTCAAGCCTTGCATTTGGTCTCTACAGTCTTAACCTGTCCGCGATTGAATTGAAACCGGGTTTTTGCGTAACTTTATATAAAGATATTGTGAAGCCCGTACTATTATGAAGTTATGTAAAACTGGATCACTAAAAGGTTTATGTTGGTGTAGGGCACGAGGGGACAAGTCATCAATGAAAGTTCACTCAAGCAAAACGTGAAGACATCTAGATGACTGATTCACTGCGTGCATCAATCGTCGTTAGCATTTATTGAAAGATTCGGTTGCCAATCCAAATTTTCCTAAGGAGTTTGTTATAACGTATGGATAATGCTATTCCAGAACTTGAAACCATTAGACGCCAGTTAATGAGTCTAGCGCGACCGAAAAAACCAAAAATGTTGGTGGTAGACGACGAGCCTGATAATCTCGACCTGCTCTACCGCACCTTCCGCCGTGAATTTCAGGTACTCAAGGCGGAAAGCGGGGTTCGCGCCTTGGAAGTGCTGCAAAAAGAGGGCGAGGTGGCCGTGATCATCTCCGATCAACGGATGCCAGAAATGAAGGGAACTGAATTTCTTAAAAAAACGTTACCTCAGTTCCCGAACACTGTGCGGATTATCTTAACCGGCTTCACCGACATCGAAGACTTGGTCGAAGCGATTAACTCCGGACAGGTGTATAAGTACATCACCAAGCCTTGGGACCCCAATGAACTCAAAGCAGTGGTGGAACGGGCGGCAGAGAACTATGACGTTCAAATGCAACGCATGGAAGATTTGCGCCGCGCCCAAACCCAAACCAACCTGATCTCAACGATTTTGCAAGTTGCCCAAGATGCTGACAGTACAGAAGCTTGTTTAGAACCGATTGCAACGGCATTTGGCAAAAGCTTCTTAACGGATGTTTGTATCTTGCAACTGGTAGATAGCAGTGCTTTAGCGTCTAGCCAAGGCACCTACAGCGCCGATGGGATAGAAGACAACTGGCTGACGAGCGATCCCTTGGTTAAGGAAGCAATGGCTTCTCATAAAATTCAGGGATCGGTGAATGTGCCGGCGGAACCAGAACTGGCCGATGTGGCTCATTACCAATCTTCAGGTATCCAAGCCCATTTAGTGATCCCCGTTACTTACCGAGACACAGTTCTGGCGCTTTTATCGCTACAGTGGAAGCAACCTTGCAGCCTCAGAGAAGACGAACTCACCCTGATTCATTTATCCGCCAAGCAGGTGGCTCTGGCGCTCAACAGCACCCGCTAAAGCTAAGTTACAGCGTCGCTTGTCCTCTATTAGGCTCATCTTATTCGCGATGGGAGTGATTTTTACTCACTCTGCGTATACTTCTGGCAAAAGTCTTTTTTAACCAAAGATGATAACGCAGCGTGCCGGCAGGCATACACAGATGCGTTAATGGTTGGTGCGATGGGTTAATGGGTACTGAAAGATTTTTGCAAGAGGTTTAATGCCCAATGAGTGCTGAACAAGTTCAAGCGATATTCAACCGCATTGCGCCGGTTTATGACCAAATGAATGACCGGCTGAGTGTGGGCCAGCACCGCATTTGGAAGCAGATGACGGTGAAGTGGAGTGGTGCAAGTTCTGGAGATACTTGCCTGGATTTGTGCTGTGGCAGTGGCGATCTCGCGCAGGTGTTGGCGCAGCAAGTCGGGGTTGCCGGCCATGTGTATGGGGTGGATTTTTCCTCGGCTTTGCTGGCAGTGGCACAAAAGCGCGAGAAACCTTGGCTGTGGCCATCAGCTGCGATTAGTTGGGTTGAGGCTGATGCGCTGAATTTGCCCTTTGCGGATCATTATTTTGACGCTGCGACGGTGGGTTACGGTTTGCGGAATGTTACAGATATCTGCCGGTGTCTGCAAGAGTTGCACCGCGTCCTCAAGCCGGCAGCCAAAGCCGCCATTCTTGATTTTCACCGGCCTAGCAACCCGCTGCTGCGAAGCACTCAGCAGTGGTATCTGAACAATATTGTGGTGCCAATGGCCCAGCACTTTGGCCTGACAGAGGAATACGCCTACATCAGTCCCAGCTTAGATAAATTCCCCACCGGCAGCCAGCAAGAGGTGTTGGCCCGTCAAGCCGGTTTTGCCACCTCCACACACTACCCGATAGCAGGTGGCATGATGGGAGTATTAGTCGTTACTAAATAACTCTCTGTCATTGGTCATGGCTACGCCACCCTAAAGGGCCGGTCATTCGTCATCATGCGTCATCGGTTAGCGGTTCCTACAAAAACCACTGGCAACCGACAACTGAGAAGGCAATAGACACCTGACTGGGGACGCCTGACAAATGACAAAGGACAAAAAGCTGATAGCTGATGAACCTTTCCGATCTCTGGCTTTATCTCACCCCGCCGATCGCCGGTGGCATTATTGGCTATTTCACCAACGATATAGCCATCAAGATGTTATTCCGTCCTTACCGAGCTTACTACGCCTTTGGCCGGCAGCTCCCCTTTACACCCGGTTTAATTCCTGCCAACCAAGAGCGTTTGGCCAATAAAATTTCCGACACGATTATGGGATCGTTGCTGACGCCGGGAGAACTGCAAAACTTGGCGCGTCGCTTGCTAGAAACAGAACGGATGCAAGCGGCAATTCTTTGGTTACTGCAACTAGCACTCGATCAAGTTAAGTCGGATACTGAGCAGAAAACCGCCAAAATTATGGCCGGTGTTATGCGCGATTTGCTGGGGCAAGCTTTTCCCAGAATTCTAAAAGTTTTAGCTCGCCGCGAAGATTTTTTAGAAGCGCAACTCAATCAAATTTTTGACCAAGTTTTACTAGACTTTCAGCTTAGTGAAGCGCAAGCAAGTCAGCTTTCAGATTGGCTGCTTCAAGCAGTGCTACCCCCAGAAGTATTGCGTCAGGCTTTGGTGGATTTTTTAACGGATCGCAATATTCAAGTAATTGATGAAGGCTTTCGAGAAAAAGCCAGCGGCACTTATTGGGTGGTTGCGAATTTGCTTGGCTTGCGTAACACCTTAACGCGTCTGCGGACTTTTTGTTTAGATGAGAAAGAAGAAGCAAACGCTCGCTTAGCAGAATTAATTAAATCTTTGGGAGTTCGTTCGCGCTTAAAGGAGTGGCTGCAAAACGTTTCTTTGCAAAACCTGCCGGTTTCTACAGTGCGGCAGTTACGCAAAACGCTGCGAGATAGTGTTCGTGGCTATATTCAAAGTCGCGGCACCGATTTAATGACGGGATTAACGCAATCTCTCGACTGGGAAAATATTGCCAAATTAATCCTCAGTCGGCTACGTTCTTCGGCGGTGGTAAGTTCATCTTTACAGCTTGTCAGCGTCGAGCTAGCCCTAATTCTAGAGCGATATTTAGAGCGAGATCTTGAAAATATTGTGGCTAAAACAATTCCGATTTTAAATATTGATCAAGTCATTATTGATCGGGTCAAAGCCACCTCTGCCGAAGACCTTGAGCTGGCAATTCAAGGCATTGTCAAAAGTGAATTGCAAGCCATTGTTAATTTGGGCGGGGTTTTAGGTATCGTGGTAGGTTTTATTCAAACCATTCTGCTGCTATTTCGGTAGTAAGAATTTCAGGTAAAAAGGCGTTGCAAGCACCCGTAAACTATGAACAGCGAACCGTTGAGAATCGTTTCTCTATTACCCAGTGCGACCGAAATTATAGCCTCATTAGGTTTGGTAGACGCACTTGTGGGACGTTCCCATGAATGCGATTTTCCACAAGGCGTTGAACAGTTGCCGATTTGTACGCAGCCTAAAATGAATCCTGAAGGCAGCAGTGGGGAAATCCATGATCGCGTGACAGATTTATTGAAATCGGCACTCAGTGTATATCAAATTAAAACGGATGTTTTAGAGCAACTGAATCCTACCCATATTATTACCCAAGCACAGTGCGATGTTTGTGCTTGTACGTTGCAAGATGTTGAGGAGGCTGTTAGCAAATCTCTCAGCATTCAACCACAAATTATTTCTTTGCAGCCCAATCTTTTAGCGGATGTATGGGGAGATATCGAACGGGTTGCCGGCACTCTTAAGGTTGACAGTCAGCCGGTGATTGAGAAATTAAAGTCTCGTGTTGAAGCGGTTTCTTCCTTGGTGAAGGGTCATTCTCCCACCGTTGCTTGTATCGAATGGACGGAACCTTTGATGGCTGCCGGCAACTGGATTCCGGAATTAGTATCCCTTGCCGGTGGGGAGTCAGTTTTTGGAGTAGCCGGCAAACATTCTCCTTGGTTGAAATGGGAAGAGTTAGCAGCCGCCGATCCAGAAGTGATTATTTTTATGCCTTGCGGGTTTGATTTGGAACGCACGCGCCAAGATGCCATGCCATTAATTAAAAACCCAGAATGGCAAAACTTGCAAGCCATTAAAACCGGCAAAGTTTATATCACGGATGGCAATGCTTACTTTAACCGGCCAGGGCCACGGCTAGTTGATTCCCTAGAAATTTTGGCAGAAATTCTGCACCCTGATATTTTTAATTTTGGCTATCGGGGTGCCGGCTGGGAATTTTTTACAAGCTAAGGTTTAAATCCGCCAAAAACAGCCAACCCATAATATTTCCAAGGAACAGCCACCGGCTCAAATCCTGCCGTTTTTAGCATCTCTAAATGAGCCGCTAAAGTGGCTAATTGATCAGGATTAGAATGCCCTTGTGGGGTGCTGTTGCCGATCTTGGCGCGAACCTCTGCCAGAGTTTGTCCCTGAGTGTTCGCCCACTCCTCACGTACCGCTTGATAAACTTCTGCCATTGCCGGCAATTCCGGCAAAATCGGATCAGCATTCCAGAAACAGCCGCCGGTATTCAGATTTTGGTTAATCCAATCCAATAATTTCAACTTCATCTCATCCCTGAGATGGTGAATGGCGAGGGAAGAAACAGCGCAATCAAAACCCTCTCCCATCGATTTCTGGCTGTTTGCCAATTCACCAAAATCAGCTTCAATCCAAGTGACTCTGTGGGCGTATCCAGCAGCGTGGATTTTTTCCTGGGCAAATTCAAGCATTCGCGGTGAATAATCCACAGCGACTAACTCGGCAGTGGGATAGCGGTTGAGAATTTTTAGACTAAGTTCGCCGGTACCACAGCCAAGTTCGAGGATGCGAAGGCTGTTGCTGGGAATACAACGGACAATCGTATCCAGCATTTCATCGTAACGCGGCAAAAGTTGGCGGATGCCGGTGTCAAAATCAGCCGTGTTGCCAAATACTTCACCAGGAAATATCTGTTTGTCTGCGGCTGCCGGTGTTTGAGGGGGCAGATCGTTTGGTTGAGACGTTAAACTCGAATTCACAATAGCTAATAAAGTGACAACTCCGATAAGTATGGTAGCTAAATTTACAGAATGAATCCGAGCCTTGGACGGCTAGCTTTTTCTGAAGTTATTAAAATTCACAGTAATTTTACGGAGATGCCATTAATCTATTGAAGGATAAAGCAAGAAACATCTTTGTATTGAGAATGCTATGCGCCAGTTAATTGATAAATTTTTGGCTGCGTTCACACGCCTGTTGTATAAGCGCATTATCCTGATTCTGGCAATTTTATTTTGCACTGGCGTTGCGGTGGCGATGTCTAATATGTCTCGTCTTTCGTCGGATCTAATTGAATCACAAGCACGCCAGAATGCCGCTCTCTACGCTCAAGCAATGAAAGAGGCACGCACACTTTATACTTCAGAAACGGTTGATCGTTTAGAAGACATTAAGGGCGTAACTGTTACCCACGACTACCCAAAGTACAGCGGGGGAATTCCTGTGCCGGCAACGTACTTACTAGAACTTGGTCATAGCCTCAGTGAAAAAAATACTGGAATGTCCGTCCGGGTGTACAGTGACTATCCCTTTCCGTGGCGAAAAGAGGAAGGAGGCGCAAAAGACAAATTTGAAGAACAAGCACTAGAATATTTGAGACAATATCCGAAAGAAACATTCGCTCGTCTAGAAAATTATCAAGGCCGGCCTTCTTTCCGTTATGCAGAGGCAGACACCCTTAAACCTAGCTGTGTCGGCTGTCATAACACTCACCCCGATAGCCCTAAAAAAGATTGGAACGTGGGAGATGTGCGGGGAATTTTAGAAATCGTTACTCCCCTCGATAGCTTCATCGCTAAGACGCGCACCGGCTTGGGGGGAACCTTCGCCATGCTCAGTGTATTATCTGTGCTGGCACTGTCAGGACTAACGCTGGTCATTGGCCGGCTGCGTCAAACTTCTAAAGAATTAGAAAGGCGTGTGGTCGAACGCACCGCTCAATTGCAAGAAACCAATCAAGAACTAACATTAGAACAAGAAAAATCCGAGCGATTGTTACTAAATATCTTACCGCAACCGATTGCCGACCAGTTGAAACAAGGACACCATACTATCGCTGATTGGTTTGGTGAAGTTACGGTTCTTTTTGCTGATATTGTTGGCTTTACGCAGTTGTCTGACCGAGTTTCACCAACAGAATTAGTGAATGTTCTTAACGAAATTTTTTCAGGATTTGATCGACTGACTGAGAAGTATAGTTTAGAAAAGATTAAGACGATTGGTGACAATTATATGGTTGCCGGCGGCCTTCCTACTCAGCGCCCCGATCATGCAGAAGCCATTGCTGAAATGGCGCTGGATATGCAACACGAAATTAAGCAATTTAATGCCAAGCACAATGCAGAACTCAGCATCCGTATTGGCATGAACACCGGGCCGGTTGTTGCGGGGGTCATTGGCACCAAAAAGTTTATTTATGACCTTTGGGGTGATGCAGTGAATACGGCTAGCCGCATGGAATCTCACGGCATTCCCGGTGCTATTCAAGTTACAGCCAACACTTACGAACGCTTACGAGATAAATTTGCATTCCAAGAACGGGGTGTGATGGAAATTAAAGGCAAAGGACAGATGACGACTTATTTACTCACCGGCAGGATAAAAAGTGAGCTTCAGGCGAGTGGGAGAACGGGAGAGTAAGATATGTGAGAGGTTCAAAAGGTTGAGGAACTGTGGAGAAGCACGAACAACTGACCATCGCGGAGTACCAGCTAACGGCTGAATCTTTCCGCGCCGGCACTTGGGATCATGATGTGTCCCAAAATCGGGATGCTTTAGTGGCGGCGATGCCCAGAAATCCCGGTAAAATTCTGGATATAGGTTGTGGCCCTGGACGTGATTTAGTAGCATTCAAAGGTCAGGGACATACGGTGATCGGTTTGGATGCGACACCGGCATTTGTGGAAATGGCGCAGCAGGCAGCCGGTTGTGAGGTTTGGCAGCAGTCGTTTTTGAGTCTCGATCTACCCCAGGCAACGTTTGATGGGATTTTTGCCAATGCGTCGCTGATCCACGTTCCTAGCAGCCAAATGGTGAAGGTACTGAGGGATTTGCACAACTCGCTGGTTGCCGGTGGTGTGATCGTGATGTCGCTGTGTCGCGGCGATACGGAGGGTTACAGTGCGCGTCCCACCGGCTATCGCTATGTTGCCGGCTGGGAATATGAAACCCTATCTCCTTGTTTGGAAGCTGCCGGTTTTGAGATTGTAGATCATTACTATCGCCCACCCGGATTGCCTTGCGAAGAGCAATCTTGGTTGGTAATGGTAGGGCGTAAAAGCGGTTCATGAAATTAATACCTTTTTAAGAGAACACGTTACAAATTATTCGATTTTAAGAGAACACGTTACAAATTATTGGATACCGATCTTAAGAATTTAATCTCTTTTTTTATCTTTAACCCATAGATAAGCGCAAATTTAGTTAATGATTTAATGTTTTTAAATATGTGCTTTAAAAGTTTTTAACAGGTCTATTGTGGATTGAAATAGGACAATAGGATCGTTTACCTATGTATTTAATATGATTCTACAGTGCCCAACCCATGCTCATAGATTGAGCAAAGTGAAACGGAGGGGTACTATGTCAACTCAACCTACATCTGAGAAGTAAATTAACAACGGCACTATAGTATATTGTGATCAACCAGGGTTAACTAAAGGATGGAAAAATGACAACAGAATCTTATGTTTTTCTAGCCGGCGCGAGTCGGGGAGTGGGTGAGCAAATCGCTTTCTGTTTGATGAACCAAGCAGTAAAGGTGAAAGCACTACTGAGAAGCGAGACAAACCGGACTCAACTGGAATCGATGGGTCTTAAAGTCGCGACAGGCGATGCTTTGGATGTGGCGGCTGTTGAGCAGGCGATGCAGGGAGATGAGCCGATTTATGCCGTGATTAGCACAATTGGCGGTTTACCAAAAGATGGGGAAAGAGCAGATTATTTGGGCAATAAAAACCTGATTGATGCTGCGGTGAAAGCGGGTGTGCAAAAGTTTATTTTGGTTTCTTCAATTGGTGCCGGCGAGAGTGTGCTAGCATTGCCGCCACAAGCTTTACAAACTCTAGGGCCGGTTTTGGTTGAGAAAGAAAAAGCTGAGCAACATTTGATCAATAGTGGCCTGACTTACACAATTATTCGACCCGGTGGATTAAAATCGGAACCGGCAACCGGCAATGGCCTCCTCACCGAAGATCATCGGGTTGCCGGCACGATTCACCGCGCAGATGTGGCGCATTTGGTGTGCCAGTGTCTAGCTTCAGAAGCGGCAAATAATAAAATTTTGTCAGCGGTTGATCGCAATATGATGTACGGCCAGCCAGAGTTTGCGGAATTTAAGTTAAGTTAAGTGTGCCGGCAAAATAGACTTTTCTTTTTGCTGTTTTGAAATCCCCCTAGCCGGTTTAAAAAAGGGTTTTTAAGGGAAGATTTTCTCCCCTTCCCTCACACTTAAGCGGATAGGGATTAAGCCTTTCAAATTCACCGGCTCATTTAAAAGGCTTAACCCACCGGCTCTGAATGGCCAAGTCGAGGGTGAAACGGGCGATTGCAAACAGCAGCACACTCTCCAGCGCCAGAACTACAAATGGCCAAAAGCTGTCCTGAAACTTCAGCCCCACATCTAGCTGGGCCAATCCGCGTACCAGTCCGAAGGCGAACACCGCACCCTCTTGAAGGTGAGAATTATTGTCCTGCCGGATAATGTAGCGGTAAGTGATGCCAAAGAGAAAGCCACTCAGCCACGCAACTGCGCTACTAATTAGCAAATGAATATCGACAGTCGCGATCTGCAACCCCACAAGGGGGTCAAACTGCTTGGCCAAGATTAGCTGATTGATCGCAGCGATCGTACCAAAAGCCAGCAATAAGGCAAAAGCAGACAAGATGCCGGCTTTGAGCGATTCTATACGTTCTGCTGCGAGATCGAGTTCTGAGAAGTTGTTCACGATAATGTCACTGACCGAGATGGCTCAAATTGACATAATATAAGGCTTGGAGTTATTTTGGACGGTTTTTCTTAAGGCATAGCTATGGATATTCTGACGCTTGGTTGGACTTCGCTACTGGTTGTATTTACGTTCTCTATTGCAATGGTGGTCTGGGGCCGCAACGGTTTGTAGAATCGGGGCAACAAGGGAGAGAATCCCCTGAATGTCTTGCGGGGCGGGCTGTTTGCCGGCCCCTTTTTTGTGCGGTTCTGGGCGTAATTTGGGAAAAAGGCGAGACTGCCGGCTTTTGGCTAAAAAGTTTGAGGTTAATCTTCGATGCTTGCAGCAAAGAAGGATTAGATGTCTGCGATACATCAGCCAGTAGATTACTAAGTGAAAATATATCTGAAAAGTAAAATTTGCGGCCACGCAGACGGAAAGAAAAGCGAAAGCTAGATGTACCGGGCGGTAGATTTGCCGGAGCCGATGCTGGTGCTAATTTATTGTCATGAGAGTGGTCTTATCGGCTGCTGTTAAAGTTCTCAATTAATAGGACTCAAAACAGGGCAAGAATTGCCGATCATTTGCAGCCACAAGGAGTGCTGTTCAAGTTGCTGGCCTTTGCGCTAGTGCTTAAATGCCTATTACATCAAAAACTATTTCATATATTTATTCAGGGCTAGTGATAAAAATGAGTGTTCCTGCTACCAAAGATGTCTGGGATAGGCTAACTAACTTAGTATTGATTCGTTTTTTACTTTTATTTGCTGTGGGGTGGGCCGGCCTGCGGCTTTTACAATATTTTGAAACAGTTATTGTTGTTTTTACAATTGCGGCAATTGTTGCTTTTTTGTTGAGCTATCCCGTGAAATGGCTGCGCCGATTTTTACCCCACGGGGCAGCAGTTGGCGTTGTTTTTTTACTAGGATTTCTAGTAATTGGCGGTCTAACTGTTACCGTAGGCGTCACGCTTTTATCCCAAGGTCAGCAATTGATTGATAGCGTCACGGACTTTGTCAACGCCCTTGCCCCACTCTCGGAACGAGTAGAAAATTTCTTGCGAGAGCGAAGTCTTCAAGTTAATTTGCGGGTTGTTGAAGAACAATTAAGAAATCAAGCTTTAGCAGGAGTTGTTTCTAGTCTTGCCGTCTTACAAATGTTTTTAACAAATTTGTTAAACTTTATATTAATTATGGTCATTGCTTTTTTCATGCTTTTGGATGGAAAAAAGCTTTGGACACTGATGCTTAAAGTTATTCCCCGTCATTTACACAAGCGCTTGACAGTGATCGTTGAGCGTAACTTCTTAGGTTTTTTTCAAGGCCAAATTGTGTTGATGTTATTTTTAGTGACTTCAACTTTTATCGTTCTTTTAATTTTACAAGTAAAGTTTCCTTTAATTTTGGCGGTACTGGTTGGAATTTTTGATTTAATACCCGGAATTGGAGCAGCCCTAGGAATTGGCTTAATTTCTTTCATTGTGCTAGCGCAAAATGTTTGGCTAGCGCTGAAAGTTTTGTTGGCTTGCATCGTTCTTCAGCAGATTCAAGATAATATAATTTATCCAAGAATCATGCAAAATTCATTGAATATTCATCCTGTTGTTGTGTTTTTTGCTTTATTGGTAGGGGCAAGAGCCGCAGGTCTGCTAGGCATTTTTATTGCGATTCCATTGGCAGGAGTTTTTATTAACTGGTTTGAAATAGACGAAATGAAAGGGGATGCAGAATTAACCACTGAAACTTAAATATTTTCACCGCATTAAATTGGCTGCATCCTCTTTTTGCTATTTCCATCGCAGCCGCAAAGAAAGTGGAGACAGTAAAGTTCATTTTCATCGCTCTGTTGGATTAAAGCGATATCCCAGCCCATAAACGGTTTCTATTAGCTGATCGTAGCCTTTTTCTTGCAGTTTGCGTCGCAACAAACGCATCTGAGCTGCTACGACATTACTTGCCGGTTCTGCACCCAATTCCCATAGTTGATTGAGCAGTTGGTCGCGGGTCACAATTTGATTAGGATGCCTAATGAAATACTCTAATAACTGAAATTCTTTGTTCGTCAAAGAAATAACTTGCGGCTGACCGGCAGCGTCTTGAAAACCAAGCGTGCGGGTGCCATAATCTAGCGTGAAATTGCCAAAGTGCAACTGTTGGGATTGAATTTGCGGAGATCGTCGCTGTAGTGCACGCAACCGCGCCAATAATTCTGCCATGCCAAAGGGCTTCACTAAATAGTCATCCGCGCCGGCATCCAATCCAGCCACTTTATCTTCCATCCGATCTTTTGCAGTTAGCATCAGCACCGGCATGGAATTGTTCCGCTTTCGCAGTCGTTTACATAACTCCAATCCCGACACCCCAGGCAGCAACCAATCAAGAATTCCTAGCGAGTATTCTGTCCACTGGCTTTCTAAATAACCCCAAGCTTCATCGCCATCTTGCGCCCAATCAACCACATACGCTTCTTGATGGAGTGTGCGCTTAATTGCCGCACCCAAATCTGGCTCATCTTCAACTAGAATAATCCTCATAAAAATAGATTTTCTTCACTTCTAACGAATTAGATTTTATCTAGTGTTTTTGACATCGCTCAAAATAAATTTGCGCCACGAGGTCGCCCTGATTTTGACACAGACAATCCTTAAACAGTCGTGCCGCCTCTGCTAACTTTCCTTCCGAGTAAAACTCCAAAGCTTCTGCAAACAATGGCAGGGTGGCTAACTTGCCCTCTTTAATTTCTGGCGGATTAGCATCAAACACCTCATAAACTGTCACGGCTTCAGATTTTCCCTTAACCTTCACCGTATCGATGGTACGGATTGCGTATTGGGATGAATTTTTTAGGCGCGAATAAGTTTGCTCGGTAATTAGCAGCGAGACTCCGTAATTTTTGGTTAAACTTTCCACACGAGAAGCTAAATTAACAGCGTCAGAAATTACGGTACCGTCCATGCGGTTTTGTCCGCCAACGGTTCCTAACATTAAGGTGCCGGTGTTGATACCGATGCCATTTTGAATCGGTGGGTAGCCAAATTTACGGCGATGTTGATTGTATTCAGTGAGCCGGTGCAGCATGGCAATTCCCGCTTTCACCGCATTATCTGCCTCCCCACTAAATAGCGCCATAATCGCATCGCCAATGTATTTATCGATAAACCCGTGATTCTCAGTGATAGCCGGCTCCATACGGCTCAAGTAGGAATTAATAAATTTAAAATTATCTGCCGGTGTCATACTTTCACTGAGGGTGGTGAAGTCGCGAATGTCGGAGAACAGCACCGACATTTCTAACTGCACCTGATCGCCTAATTCCACATCGATAATGCTGGATTTTTCTAAAAACTGGAGAAACTGGCTGGGTACAAAACGTTCGTAGGCTTGGTTGAGTTGAGCCAGCCGGCTTTCATTCTCGCGGACTTCTGTATAAAGCTTAGAATTTTGAATCGAAATCGCTGCCTGTCCGGATAACAATTGTAAAAGCTCCACTCGTTCAGGAGTAAACGCTCCTGCCGTCAGGTTATTTTCCAAGTAAACAATACTGATGAGTTGGCCTTGGTTGATCAGCGGCACGCACAGAATCGATTTTATCTGATTATTTTGGATATAAGATTCCTTAGTAAACTGCCCCTCTTGAGCAGCATCATCCAAAACTACGCTTTCTTTGGTTCTCGCAACATAATTAATAATTGCTTCCGACAGTCCCCCACAGGTTTCAAGGGGGATTGACTGCAAGACAGTTACCTGTTCGTTACTGATTGACCCTGACGCTTCAACTAGTAGGTTCCCCTGACTTGGTAAAACCAGATAGCCTTTTTGCGCTCCCGCATTCTCCATCAGAATCTTCATTAAACTAGAGAGTAACTTATCCAGTATAATTTCGCCGGAAATTGCTTGAGAAGCTTTAAGCGCTGTAGCAATATCCAAGTTTGAAGTAGTACCAGTAGTTGTTACGGATACAGAAGTTTTAACAGCTTGAATTCCTGAT
Organism: Microcoleus sp. FACHB-672; assembly: GCF_014695725.1. Taxonomy (NCBI): domain Bacteria; kingdom Bacillati; phylum Cyanobacteriota; class Cyanophyceae; order Oscillatoriales; family Microcoleaceae; genus Microcoleus; species Microcoleus sp. FACHB-672. Next base: position 243,277 of record NZ_JACJOU010000019.1, on the reverse strand, counting down.
TGAGTTGTGGTCAGTAATTGGGGATATCGCGTTTCTAAATCCTTGATTTTAGCAACTGCCCCCCATAGCTGATAACAATAACGAGCTTCCTGCATATAAGATCTAGCAGCTAATTCTTTTCCTTTGGATAAATAAAACTTGGCGGCGAGTTCGTAAGCGATAGCCGCTTCATGGATGTATTCGTTATCTTTGGCGAGGGTAATGGCTTTGTCGTAATAATCTACTGCGAGGGGATCTTTTCCTAAAAGCCGGCAAAGTTCAGCCTCCACAAGCTGATATTTATGCGAGTTATTCCTAGGTGCATGATGCGCCCATTTTTTCATTTTTTTCTGATTGGAAATTACCTTTTGAATTGTGCGGTTTTGGAGGAGCTTTTTCTCTGCTTTGCTAGAGGGTTGCTCAGCATTAGTAGCGAGTGCAAGACGCACTAGAGAATCATAAAAATAAAATTGAGGAATCCAGAGAAGGGCGGTTCCGCCATCTATATATTTTTCAGCTAATTCGGCATTGGCGACTGCTTGCCCTTGCTCACCAAACAAGTAGCAAAGTATTAATTTTTTGAAGTACACATAGTAACTTCCAGTGCGGTCATTCGCCTTTTCAAGCACAGGCAGCATCGCTCGTTCGTCATAAGCGGTGCCAATCAAATAACAAGGGTTTTGTGAGTGGCCTAGCAAGTTCAAAGCTGCCTGGCTGAGCAATTGCAGAGCTTCCTGATAATACAACTCATCTCCCTCATCGGTTCTTTCTTGCCCAATTTGGCGCATGGCCTGGGCGTAAGTTTCTATCTCTAACTCCAATTGCTCCAATTCTTTTCCGCTTAAAAAGGCATAACAACAGTAGAAATGAACTGAATAGGCAGCGTATTCTAAATCTCCAGTTTCGAGTGCAACTGCATAAGCTTCCCGCAGTGAATTCAATGTTTCTTTAACCGGCTCTATCCAGTGTCTGATAAAGACATGAACGATGAATTCGGTTCTAGCTTTAACTTCTCTTGTATTGAGTCGTGAGAGTAGGTTAAGAGCGAGTTGACCGAATTGATAGCCGGTTTCAATATCGCCAACAACGCCACAGAGAATTAATCCATAGAAACTGTAAGCGAAAGCAGATTCAGAAGTATTCCCCCACTCGATAGATAACCTAATCTTTTGAAACACAATCAGCGGCATCAGCATTGGTGCGCTTGAGTAAGCCGCACCGGCAATTTTAGCCAGAATCCGCATCGCTGCTTTCGGGTAAGGATCGGTCATCACCGGCAGGTCAACTAAGCTTGCAATCGGTTGCGATCCTATTTTGAGCTTTGCCTGTAGTAGTCCCCACAAAATATCGAGATTATTAGGTTGTTTAGGTAACTTAACTCCCAGCAAATTTAGGATTTCTAATGCAATATGGATTGCTTTATTCAACTTAGCTTGGGCAACGTGTGCTTGAATTTTTACCTCATAAGCTTTCACTTTATCTAGCACGGTTTTAGCTCGTGACAGTACCGCCTCAATGAATTGGTTCATCAAGTTAAAGTCCGCGTTGAGATAAGCGGCTTCTGCGGCCTGTTCGTATAGCGAGAGAGTGAGATGATACTGTTGCTGCCAGCTATCGCTTGCTAACAGTTCTATCCCTGTTTGTAAATAAGTCAGGGCCGGCTGATAGGCCGCTGATAGCTTCGCTTTTTTGCCGGCAGTCAGATTTAATTGAGCGAGGTCATCTTTTTCTGTGCGCTCAGTAATTAATTTTAGAGCAAAATTGAATTTATTAACAATGTCAAATATTTTTTCTTCTCGCTTATTGGGAGGAGTATTTTTTAGCAAAAATTGTCCGATTTGCCGATGTACTGCTTCCTTAGTATTCGTGGGAATCAGGGAATAAGCTGCCTGCTGAATGCGATCATGGACAAATTTGTATTCAAGGGATTGAGATTGGGTAATGGAGAACAAAGAATCTGGAAGCTCTAGAGCGATTAGTGCTAGTTCTACATCTCCCATATTGTTAAGAGGCGTCACTAAATTTTCAGCGACTGCTGCAAATAAAGCAGTTGTCGTTTCTCTTAAAGGTTTTTTAAGGATAGAAGTTAATAAATTTAAATCGAATTGATTGCCGATACATGCCGCAAGTTTTAAGATTTCTTGCGTTTCTTTTGGTAGCTTTTGAATTTTACCGGCCATCAGTTCAACAACGTTATCTGTAAAGTCCCGCGCTTTAATTTGTTCTAATTCCCACTGCCAGCTTAGTGATTGAATGTCAAATTTTAATAAGTTTTCTGTATAAAGTGATTTCAAAAATTCATTCATAAAAAATGGGTTGCCACCAGTTTTAACCTCCACTAATTCAGCAAAGACTTTAACTTTTTCTTCAGAGCTATTCAGCGCCTCACAAATAATTTTGCTAACGCTGAAAAAATCTAAAGGTGACAGGAAAATTCGATTGATAATCGCCCCTTTTTTGGCTATCTCTTCTACTGCAAGCATCAACGGATGCGCTGCTCCAACCTCGTTATCCCGATACGCCCCCATTAAGAATAATCCGGGGGAAGCAGCATTCATCAACAATTGCATTAGTTTCAATGATGCTCCATCTGACCACTGCAAATCATCCAAAAATAACGCTAAGGGATGTTCTGGTTGGGTAAAGACTTTGATGAAGTTTTTAAACGCTAAGTTAAAGCGATTCTGGGACTCGTCGGGTCCGAGTTCTGGCACGGCGGTTTGCTTGCCAACGATTAATTCCAATTCGGGAATGACTTCGACAATCACTTGCCCGTTTAACCCTAGTGCTTCTAATAGTTTCTTTCGCCATTGGTTCAGTTGAGCTTCACTTTCGGTTAGTAGTTGCTTAATTAATTCTTGAAATGCACGAATGATACCACTATAGGGAATATTACGTTGATATTGGTCAAATTTTCCTGTAATAAAGTAGCCACGTTTTTTAGTAATTGGTTTATAAATTTCTTGTACTAAAGCTGATTTACCAATGCCAGAATATCCAGCAATTAGCATTAACTCGCTTTTAAAATCGCTGGCCCGTTCAAAAGCAGCAAGCAAGGTTTCGATTTCTAATTGTCGTCCATAGAGCTTTTGTGGAAGTTGAAATTTATCAGAAATATCGTGACGCCCTAAGGGAAAATTTGAGATAATTCCAGTAGAATGAAGTTGCTGCCGGCATTCTTCTAAATCGGCTTGTAATCCATAGGCACTTTGGTAGCGCTCTTCGGCAGTTTTCGCGATCAGCTTCATTACAATGTCTGAAACTAATTGGGGAATTCCTAGATTGACTTCAGACGGGGGTAATGGCTGTTTGGCAATATGACAGTGGACTAATTCCAGAGGATCTGTTGTGGTAAAGGGAAGTTGATTTGTCAGTATTTGATAAAAGCTGATTCCGAGGGAGTAAAAGTCGGTGCGATAGTCGAGGACGCGATTCATCCTGCCAGTTTGTTCTGGCGAGATATAAGCGAGTGTGCCTTCCAGAACTCCGGGCGTTTTCAGCACGGGATTTTCCCGTGTTAGCTGGGTGGAAATACTAAAATCAATAATTTTTAACTGTCCCGTCTGCCGGTTGTAAACAATATTGGAGGGGTTAATATCTTTGTGAATCACGCCGGCTGCGTGAATCTGACCTAAACTTCGAGCCGCTTCTATTGCGATTTGTAAGAACTCTTCCAGGCTAAATCGGCACCGCTGCATCCAGAACGCCAGCGACTCTCCGCCAAAGTCCTCCACAAACATCACGAGGGTGTTTTGGTACTTTTGCAAGTCATAGACTTGCACGACTCCGGGTTTTTCCAGTGATCGGGTGATGCGGTATTCAGTGCGGTAGCGCACCAACTCTTGAGGGGTGGGGTAGCTGTCTTTAAGCAGTTTGAGGATAATCGGCTGGCTGTCGGATTCCCGAGCAGCTCGATAAATTAGAGAACTAGCGCTTTCGTAAAGAAGCGTCTGGACGGTAACGCCTGGAATCGAGAGCATACTTGTTATTTTTGGAAAGATTAACTGATCGTAAAGCGCACCCAACTGTTTCGAGAATAGCCTTTCGAGCTGGCAAACATGACCTATTCCCCTGTGATTCTCATCTTTGCCTGTTGACGATTTGCCGGTTTTAGAACTCGATTCAATGGACCTCGGCGGGGCTTTTTCAAGGAAGTGACGCTGTGATAATGATAGCCTTTGTCAGCAGATATCTGATATTTTTGTCTAGTATTAATATTAATTTAACTCCCTTTAGTTGAGCCAATAATTTCTTTACGACTTTTTTTCAGGTTAGAAAAAGTCTCTAGCTTTATTTTAAATATTTATTTATACTGGCAGCTAAGAGGCTTTAGTTCTGCTTCCTCGTACCTTTATAAACTTGCTTGTTGCTGAGATTTATACTGTTTCTCTCGATGGACGCAAAAATTCTATTGAGATGGTAAAAACCTGGATTTTTTCTACAAACCCAGGTTTTTCAGCTTCATTTTATTAATGTTTGCTTACTTCCAAGCTTGCTGCCATTGTTGCATCTGCTTGATTTCTGCATTTTGACTTTCGATAATTGATTTTGCCAAATTACGAATTTCGGCATTTTCGGCAGTGTCAAGAACCATCTCGGCCATCATGAGAGCGCTTTGATGGTGGGGAATCATTTGCTTAATAAACTCCTTATCAAAGTCTGCCGCATTTTTCAGCGCTTGCATATCCATTCCCATCATATCCATGCTCATCATCCCTTGATGTGCAGAATGATCTATTGAGGAGGAAGCAGCAATTTCTTTGCCGTACCACTGTTTATACCAGTCCTGCATTTGCTGAATTTCTCGTTTTTGATCTTGAATGATTGATTCAGCCAGTTTTTTAATTTCAGGTCGTTTAGCTTTAGTTAAAGCCATTTCTGCCATTTCTACTGCCCCTTGATGGTGGGGAATCATCAGTTCGATAAATTTTTGATCGATCTGAGTTTTTGCTTCGGCTTTAGAAGAAACGACAGGTGTTGCAGTTGCCGTGGGTGCCGGCGTCAAATTGTCTTGACTTGCTTCAGTGTTGCAACTGCTTAATCCTACAGCGATTACTAGAGGTGCTAAGAATCCAATAACCGTATAATTTTTGACTTTCTTGTTCATGGTTTTACATCCTTTGTATTGCAGTAAGAAGTTAGCGATTAAACGCAAAGCGACCATTTATTTTTTCACCCTTAATGTCGGTTAAAATAACAACCTTATACTCTCCAGGGGCCTTTTCTGATAGAAAAACAGCATAGTGCTTGCCTGCAACGTCATAGTCAAACTCTAGAGTTTTTTGTTCTCCTGCCGGCAACTGAATTTGAGCGGTTACTTTTGCATCAGGGATAGCTTCATGAGTGTCACCTTTTTGCAGAAAAAAATCGATATGTGTGCCATTTTCTTCAGAAACCGGCACCAATTCTAAATGATACAGGCCAGATTCTATAACTTGACCCCCTTGGGAGGTTTGGGGATGATTTGTTTTAGCAGATGCTTCTGATTTAGGCTCAGTCGCAGTGGTCGTTGTAGCTGTCGTTGTCGAAGAAGAAGTTGCAGGATTAGCTGTTGCAGCCGGCGAATTTGTGTTACTAGAATTGGTTGCCGGTGTTTCATTGCCGCAAGCCGCCAAAAATATCAGTCCTATACTTCCTAAGCCTATTATACTTTTCTGCAAAGCTTTCATCTCTTTCCCTCCTCTGTGTTCTGTTTTTCCCAGCTAAATTCGTTTTCTGCTACTTCCTTGAAATCGCTTAGATTCTTAATTTTAGTCACCCAAACCTTCCCGAACTGGGTTGGTTGCCGATTGCCAATCTGGAGAATCCCCTTCTAATATTATTTGACACAGCAAAATGAAATCAGGATGAAATTCTATTAAGCCATTTGCCCGATCTCACCCTCCCAGCCTACACACCCCGTAATTTCATAAGATCAATGTGAGATGAATTTTTCCAAGATTGCTTCACCGGCTCAACAGGTTATACGGTGCAAAAGTAGATAAACACCTGAAAGCAGTTTTTGGCAAGAAATTGATTAAATAGAAAAATTTACAAAATATAAACTACTCAAAAAAGTGACTGTTTGCGGCGATTTTGAAGCGCTTTTGGAAAAAAGTATCAGAATTCGCTAAGGCTAAAAATGCTGCGACAAACGATAAAGCAGAGAAATTCTTCCTCATCTGTTCTTCATCTCCGAGGAATCACTGAGTGGTTGAGATTAAGGAAAATATATTTACGTGTTCATTCGGATAGGGATACTCGAATATGTAAAGAGCTAATAAAAATTTTATTTTCTTATGAAAAAGTTTGTAAAATATAAAAAATTAAAAAGCTACCAAATCCGGATTTCCCACGTTTGCTCCGTTAAAGGAGTTGTTTGGGTTAAAGTCAAAATTCTTTTGGAGCAAAAAACCCTCATGAAAGCTATGAGCGACTCCATACTCAATAAAGCCATCACCGCCAATCAGTCTGTATCTGTTCCTTCCCACCCTTCCTTAGAATTGCCCCACGGGCACCTCTTTCAACTGCCTAAGGCGATTCTCAAAGCCCTAACTCATGAAAACTTGTCCTTAGAAATGCTGCCGGTAGAACAGCAGCCGCCACATTTGCTGAGCCGGCCCGGTGCAATGCAACTGCAAACATGGAAATGCTTACACACACTCGCTGACCATTCTAAAGAAGTGTTTTCGGTCGCTTTTAGCCCAGATGGAAGGACTTTAGCTAGTAGCAGTGATGACACGACGATTAAAATTTGGGATCTGGAGATCGCTCAACTAAAAAATACCCTGACACTACATTCCGAATCAGTTCGGTCTGTCATCTTTAACCCCGTTCATGCAGCATCGCTCGTCAGTGGCAGCGATGAGTGTGACATTAAGATTTTGAATCTTGAGACAGAGAAGCTTAACAGTACCTTAAGAGGGCATTCTCATTGGGTTTCCTCTGTTGCTTTTAGTCCGGATGGCAAGACGTTAGCGAGTGCCAGTTTCGACAACACGATTAAGATTTGGGATGGGGAAAAAAGGAAACAAATTAGTACCCTGAAAGGCCATTTAGAACCCGTTTTTTCGGTTGCTTTTAGCCCAGATGGCAAGATTTTAGCCAGTGGCAGCCGTGATAACACCATTAAGATTTGGGATCTGAAAAGAAAAAAACTACTCTACACCCTTACCGGCCATTCAGCTTCAGTTTTTTCAGTCGCTTTTAGCCCTGATGGAAAGACTTTAATCAGTGGCAGCCGTGACTGTAGGATTAAAATTTGGAATCTGGAAAACCAGAATTTGATCGGCACTCTGGAGGGGCATACTAATTGGGTTTGGTCTGTCGCTGTTAGCCCAGATGGAGAGACGTTAGCCAGTGCTAGTAGTGACCAGACTATCAAACTTTGGGATCTCAACAGCCAAACTTTGATCAACACCTTAACTGATCATTGTGATGAAGTTTTGTGCGTGGCTTTCAGTCCGGATGGAGAGACGTTAGCCAGTGGTAGCCGTGACACAACAATTAAGATTTGGGGAAGTGTGACGGAACCCACTCACTAGGGATAAAGCCGGCTATTGCGGTGGGGCGGCGATACCGCCCCAAAGCTCACATTGAGGGATTCAGATGTAGGAAGTTTAAAAATGGCTAAGGCAATAATTATATATCTAAAGAAGCAGCCATTTACTGAAATAAACTTCCATACTGAAAGAAACCTCAGCACAGAGACTTAAAATATGAATTCACCTTACAATCGCCCTTCCGATTCAGTTGAAGTTAACTCAACGCCGATTGAAGAAGATACTACCGTTCGATTGGAAAGGATTACTGTTGAACCTCAAGCTCATTCTTCAGAAAACGTTCGGGTAGAAGAATTTTCTATCACTGGCGAAGCTCTCGTTAGCAAAGTTAAGGAACTCATTCATCAAGGCAACATTCGGCGTATCATTATTAAAAATGATGAAGGACGCACCCTAATAGAAATTCCTCTGACCGCAGGAGTTGTTGGCGGAGTTGTTGCGACCAGTTTATTTCCAATCGTAGCGGCAATTGGTGCGATTGGTGCACTGGTTGCTCATCTCAAAATTGCGATTGAAAGAACAGAATAAACTCCTTTGGCGCCGGGAAAGGGCGGGTAATGCAGCTGATTAAATCGTTATTATTCACTGGAGAATATGAAATCACCCGCGCCTTTGCTCTTTGCCGGCTCTTCGTTAGATTGCTACTCACATCTCTCATCCGCGACGCATTGAAGTCTCGTTTAACGATAAGCGCGGCGGTTAATCATGTGCCACAACCAGATAGCAACTAAGGCACCCAAAACGGCCACAAAAAGACCGGGAAGACTAAAAGTTGTCGCTGTTAACTGGAGACTTCCTGTTGATAAGAACGTTGCCAAGGTTCCACCGACAAAAGCGCCGACAATACCCAGCAAGATTGTGGCAAGAATGCCGCCGCCTTGATAACCGGGATATATGGCTTTAGCAATTGCGCCGGCAATTAAACCTAAAATAACCCAGGCAAGAATATTATTCATGGCTTTAAATCCTTGAATGTCTAAGACTAAAGTTCTTTATGTTTTAACCTTAACAGCGAGCGCCACTGTTAAGCATCTACCAAACGATATAAGCACTTAGATAAAATCTGGATTAGGATTAAAGTCGCACCGGCTCGACTTTAATCCTAAAGAGAAATTAAGAACTGTAAATAAACAGGTGGAGATAAGGCCGGTTTTGAGGTTAAGCAAAACCGCTTTTCCGGGTTATCTTCTCAACGTGCATCAAATTTCGATTGCCGGCTAGCAGTCAAACTCCAAGTATTCCTCCTCCTCTCTCCTCTTCTCCCTTGTCTTTCAATAGACGAACTGATTTGGATAATCACTTCGCACTCGCGTTAGGGTGAGGGTTTGCTTCATCCCGCTTCACAGTTTGTAATCGTATTAAGTCGGTGTTGCACCCGAATAGTCGTCGAGTACCTGTCACGTAGGACGGGTGAGTTTGTCGGGACAACGGCTGAGAGCTAGTTGCTTTAGCTTCTTTAAAAGAGCGTAGCATTTTAACCTAATCGAAGCCGATCCGGTTGCGTGTAGAGTCCGGCTGGTTGATTGTCCCATGAATGGCAACAGCAGAGTGTGCTTGCATCTACCTTAGAGAGAATGGCGACTTAGTTTTATCAGATCTGTGACGATCCGGAAGGGGTCGGAAAGAATGGAAGTTTTACTGCCGGCTTCTTTTTTGTAAGAAAAACTCTCATCGTGCTGTCTGTAGTTTTTTACATTGGAAGCATTGAACTTAACTAAAGCGCTATAGAGTTAATCGCCACCTGACTGCCTATTTATCAGTAGTTATTCTGATGTTTAAGCATTTTTTTTAAATTAAAATATAAACCTGTTAAGGTACAAAACCTGAGCTTTATAAAAGGAACAAAAGCCAGATTACGACCGACATGACAGCCATAGGATGCATCTGACTACAGGCCACAACTTCTGATATCGCTCAATTCCAGTTATTTTTATCCTTTCTTATTTCTTGTGAAAATCACGACTTGCAAAAGAGAAGTGCAAACCAATAGAGTTGTCGAATTCTGCCGATTTTTAATGCCTCCTGTCAGTCTCGTTGCCGGTGCTATTTGTGCAATTGTAGCGCCGGCACCCAGCACTCGTAGCTTAACGACGGCTAACGGTTCCAGACTTGATGTTGAGCAAATCGAGCCGGTCTATCTTCACGCCTTTAGCTAAAAAACTAGGGCTTTTACTGTACATCCACTTGTCTTTTGTGTCAATCACTTGCGGTTGTAGGGTGCTCAAGTGAAGTGTATTTGCCGGCGCAAAGACGGCGCTTTCTGGTTGCCAGTTAGGCAAGTGTCCACTGGAATTGCAGTAAAAACCGCTATCTCAAGCGTCATCAGATGCCATTGAGATAACCACCTTTGATAGTGATACGTTGCCGAGACTGTACGCATTGAGGAATTCGTAAAGTTGAACCATCGCAATCAGGAAGGTTCACATGGAATTTTTAGCCTACTTTTTCCCAATGCCCAGCAAGTTCGATTATCCGACTCATGTTTTTCTAACGAAGACTGCTGCCGGCGAAGGAACTGAAACAGCCTCAGCGGAATTTCTGATGCGACTTGCTTAATTTTAACAATTCTCTCACCCAAAGAAGGTAGCAAAAGCAATGTTTAACCCTTTTAAGCTCTACAATGCCGTTAAACCTAAATATAGAAAAAGAAGGAACTACTACCTCAGACATTTGTTAGGAAAACCGGGAGAAGAAGCCATTGTTGAAGAAATTATTGAAGGCCCGTATAAGCCAGGACGGGTCAAGTTTAGAGGCAGCTGGTGGCCGGCTAAATGTGAACGCTCACTGACCCTAAATCCCGGCCAAAGAGTGCTTGTTAAGGGAATTCATAACATCACACTGCTGGTTGAACCAGTTGTGTCGAATTCTATCAAATAAGGCCAAACTCAGCGATTACAGTTTCTAGATGAGGCGAAACTTTTTGAACTTGTTCTCGTTTGAGTTTTGAGGTTCCATCAAGCTTTTAATTATATCAATCTACACTGCACTAGAGATGATGCGTCACGGCTTGTCAATGCTTCTCTACGGTGCAGGATTGTTAAACCAAAGGATCTACGTATGGAGAGGTAGGGGCGGGTTTAGCTATACACTTTTTACTCTAACGATTAAATCTCGCTCGAAACTCGCCCCTACTTTTGATGTCAAATGAGATTTTGAGAAAATGGCTGCAGTAATTTGCGATTTTGTGCTGTTCGCTATCTGGTAAATCGCCGCTTCCGCCTTCTGGCAATCGCTTTGCGCTTGCGTTTCTCAATTGGCGTCTCGAAGTGACGCTGGCGCTTCATATCAGCAAAAATGCCTTCTTTAGATACTTCACGCTTAAACCGGCGCAGCGCTGACTCAATTCCTTCATTTTCACCCAGAATAATTTGGGTCATTCTGTCTACTCCTAAGCGTTGAACTATTGTTGGATGATTGCATTCACCCAAGTGAATCAAACCTCGAAATAGGATAGAACAAAAATTCAAGGTCATTCAGTTCTTGGCTTGGCTTTCAATGGCTGAATTTGCGCTAAACGGCGCAGACTCATCGCCTTTGATCGCTGACGCCCCAGATTTCTAAGCAAATCTCAGCGCTTTGAGTGTAAGACTGAGGTAAAACCTAGTGACTGGAACTGAATGACCCTGGCAAGAAGTTCACCTAATTAACTACTTTGAAGGCTTTATGACTAAAGCTTAATAACGTCGGGAAGAATATCCGCCGCGATTTTTATCTCCCCAGCCACCGCCGCCACCCGACCGCTTGTTTTCTTCACGCGGTTTGGCTTTGTTCACTTTTAGATCGCGGCCCATCCACTCCGCACCATCTAAAGCTTCAATAGCTGCAGTTTCTTCGGCTTCGGTTTCCATTTCTACAAAACCAAAACCCCGCATCCGGCCGGTTTCACGGTCAGTGGGGAGTTGAACTCGCTTCACGGTTCCATATTCCGCAAAAACGCTTGTTAGGTCTTCTTGGGTAACTTTGTAGGATAGGTTGCCTACATAAATTGACATAAAGTCTCTCCAGACTTAAATCAGATAGTGTAGAGATTTCGATCCGCAGATGCGCCTGCAACAAAAAATAACAAACACTGCCGCCGAACTTACTTCTCGCTCAGGATTATAGCACAAATTATCGATTTAAATTCATTTTTTATACTTTCTTAAAGCCAGTGACAGTAAGGCTTGAGAGGCGATAGCATTAACCCAGACACATTCAATCCCTGCCGCACTTGATGCCATTTAGCGAACAGTTGAGTCGGGTTTACGGGAGGGATGCCGATGCTTGCGATCAGGGTGAGTGTAAAGATCGCAGCAGCGGTTGACCGAAACCTTGCGGGGATTGGGAATTGCTTCTACCAGCTTGATGCCTTCGCTCACCGGCAACTGGAAATCAGAGGCGGGTTTAACTGGCTGACGGGTGATCGATATTATCGTTTCTTGCTAGTCTATCAAGCCGGCAAACCCCACCGGCATCATCACAGGAAACTGCTGTGGTGTTCGATAGATGCGAATGCCTTCTGCGAACGATAGGGAAAGCCGGCTTTGTACCTCTCTAGATAGAGCGAGAATTTCTACTAATTGCGGCTTCTAATCTTTGGCGTTTTCATACTTCACGCTAACATCCCTCTTAAGATAGATATTCCGGCAGCCACTTTCAATTGGCAAGTTTTTTTCAAAGCTCTACCCAAGGATAGGTTATAAAAGCTGGCTGTTCGATATGCTAGCAGTAACTATCAACAATTTTCTAACAGTTTTAAGGATAAAGTTACAATGGCAGAAGGTTTTTTACTGAGTCGGGTTTTACTTCGCTTTGCGCCTGAATTTACGGATATTATTGGAGATTTATCAGCAGCCGCTCTCACCCCTGATGGGAGCTTATGGGTGGCTTCTGATGAAACAACATCAATTGAGCGTTTATCTCAGATTGAACCCTGTATCTTTGGAGAACATAAGCGATTTGCTATTGGAGATTTTATTGAGCTTTTTAATGAGAAAGACGAAATCGATATTGAAGGGATGGATTATACCAATCACTATCTTTGGTTTATCGGTTCTCACAGTACGAAGCGTAAAAAAACCAAGGGAAATGAACCCGAACAAGATATTCAGCGATTGGCCGAAGTCAAAACTGAGTTAAACCGTTACTTACTCGGTCGAATTCCGGTTTTTGACAAACAATTATTTAAATCATGTTCGCATCCAGAGAACCCAGAACAAAAACTGACGGCTGGATGCCTTCAAAAAACCGACTCATTGCTCACTATATTGGAAAATGATAGCCATCTTGGTTCATTTATAGCAGCCGGTATTCCCTCTAAAGAAAATGGGTTTGATATCGAAGGATTAGCCGTTCGCGGAGATAAAGTTTTCATAGGGTTGCGTGGGCCAGTGTTGCGAGGCTGGGCGATCATTTTAGAAATAGAAATTGAAGAACCCAACCCCGGTATTTTAGCCTTAAAAGCAATCGGCTCAGAAGGTGAGCGGTATAAAAAACATTTTGTGCAGATGAATGGTTTAGGAGTCCGTGAATTGTGTATCGATGGCGAAGATTTAATCATTCTTGCCGGCCCCACTATGGAACTAGAAGGTAATCTGAGAGTATTCCGGTTAAAAAATGCCTTAGAGCTTTCAGGAAATACACTATTTTCCCAAGATTCGGGACACTTAGAAGTCTTATTCGATTTGCCTTTTATATTGGGTGCAGATCACGCTGAAGGCTTGGCACTTTTTCCCTGTTTGGGGCAACCAAATTCTCTTTTAGTGGTTTATGATTCCCCGGATGCCCCAAGAAAAGTTGAGAAGGATGCTGTTTTTGCAGATGTTTTTAAATTGAAGCGCTAACAAGTGTTTTTGAAAGTTTTTTTGCTGTTTAAGTGAGGGCAGCCTGAAGAAAAGCGAAATCGCTATAAGTAAGCCCAGTTCTCTTATATTATGAGTAATTACCAAACTTGATAAGATTTTGGTAACTCCCGTCCACTGCTCCTAAGGGGTTGTAAATGCTGTTAGAAACCTCCGCACGCCAAGAAGGCGAAGATTCTGACTCTTGTAAGTTTCGCAGCAGTTGAGTGGCTTCCTCTGCCGGTAAAGGCCGGCTGAAAAAATAGCCCTGCATATATTGGCATTGCAAATTGCGGAGTAAATCCTTTAATTGTTCTGTTTCTACCCCTTCGGCCACCACCCGAAGATTCAGTCCATACCCCAAGGCAATAATTGCCGTAACAATCGCGACATCATCACAGTTTGCAATCAGATCCCGAACAAAAGACTGGTCAATTTTGATCGTGTGGAATGGAAACTTTTTTAGATAACTGAGCGAAGAATAACCGATGCCGAAATCATCTAAAGAAAGGCGAACCCCCATTTTATATAATTCTCGCAAAATGGACTGAGTCGCGTCTATATTTTGCATTGCCACAGTTTCCGTAACTTCCAACTCCAAAAACTGAGCATTTAACCCAGTTTCTAATAAAACTTGCCTAACCGTTTCCACAAAATCCGGTTGCTGAAGCTGTCGAGCAGAAAGGTTAATTGCAATCCCAATCGGGGGCAAACCGGCATCCTGCCAAGCTTTATTTTGAGCGCAGGCAGTCTTTAATACCCACTCGCACAAGGGGATAATTAATCCATTTTCTTCAGCAAGCGGGATAAAGGTTGCCGGAGAAATCAAGCCCTGAGTTGGGTGCTGCCAGCGCACCAAGGCTTCCATTTGAGCGATTTCTCCTGTTAGCGTATTCACTAGAGGTTGGTAATAAATTAAAAACTCTTCTCGCTCTAAAGCATGGTGCAAGCTATGTTCCAAAACTAGCAACTCCGAGCCTTTAGAATTGATAGCCGGCGTATAAAGCTGAAACGCATTTCGTCCTTGCTCCTTAGCTCGATATAGCGCCGCATCTGCATTTTTGAGCAGTGTTTCAGCATCCTCGCCGTCATTGGGATAAAAGGCAAGTCCAATACTGCTAGTAATGTGCAGTTGGTGGCCTTCTAGATCAAAAATTGGCTTTAAGGCTTCTAAGATTCTTTCGGCAATTTTAACAGCATCTCGCACACAACTGACTTGAGGCAATAACAAAGTGAATTCATCCCCTCCCCAACGAGCAATTGTATCGCCAGAACGCAAACAACTTGTCAATCGCAGAGCAACAGCTTCTAACAAGCGATCACCAACAGCATGACCTAGGGTATCGTTGATTACCTTAAAGCGGTCTAAATCCAGAAACATTACAGCCAGTATGCCCCCGGAACGCTGGCTAGAAGCCAATGCAATGGCAAGCCGGTCATTAAATAGCATTCGGTTCGGTAAGCCAGTCAGGAGATCATGCAATGCTTGATAGCGAATTTTTTCCTCTGCTCGCTTGCGCTCAGTAACATCCCGAAAGCTCCAGACTCTACCAACTATATTTTCTGCGATTCGCTGCGGTTGCGAATAGCGCTCAAAAATGCGACCATCTTTGAATTCAAAAATGTCATAGCTTTCGGCTTCTGGGGTGGCGTACAGTTCCTTAACTCTGCAAAGAAAACCTTGAGGATCTGCCAGCTGCTTGAGAACAAAATTCAAGACAACGCCGTGTTCTGGCGCTGTAATAACAGAAGTTGGGACTTGCCACATTTCTAAAAACTTCTGATTGTAACTCTCTATTTTTCCTTCTAGATTCACAACAAAAATGCCATCTGTCGTTGATTCCAGTGTGGCGCGGAGCAGAGACAGCGATTTTTCAATTTCTTCTTGAGCTTGTTTACGTTCTGTGATGTTCCGAGCAATGACAAGGATTTGGTTTTCTAGTAAGGGAACAAACCGCGCTTCAAAACTTGTTATTACATTTTCAATAGGGCGCGAATACTCGACATCAACTAAGGATTTTGTTGCCAGAACTTGCTCAAGTGCTTCAGCACACTGTTGCGCTGCGCTCGGTGTAATCACATCTTGGATTCGCTTGCCAATTAATTGCGCGGGTGACTCAGGCCAATCAGCATTTTGCGGTGTGTGGCAGTCAATAATTGTGCCATCTGAATGCAGCCGGAAGTAAATGTCGGGAAACGCCTCAAAAACAGCTTTCAGCTCAGCAGTTGTGCGGAGTAACTCTTCTTGGGAACGCTGACGTTCAACAATTTCCCTTTGTAGTTGTTGGTTGGCATTTCTTAAATCAGTTGTGCGCTCTTCAACTCGCATTTCGAGCGCTTCATAGGCTTGTTTGAGTGCCGACTCTGCCTGTTTGCGCTCACTGATATCTCGCCAACAACCGACAATTTCCACCACATTGCCGGCCTCGTCTACAATTAGCTTCAGTTCATCGTGCATCCAGTGATACTGTCCGTCTTTGCAGCGGAAACGGTATTCATGGGAGTGGAAACCGGCTTCAAATAAAAACGACATCCCAGCCATCACACGGGGGGCATCTTCTGGGTGAAGCCGGCTCGCCCAAAAGCTAAAATTATTTAGAAAATCGTTAGGTTCAAAGCCCATCTGTGCCGTCACGTTTTCGCTGATAAACGTTGGGCTAAAATTGCCTTCAGCCTTGCAGCTGTAAATCACTGCCGGACTGGTATTGAGCAAATGCTGCAACCGTTCCTGAGTCTTGAGCAGTTCTTGCTCTGTCTGTTTGCGCTCTTGCGCCAAGGAGATGGCTGATGCTGCTGCTGCCAGCAGGTTCACTTCCACCGGCTCCCACGCACGCGCTTCAGTACAATTGTCAAACCCGATAATGCCAAAAAACTCACCATTAACTGTAATCGGCAACACGAGAATTGAAAGAATGCCCTGAGGTTCTAAGACAATACGCTCTGATTCCGGAAATTCGGTGACGATGCCGGCAATGATTTCGCCCCGTGCCAGAAACTCGGCCCACCGGGGGAAGAAATCGTTGTATGAAAGGTTTTGCAGTTCAGGATTGTCAAGTTCGGGCTGGATACCTGCGGCACACCATTCTGCACGCTGGCTCATCAGCAATCCGCCTGTTTCAGAGCGATGGTTCTCAAACACGTAAATGCGACTAGCGCCAGAAGCCAGCCCCAGGGGCGTCAGCAGCCCCGTGTAGCAACTGGAACTGCCATTAAAGGTCAGCAGCCGGCGTTCAACTTCCACTAACGCCCACAAGTATCGTTCACGCTGCGCCAGTGCCGCCTCTATCCGCTTGTGATGGCTGATGTCACGGGCGATGGTAGAGAGAAAGTCAACGCTGCCATCTGGCTTTTTGTGGGCGATGATTAACTGGCTGACCGGAATGATGCGCCCATCACGACTCTGTAGCGCTGATTCACCGGCCCAGACTCCATCGCGGATAGCAGCGGGAATTCCCTGTTCTAAAATAATTTGACCGGCCCATTGCGGGTGATAGGTGGCGACGGTGATCTTTGAGGTATCTTCTTGTTGGCCGATTCCTACCAACTGCCGGCCTGCCCGGTTGATGTAAAATGCAATTCCTTGGGAATTGGCGGTGCCTACGAAGTCGCTCGTCGCTTCTATGATTGCCGCAAGGCGCGTCACGGTTTCCTCTGTCTGTTTGCCAAAGGTGATTTCGCGGTAAGTTGTCACAATCCCCGCTACACTCGGCTCAGCCAGTAAGTTATTTGCAATTACTTCAAAATCTCGCCAAGAACCGTCTGTGTGTCGCAACCGAATCTCAGCCGCAATGTTCGTAGATGGAGCGAGCAATGCTTCCGTTAAAAGACGTTCACAGAAGCCGACATCGTCAGGATGAACCAGGGCAAAAGCCTTTTTTCCCAGCCAATCTTCAGGTTCATAACCCAAAATCTGTTTAAGTGAGGCGCTGATGTAGTCAATCGTGCCATCGGCTGCAAGGGTTGCGATAATGGCGGATGTATTTTGCAACAAGGCACGTAAGCGCTTTTCGCTTTGATGTAGTGCTTGAGTTTGGGCAATCTCGATACTGAAACGCCGCTTAAATAAGAATGCCAGCGGTGCCAGAATGAAGAAGATGGTACTGGCAATCGCCACCACTGCCGGCATTGCTATGGCTGCCGGCATTAAGACATCTGGTAAATTATGGCTTAAGGAAATTGCCGGTTGAGACGCCAGCATAGCGAGCAAGGGCATCAACCCAAGGCTAATTCCTAATGCGAAGGCACTGCTCACTAGCCATAGTTGCCGGCTACACCCTTGGGATGCTGTTATTCTTCGCGCCAGAGCCAGTGCTGCGTAGGAAGCGAGCATGACAATGGCAATCGAAAGAACCACCAGACGAATATCATCGGTGGCTCTCAGGGTTACGCTTGCGTCAGTCATGCCGCTAGTCTCCATCCCATAATTCTTGCTTTTTCTTTAAGCATGGTTTTTTATTTCACGTTTGAGTGTGAAGTTTTGGCCGGCTACTATAAATTTTTTGTAATTTTAAAGCTAACTGCTCAGGGATTATAAAAGTCTAAAATCAATAGGAGGTTTCTAAATAGGTTCAAAGTTTTCAAGCTAAGTTCTTACGAACTTGTTAAAACTCGTTGGATGATAAAGATGTTCTTGCCACAGTTGTTGGGCTGAATTACACGCTCAACCTGTCTCCTGTCTTAAATATTAATGCAAAAAGTCGTGATCTTCTTTCTCTAAAGGTAGAAAATTACCCCAGGGAATTGTGTCTATTGTCACGAATCGCCTTAAATATATCGGCTGCCAAATAATAAATGTTTAAACTGAGTTTCATTTTCAGAATGTGATTTTTACCAATCCGTGATATTTCCTTCTGCCTCCGCCCGTTTTTCCAAGGAATTAACCCGCAGTTCTGTTAATTCATGACTTGACAAAATCGCAATAGTTTGATTCTTTTCTACCACGTTGCCCGGTTCTACCAATAGCTGCACCACCTTACCTACAGCCGGTGCCGTGACTTCCACTTGTTGGCAGGGAAAGGTTTCAATTTGGCCGGTGGTTTTAATGCCAACATCCAGGGGTTGCCGCACAATCGGGTTGACCTGAATTCCCATGCGTTTAACGGTTTGGGCATCTACCTGAATGCTTTCAGCAGTTGTTGCGGCTTCCGATTCACTGTGAAATTCATCCCCGTGGCCGGCATGAGAAAGAACCGATGCCGGTGTTAAAAAACTGAAAAGCAAATAGGCAGCAATGGAGGGGGATGCGAAGTAACGCATGAAGAATTTCCATCCTTTACGTTCACCATGATTTGCTGACACTTTTGATTTTGTTGGGGGAAGAGTGGGCGATGGCTGAGTGAGTTGTGCTGATAGGGCTACCGAATCTGATGGCGCGGATGTGCCGGCATCAGGAAAACACTCTTTCAGGCTTGCATAGAAAAATGAAATCAGCATGAAATGTTTATCTCATAGCAGAGCGCAGGCTCCTGAGATCATAAGTACAATCGCTTAAGTAGGGAAATGTAATAAGAGATACAAAGTTAACGCATAGTTTTTACGGATAAAATGCAGCCCGCTCAAGCCACCTACTGTTAAAGAGTAGTAAAAATACTAAGGGAATTTATTAATAGATAGAGTCAATTTATAAGTAACCACATTCAGGGACGCTGTCAGCAAGGAAAAGTTTCTTATGAATACCTATCTTTTAAATTTATTCCTATTTTCTCAACTCAGCAAAGCCGGTAGCAAAGGTTTTACAACGTTTGACCTGTTAGCACATATTTTCGTCATAGTCATTTTGCTCATGGCCGTGCCGGTGTTGTTTTTCTCACCGCAGCCTGGAAGTGATACCGCCTATCAGGGAAACCAAACCGTCCTGATTCGGTTTAAGTATTAAAACTTTTCTGGATTAATCATGGCAATCAATCCCCTTTAGGCTGTGAACGATTTGCCGCAATTGAGTACACATCCCTCGCTGTGATCGCTTTAAAATCCTTTAATTTTGCCTTGCCTCGCATAATGCGATGTGGTGCGTTCATAGGATTTAACTAAGGGCTGAAAGTTCAGGTTACTGGCTCTATCTAGAGTAATAAAAAAGAGGGATAACTTACCAATCATCGTAGTTATTAGGATCAATTATCTCACCTGTTTCCGTATCTTCAACTTTAGCGACAAACCCGCCGGGAGCACCTAGGCTCACTGGAGTAAATCGATAAATATATCTGGGTGTAAGCGCTTGCTCGTTCATCCAGTTTTTCCACTGTGTTAAAGTCTGATATTCCTGCTCTGCAATCTGGCATACCAACGTAGAATTTCGCTTTCCAGACCAAGGGTGGTCAAGTTTCTTATCCATCACATGGGACAAAAAGGAAAACTGAAGGGCTGGCTCTCTTATTATTTGAAAAAGCCTATTTGCTTTCTTTATATCTACCTCTAAATCTAAAGTATCACCTGTTAATAATTGTTCAACTCTCAAATTACATTTAGAACCTTTTAATCGAAACTTATAGACACAGGCACTACTACTACCAGCCCCGTAATAAGGCAAAATATCTCCCTCTTTCTCTGCCTGTTGCATCATCTCTAAGACAAACCCTTGGACTGAAAGTCTTCCTTTGAAAGAACCCGTTGCTAATTGTTCTTTAAAGACCATTTCATCAATTGAGTATTCCCAATCATATAATTGTTTAACGAGTTCACCCGAAACTCGAAATCCGATTTTCTTATGGGACTTTTGTACTTCCAGCATGGCTGCACTTCCCTGCGTTTTGAGTATTATGATATCAATTAGCTAACTTCTTCCCAAACAGTGTTAGGAATTTGGCTCAAAATCTCTTTCAATCGCCTATCTAAGCTGGCGGGATTGTCGCTCCGTCAGGCTGCCGGCTTTCCCATCCAAGTTTGTATCCTTCTCTGGCTGAGGTTGCTGCGGCGGCTTCTTTTTAGTAAAGCGATCTTGAATCGATATAATCACCACATACAAAATCGGCACCACAAACAAACTCAAGAACGTAGAAACAACCATTCCCCCTGCAATCGCATTACCCAGAGATCGCCGGCTCGCTGCCCCTGCGCCTTCGGGGTTGATTAAGGGCGCAATCCCCAAGATAAACGCTAACGAAGTCATTAGAATCGGTCGCAAGCGTTCTTGAGAAGCTTCAACCGCTGCCTTAGCAATTGAAAGTCCTTGCTGCCGCAATTGGTTGGCAAACTCCACTATTAAAATGGCATTTTTACTCGCCAACCCAATCAACATCACTAAACCGATTTGGCAGTAAACATCATTAGATAAACCCCGCATCGATTGCGCTAAAAGCGCTCCTAAAATAGCCAAAGGAACCGAAAGCAGAATAATCAGCGGATCAACATAATTCTCGTACTGAGCAGCTAAAACCAAAAACACAAAGACAAGTCCCAGCCCGAAAATTATTGGGGCTTGACCGCCCGATTCAATTTCTTCTAATGAACTCCCCGACCATTCATAATCAAAACCTGCCGGTAGCACTTGAGCAGATACCTTTTCCATTGCCTCAATTGCATCTCCAGAACTAGATCCAGGCGCAGGGGAACCATTAATTTCAATTGAGCGGAATAGATTATAGTGGTTAATCGTTTGTGCCCCCACTGTGGGAGTAATCTTTACCAAGTTGCTCAAAGGAATCATTTGATTTCTTTGAGAGCGAACGTACAGTTTCCCAATATCTTCTGGATTAGCGCGAAACTCTTTGTCTGCTTGGATATACACCCGATAATTGCGCTGCTGCAAATTGAAATCGTTTACATATTGCGAACCCAAAGCGCTTTGCAAGGTACTGAAAATACTATCGATTGGAACGTCCAGTGCTTTGGCTTTGTTGCGGTCTACTTCAACGAGGAGTTGAGGCGTATTTGCCGCGAATGTGCTAAACACCGCTTGCAATCCAGGGGTCTGGTTGGCTTGCTTGAGTATAAGACCCATCGATTGCACGAGGGAATCTAAACCGCTATTACCTCTTTGATCTTGGAGTTGAAATTGGAAGCCCCCAAATTGCCCTAAACCTTGAATTGCCGGCGGATTAACCGGCAATATTCGGGCTTCTGTGATTTGGGAAAAAGTTCCCCGCAATTTGCCAAGAATGGCTTGCACTGATTGATCTGCTCCGTGGCGTTCCTCCCAAGATTTAAGCGTGGTAAAGATAATGCCACTGTTAGATGTGCTGCCGCTAAAACCAAAACCCCCGACTGAAAAAGTCCCTACGACTTCAGGAAGTTTAAGGATTTCTTTTTCAACCCGATCCATTACCTCGCGGGTGTATTGCAGCGAAACCCCCTGTGGACCTTGGATAATTGTGAGAAAATAGCCTTGGTCTTCTTCTGGGATAAATGCGGTCGGTACTGCTAGGTAAAGCCAACCCGTGAAGGCAATAGAAACAACAAAAAGCCCGACAACGAAGAGTTTAATTTTGGTTAAAAATAACAGGAATTGCCGATAGCGCCGGCGCGTCCAGTCAAGCCCCCCATTAATTCGGTCAAACACCCAACCAATCGGACCTCCCTGATGCTGTCTCGGACGCAATAAAATAGCTGCAAGCGACGGCGTCAGGGTAATCGCTAGAAAGGTGGAAAGTAGAACAGAAAAGGCAATTGTCAGCGCAAATTGTTTGTAAAGTGCCCCCGTGGTGCCGGGGAAAAACGCCACTGGAATAAACACGGCCATTAACACCAGTGAAGTTGCAATGACCGCGCTGAACAGTTCGTGCATTGCCTCAGATGCCGCTGCACGCGGATTCATCCCCTGAGTTTGAATCAGCCGGTCAATATCCTCCACCACAATGATGGCGTCATCCACCACCAACCCCGTGGCTAAGGTCAGGCCAAACAGAGACAAACTGTTAATTGAAAATCCGAAAATCTTGATAAAAGCAAACGTGCCAATTAAAGAAATCGGAATTGTAATCGTTGGGATTAAAGTTGTTCTCCAATCTTGCAAAAAGACAAAAATAACGATAATGACTAGCAGAATCGCTTCAAATAGTGTTTTCACCACTTCTGAAAGTGATTGTTCTACGAATAAAGTGGTATCTAGCGCCACTTGATGTTTCAATCCTGGAGGAAAGCGTTCGGCCAGTTTTACCATTTCGGCTTTCACACCTTTGGCAACATCCAAAGCATTACTGCCAGGAAGTTGGTAAATTCCTAACCCCACTGCGTCATTGCCGCGAAATCTCAAGAACGAGTTGTAATTTTCGGCTCCCAGTTCCGCTCGTCCTACATCTTTAAGCTTGGTTAAGGCTCCGCTTTCTTCTGTTTTGAGAACAAGTTCTTCAAATTCTGTGACGTCTGTTAACCGGCTCACTGCCCGCAAATCCAGTTGGTACATTTGCCCTTCTGGTGCCGGTTCTTGACCAATTCTTCCTGCGCCAACCTGGATGTTTTGTTCAGTCAGCGCCCTCACGACATCCTGAGTGGTTAAACTGCGACTGGCAAGCCGGTTGGGGTCTAGCCAGACGCGCATCGCATAGCGGCGTTCTCCAAAAATTCGCACGTCGCCTACGCCTTTTACTCTTTTTAAGGCATCTGTCAGGTAAAGGTCAGCGTAGTTGCTTAAAAATATGTTGTCGTATTCATTATTTTCGGTAAATAAACCAATGGCTAATAGAAGGCTACTAGACTGCTTTGTCACCCGAACACCTGTACGCTGCACCACATCTGGAAGTTGCGGTTGGGCAACAGAAATTCGATTTTGAATATCAACAGCGGCAATATCTTTGTTGCGTGAGGGGTCAAAGGTGGCGGTAATACTGCTGGTGCCGTCGTTACTGCTGCTAGACGTTAAATACCTCAGTCCCTCAACCCCGTTAATTTGCCTTTCTAAGATGTTCGTAACCGCGTTTTCGACAACTTCTGCACTGGCTCCGCTGTAGTTAGCAGTGACGTTGATTTGAATTGGGCTGATCTCCGGAAACTGTGCAATAGGCAGCGTAGGAATACTAATCGCTCCTACTAAAATAATAATTAAGGCACAGACGGTGGCAAAGACAGGTCTCTTAATAAAGAAATCTGCAAACATAATTTTAGTAAGGGTTAGTTTGCTGAATCAGTTGTTAGTAGTTAGTTGCAGGTTATTTGCCAAACTTCCCCTAACTACTAACTCCTAACTATTTTCCGGCTTCGGGGATGATGGGTGCGCCATCCGTCAGATTTAGAATGCCAGAGACAACGAGGTTTTCGCCGGCCTTTAATCCTTCAATCACTTGGTAATTATTTCCTTGAATCGATCCCAACTTGACTGGCTTTTGCCGAGCGATCAATTTTGATTGTTCGTTGGTTTCAGCCACAAACACAAAGGTTTGGCCGCCCAACCGGCTAATCGCGTTAACCGGCACTAAAATTCCAGGACGCTTATCCCAGATCACTTTGGTTCGCACAAACTGCCGGCTGAGCAAATCTCCTGTGCTATTCCCAAAAGAGGCTTTAGCCACAACAGCTTGTGAATTTGCATTAACTTCTGGAGAAATAAAACTGATTTGACCCGTTGCCGCCGGCTCCCCTTGGGCATTTAACAATTGCACCGGCAGCCCCACGCGCAAGTCCGATGCCCGTTCTAAAGGAATCGACATCCGCAAGTCCAGGGCACTATTTTGAGTAACAGTGGTAATTTGAGTGCCTTTTGTAACGTAGTCTCCCGATTTGATGGAGAAATCGCCAATTTTACCGGCAAAGGGAGACAAAATTTGCGCTTTTTCCAGCACCGCTTCATTATTCCGCACTTGGGCTACGGCTGCGGCGACATCCGCTTCTGCTTGAGCAATCTCTTCGGGCCGGCTGCCATTCTCTAGTTGCTTCAAGGCTTGCTGCTGTTGAGCTAATTCCGCTTCAAGCCGCTCGATGTCGGAACTTCGGCTTTTTTGCAATTGCTCCAAGCGTCGTTGGGCTTCTTCCAATTCGGCTCTAGCACTGCGATCTTCTTGGATGTATTGATCGAGGGTGTCTTGTGGAACCGCCCCCTCTCGCGCTAAATCTCGATACCGATCCAGCCGCTGCCGGGAGAGTTCTGCATCTGCTCTCGCCCCTTGAATTTGAGCTTCTGCCTGAGCGATTTCTTCCGGACGCGCCCCACCTCTGGCATCTGTGAGACGGGCTTGGGCTTGAGCGACACGGGATTGCCCTTGGGCAATTTCCTCAGGACGGCTGCCGGCTTGCAAGTCTCTCAGGCGAGCTTCGGCACGCATTTGGTTGGCTTTCGCTTGTCTAAGTTGCGCTTGGGCGTCCTCATTTTCAATGCGAGCGATCGCGTCTCCTTTTTCGACTAAGTCGCCGTCTCCGACATAAATTTCTTTAACTAACCCGTCGATTTCAGACTTGAGCGCAACTGATTGCTGAGCGTCTAAAGTTCCGACAAATTCTGTGCTGTCTTCGACGGTGGAGGCTGCCACCGGCGCGAGTTTAACCGGCACGCCTTGAGGTTGACCGGCTGCCTGCTGTGGCGCACCACCGGCTCCAGCAGCACCGTTGCGCAACTGCCATTGCTGCCAGCCAAAACCTGCCCCAGCTAGAAGGATGATCGTTCCCAGAATTCCTAGCCAGATGCGCCCACTTTTTTTACCCGATTTGCGTGGAAGCTCATCTATATCTTCGTCTTCATCAGGTAGAGATACGAGATATTCTTTTGTCTCTGTATCATCTGAAAAGTGGGCCGGTTCCGTCTCATCTGCCACTACTTTTTCAGAGAATTTAGAATCATTTGTTTTCGTCATCAGCTAGGACTCCTGACCTTTGGCCAACATTGATATCAATGACAAAGATTTGCTGCAACAATGCTTGGTGCATAGAACAAGCTTGCTGAGCGCCTTAAATTTTTTTTGCCGGCGTCCGCTTTGTTTGCCTAACTTGACCTCTGGCCAGTTGGGAAAAAGATGAATGGATACCGCTGCTTATTCGATTAGTTGGCGAGTTCTTAATTCATCACCCTTCACTCCTGCATTGTGTTTAAGTTACTACCAATTGTTGAGAGTTCACTTCCTCCTGTAGGGTGAGTAGATTTTTCAACGCTTCCCCATCTGCACTTAGTCCAGCCGGCTCTCAGTTTCCTTTACCTTTGACTAAAGCTTTTGTTTCCTTTTTTGCGCCGACACAGTTTGCCGCCGGCAGGCTTAAACGTTCCTTCGTGAGTTGCTCGCTTAACCATTGCATCTCAGTGCTATGTATCTCCAACGATCTCTGCCATCCTGCCGCTTGGTAAGGATCGGCTGGGTTATGTTCGCGTTCTTGATTTTCTAGATACTCTTGCCGCAGCCGACACACCATCAAGCGGTGTTCGAGTAATTTGATTCGTTCTGCCGGTTCTAAATCGTTAAAGAAGAAAAACTTGATCATGAAACGAGATCGGCTTTTTACCCAGCTTTCCTGGGGATGCTCCAGCATTTGTTGCCGCCAACTAGCGCGCCCTTTGGCGGTGATGCTGTAAGTTTTGCGGCATGGGCCGGCATCCGATGTCTCTTCTGCACTCGCCTCAATCTCACCGCGCTCTTCCAAACGCTTCAGCAGCGGATAAATCGCCCCATAGTTGACACTGATGCAACACCCCATGAATAGCTCTAGCTGTTGCTTCAGCCGATAGCCGTGCAAAGGTTCGCGCTGCAATAAACCTAATGCTGATAGCTCAAGCATCTATATCAAACTGGTATACTAATATGTAAATCTTCCTCTAAGTATATAACTTTTCACATAAATCTTGACTAAACTTAACAATAACCGCGTAACTCCCATTCCTATGAGTCTAAGGATTTTCAGCTTGACAGTTTTAGCTGGCATACTCGTCGTTTCAACGGGTTGCGGGCTATTGCCCAAGAAAGAGGCGGATGCCCAATCTCAACCACCAAAAGCCGAACAAGGTGGAGGCGCAACGCCGGTGGATGTGGGAGTCGCCCGCACCGGCTCATTAGCCGAAGAATTGGAATATGCCGGCACCACTGCCCCCGTCCGGGAAGTGTCCTTACGGCCTCAGATTGAAGGCAAGTTGCTGAGCCTCAATGTCAATGTGGGAGATTCGGTTGAACAAGGTCAAGCCATTGCCAGACTGGATAACGCTCTGCAAGCATCTGCCGTTGCCCAGGCAGAAGCAGAACTGGCAAGCAGCAAATCTGAGGTGGCACGCGCCCAAACAGAAGTGAGCAATGCTCGCACCCGCGTAGAAGAGGCAAGACTGCTACTTCAGCAAGCGCAGGCAGATGCGGATCGTTTAGCACCCCTGGCTAGGGAAGGGGCAATCTCGCAGCAATCCGCCCAACAAGAACAGACTTCAGCCCGTGCAGCCGAGCAGGTTCTGCGCTCTGCCGAAGCCCAAGTCAGCACACAGCAACAAGCCGTCGCAGCCGCTCAGGGGCAAGTCGTGGCTCAGCAAGCGCTCGTTGATCAAGCAAGAGAGCGACTTTCCTACGCAGCCGTGAGCGCCCCCATTAGCGGCATTGTTACCCAGCGCATCACAGAACCGGGAAACCTGGTTCAGCCTGGAGGGGAAATTGTGAAAATTGGAGACTTTAGCAGCGTGAAAATCGCGGTTGAGGTGTCGGAACTGGAACTGTCAAATATTCGCGTTGGGCAAAGTGTGAAAGTTCGCTTAGATGCTTTTCCCAAAGAAGAGTTAATCGGCGATATCAGCCTGATTTCTCCTGCCGCCGATCCGACGGCGCGGTTGGTGCCGGTGGAAATTGTGATTCCTAACAGTAACGGACGAATTGGTAGTGGTTTGCTAGCGAGAGTTAGCTTTGCAATCAGGCAAGTTGATCGCGTCGTCGTACCCGATGCCGCGCTGCAAGCCGGTGGAAGGCAGGGGGGCAAAGGTGCCGGTGGGCAAGCCAGCAAGGGAGAGGGGGACAGAGCCAGCACAGGAAGAGGGGAGCAAGCCAGTAGAGGCGCAAATGCAAAATCAAGTGAGGGGGTTGTGTTTGTTGTCAAGGGAGAAGGCGAGCAGGCAAAAGTAGAAGCTCGCAGTGTTCAAACCGGCGAACGAGCGAATGGACAGGTGGAAATTGTCTCAGGATTGCTACCTGGAGAGCGATATGTTACCCGCAGTGGCAAGCCTTTAAAAGATGGTGACTCTGTGCGCTTTAGTGTTTTGTCGGAAAAGTAGGACAATTTTTTCAGGTTTAGCATCTACTTCTTCATAGGATAAAAACTGAGTAATAGATTTAAAGTTATTTTTTTAACCGCAGATGGCAGCTTATCGTTAGACATAGATTCACTGTGATTTTATAGCTGTTTTACAAACTCTAAAACTGTGTTCCTGTCCTAATACCAATTTAAAAAGAGTTAACGACAGATAGGGCATCCAAGATGAAGGAGTAACCGGTAATGGAAGCAATCATTTCAGGTGTTAACTGCCCTAAGAGTTGATCCACTTTGGTTTGCAGTTGAGCCAGGGTTGGGAACGAGGCCCACTTGAGGTTAGCCTTGAGATGTTCCCATAACCGTTCAATAGGATTTAGCGCTGGACAATAAGGTGGTTGAAACAACAAAATGACATTCTCTGGCAGAATCAAGTTTTTGCCGGTGTGAAACCGTCCATGATCAACTTGAAGAATATTGAGACTATCTCGATAGGCTTTGGAAAACTCATCCAAGAACCGTTGATAGCACTGAGTATCAACATGAGAAAATTGCAGGAAGAAAGACTCTCCCGTTGCCGGTTCTACGGCACCGTAGAGCCAGAATGCCTTGAACAACCATTGCCACTGTCCAATGGGTTTGACACCACAAGCTGTGATTAATCGTCCGCACAGAGTTTTAAGTCCGAAGCGGCTCTCATCTTGTGCAAAGTAACGAATCTGTCGCTGGTTGTGCCCCACTTGGCGCTCATACTGACTTAATAGTTCAAGGTCATCGGCAAGGTTTTTTTAAATGCAGAGCGCTGTTGACTATTTTGCTTGGAATTTTGCGGACGGGGGACCTTGAGTTTGGCTTTGAGTCGATAACGGGTCATCTGGTACACCGCATGATACTGTGCTTCTACCCCCAGTGTTTCCAAAAGCCATTGCTGTATTTCTCCATAGCTGCTAAATCCATGATTTGGCTGTTGTAAGCGCTTGGCCAACGTCGCTTCTGCCCATTGCGGAATCACTCGCACGCCCCCAAGGGATTTCTTAATTTCCAGCATCGCTTCCACTCCCCCGTATCGGTATTTCGATAACCACGTTTGTATTGTGCTGCGATGTTTCCCCAGCGCTTTGGCAATTGCACTGATACTTGGTGGATTATCTTGTTTGAGCCAGTAGAGCACTTGCAATCTTTCTTTTATTGTTGCTGTCTCGGCTTGACGCAACCTTTGTGCCAGATTCTCTAAACTTTCCTGCACGTCTATTGAGGTGACTCCAACCATCTCGACACAGAGGTAAACGGCGATTCTCACTTTACCACATCTGTCGGATATCCAATTTAAATTGGTATTACAATTAACTCCAACTTTCAATTATCTGGCATCTTGTTTAGGGCTTGCATAACTTTTAGAAATTGGATGGCGTGGGCTGGCTAGTTCATCTTAAATTTCGCAAAAATTATCAAAAGAAGTAACGTGAATTCGAGTTAAGCCGCCATCCCTCAGTTCACAACGAACTACTCCCCATATCTGTTATCACAATGGCTCAAATCAGCGGAAGCAGACAAGCTTGAACTCAACGCCAGTAGCTTGTCTGCTTCCGCTGATTTGAATGGTTAGCTGCGTCAATATGAAAGCATACCTATGCGCCAAAGTGGGTAAGGGCTGCGCGGATCGCGATGAACCAAACCGCGAGGGTAGCGAACAGGTAGAGGTAGAACCGAAGCATAACGAGATTGAATGTACAGTGGACGGCGCTATGCAATACACGGAACCCAACGAAGATCCACGCGGCGGTTAGGTACACTGTATCGACTTGTTTTGTGACGAAAAGGTAGAGCACTAGCGCATAGAAAAGTACCGGAATCTCAAACAGATTTTTTAGGTTATCTGATGGATTGGATACGTTTCGCGGCCAGATTTGCAGGGGTGCGTTAGATGCAACAAGGTCTTGCGGATCGATCTTCTGGCTTTTGATGAAACTGAGCCGACGAATGTACATATACACCCAGACTAGGAGTGTCAAAAACATTGTTGCAAAGAAGGGACTAAAGATTGCCTCTTGTGTCATCTCTACCTCTTAAACTTGCGGATTATGCTGATGATTGAGCGATAAGCTGCGCCATACACGATGGACAAGGCTTGAAGAAACGTAGAGTAACGAAAACCCTATCAAAGGGTGTAGTATCTCTAGGTGCAAAGGACTCTTGAGATGAATGCTAACAAACTGTAGTCCCAGCAGCACGGGTAGACTCGCAGTGAGGCGTTGTATTTGAGGTGGAAATGGGGTGAAGAATGACCATCCTAGTAATACTAATGACAGTCCACCATATCCTCGGACTAGCCAAACGTGAATATTCCACCATGCAGGACTAATAAAGTAGGCGATTCCCACTGTTAACAATTGAGTAATCAAGCATAGGTTAAAGACGACTGAAGTCGCATAAAAGCCAACCTGCATCGCGCTTCTATCCGCGCGCTCAATTTCTGAATTGATAGTCATATCAGGCGATTGTTGAGATTAAAGCTAATATAGGCTGAGCGCCTTAATGCTTCTAGACCTCGAACGGGTACACTTTAGACCCCTTCCCCCTTCAAATATGACAAGTTCCTTAGAGCCTCTGTTGGAAGCCATTCGCCAAACCCATAGTAAATCCGACCTGCAAGCGCAAATCGCACCAAAAATTGGTGAATATTTTGCAGCGAAACGATGGGCGATTTTTTTCTTTGATCAACTGCCTTTAAATGATCGCAATTTTCAGGATTTTCTGAAGATTGCCCTCTCAATCGAGCATAATCCTGTGGCGCGTTATTTAGCGGAGCGCTATGCTCCGGTTCACGAAGCATTAGTGACAACCCCCAAGGCTTGGAAATTAATCTGTCCTCGTCCCGATCACTGGCACGTGATGGCGGGACCTATCATCAATCACGGTCAAATCGTGGGCGTAGTCGGCTGCACACGTGAAAAGGCAATGCCTGCCTTTGATAGCGAAAATCTAGTTGATTTGGGTGCTATCTGCCTGCACTTATCGGGTTGGGTTGCAACAGCCGACTCAGAAGGCATTTTTGTAGGAAAGTTACAGCAGCCAACGTTTAACAGCGGTTTCCTGCAAAACGACAAAGCCGAACGTTTGACACCTCGTGAGTTGGAAATTGCCCAATTGGTGGCGTTGGGCCAAACCAACGCGGAAATTGGCAATCAACTTTGGATTACTGAAAATTCCGTGAAGCAAGCTTTAAAACGAATGTTCCGTAAGCTTGAGGTTTCATCCCGTGCACAGATGGTGGCACAGCTTTCAGATATAAGGCTTCATTCATCGGGGGCAAACTCAGATTTATTTAACTCGGTGCTGAATTCCCGCTAATAACCTTTCGGCTGTGCCCCCACTAAAGACTACCTAAAACAATTTGATTCTAGGCAGTTTGTCAAACTCAGACTTAACATTTCCGGTGACATCATTAAGTTGGGATTGAATGACTGAGTGCCAGGGATCACAATAAAGTGATGCCGATCACTGAAACCGCTTAAATCTATCACATAGCGAAGTTCAGTAAAATCACAGATAAAGTCCTCACAAGAGTTCATTATAAAGATGAAAACGTTTTGTGAAAGGGAATCTTGGGAGGCTTAAATATGAAAATTTTTACCAAATCCTCAGAAAATCACCTCTCCAATCATGAAAATCCTGTTTCTGCAGTACCAGATGTTACCGAATGGATGCAGGAGCATCACTTACTACTCAGCCTGATGGATGCCGTCAACACAATGAAACAGGTATTGGCTGAGGCCGGCTTAAGAGAATGGCCAGAGTTTCCTGCTACTGCTGAGGGTAAATTGATCCTGACTGATAAAGCGAAAGATGTTTTGAGAGCGAATTGTCAGGATGAACATTGGGCGTATTTCGAGAATTATCTGCTAGATTAGGATAATTTCAAAGAAAAAGGGGACAAAGTTTTTGCCGAATGCTTTTTACTTAAGGCTTTTTAAAAGCTGTTTTATTGGCCATTTTCCTGTACAGAGACTTAGCTGACTGTATTTACAAATATCTCACTTAAAAATGACTTGTCGCTGCTAAAATCGGTTTGTGCCGGTTGATAAAGCACCGGCAAGTTTTGGCTTTTTAAGAGCAAAATAGTAAATTTACGATAGACACTTTACACATGGCATCAGCGACAGTCTTAAACAATTCTCAAGTTCCAGATCTCAATTTAGTTGAGCCGGCACTCCAAGCACTGACAAAGTTTGAGAACTCAAAAGTTGCTGGAGTTTGGTCAGGATTAGAGCAACAAAAAGTAATTGAGCAGATGCGAGCGCGAATCACAAATCCCTTTAATATTAATCAAGGCCGGCAGCCGTTTTGTGGCCCTGCTGCGGTTTTATTTGAGTTGGTTCGTAAACATCCCTCACGCTACGTTGAAATCTGTAGCAATTTATTTCAAATTGGCGGATTTCACGCTCAATCAAAATGGATACCGACATCAGATAGCCTGCGAGAAAATCGAGGGGAACTGCAAATGGATGAAGCCGATTGGATGGTTTTATCCACCCTAAGAGAATCAGAAAATATTTTGTTTGCCGTTGAACCAGATGCACCTGACATCATCCGCAATCTTAGCGGCATGACAAAGTCTTGGGAGATGAAAGGATGGGTAGCAGAGGTATTAGGATATCGCGAGGTAAAATATCACCATGCCTTTGTTATGGGAGATTTCGATGCCATGCGCGAGGCAGCAGAAGTCCTTGATGCCGGCGGCGTAGCCTTTGCTTTAGTTAATTCGGATGGTTTGTTAACAGACAAGCAGCCGATGATGCCTTACCCTAGTCACTGGATAGCATTGGTGGGTAATATTTCGATGCCAAGTAATCCGATCAATGAAAACATCAGTTTTGATATTTATACGTGGGCGAGAAAAATGCACGTAGAAGCTGATGCGCTCTCATTTAAAAAGTATTTTTGGGGAGTTGTAACGGGGCGTCCATGATGAAAAATGATTTACTTTTGCAAGGGTGCCGATCACTTGTTGGTGAAACAATTGATATTGCAATTCGAGAGGGAAAAATTTCGGCTATTGCGTCTCATTTAGACGTTGAAGCTGAAATTGTGATTCCGATTGATGGGAAGCTGGTGAGTCCACCATTTGTAGAATCGCACATTCATCTTGATTCCGCTTTGAGTGCCGGTGAACCGCGTTCAAATCAAAGCGGAACCTTGTTTGAAGGCATTCAAATTTGGGCGGAACGCAAAGAAAATCTAACCTTAACCGATGTTAAAAAACGTGCGATAGAAACGCTAAAACAGCAAGCTGCTCAGGGAGTTTTATTTGTTCGCACTCATGCGGATGTCAGTGAACCCAGTCTCACCGCTTTGCAAGCCTTATTGGAAGTGCGAGAAGAAGTTAAAGACTGGATAACTGTGCAAGTCGTTGCCTTTCCGCAGGATGGAATTTATGGCAAACCAGAGAATGAAGCACTTTTAGAAAAAGCTCTAGAAATGGGGGCTGATGTAGTAGGCGGAATTCCCCATTATGAATTTACCCGTGAAGATGGCGTGCGTTCTGTGCATCGAATTTTTGAATTAGCCAGCAAATATGATCGGCTGATTGACATTCATTGCGATGAAATCGATGATGAGCAATCGCGCTTTTTAGAAGTTGTAGCCGCTTGTGCAATTCGCGCCGGCATGAATTCAAAAGTTACGGCAAGTCACACCACTGCCTTTGGATCGTATAACAATGCTTACGCTTATAAATTGATGGGATTGTTGCAGCGTTCCCAAATTAATTTTATTGCCAATCCCCTAATTAATATCACCCTTCAAGGACGGACGGATACTTATCCCAAACGCCGGGGTGTAACACGAGTCAAAGAATTGTGGCAGCAAGGAGTCAATGTATCTTTAGGACATGATTGCGTTCAAGATCCTTGGTATAGTTTAGGCACCGGCAGTATGCTAGATGTTGCTTATATGGCTGTTCATGTCTGCCAAATGACAGGAATGGCAGAAATTGATGCCTGTTATGACATGGTGACGACGCATGGATCACGCACTTTGCAGCTAGATGATTACGGGATAGAAATTGGCAAGCCGGCAAATTTAATCGTTTTAGATGCCGGTGATCGGTTTGATGCTATCCGCCGGCGTGCTACGGTTCGTTATGTTATTTCTCAAGGTAAGTTGTTGGCCGAAACAGAAGTGCCTCAGACTAAGTGGCGATGCTAGGTGGTAAGAGGGTTTTTTATTTAACCGCAGATGATAGCGCAGCGTGGCGTTAGCCATACGCAGATAAACGCAGATGGGTTATCGGTTAGTGTCAGAGATTTAGTTATAGATAAACACAGATAAAATCAAGGCTTCATCTGCGGAATCTGTGGTTAAATAAGTCATTTCTCCTCAACTCTCCAAAAGAAAAGCGTTTGGCAAACCAAAAATCCCGATACAATGAACCCTGTGCCGTTTGTGCTAGGGTTCCATGTCTACAACCACCTCCACTCCCTTTCCCCCCGAAGAAATTGCCGCTGAAGGTCTGAAACCGGAAGAATACGAAGAAATTGTCAAGCGCCTAGGACGCCACCCTAACAAAGCTGAGTTGGGAATGTTTGGCGTTATGTGGTCTGAACATTGTTGCTACAAAAATTCCCGAACCCTACTCAAACAATTTCCTACAGAGGGCGACCGCATCCTGGTTGGCCCTGGAGAAAATGCCGGCGTTGTAGACTTAGGAGACGGTTTGCGACTCGCTTTTAAAATCGAATCCCACAACCACCCCTCAGCCGTAGAACCCTTCCAAGGCGCAGCAACCGGCGTGGGAGGCATCCTGCGCGACATCTTCACAATGGGGGCGCGTCCCATTGCTGTATTAAACTCCCTGCGCTTCGGTTCCTTGGAAGATGCACGGACTCGCCGCTTATTTGCCGGCGTTGTTTCTGGGATTTCCCACTACGGCAATTGTGTGGGAGTTCCAACAGTTGGCGGTGAAGTTTATTTTGACCCTGCTTACACCGGCAACCCTCTTGTTAATGTAATGGCACTTGGCTTGATGGAAACCCCTGATATTGTCAAATCCGGGGCATCAGGCATGGGAAACCCGGTTTTGTACGTTGGTTCCACCACCGGCAGAGATGGTATGGGGGGCGCAAGTTTTGCCAGCGCGGAACTCAGTGATGCCTCAATGGATGATCGCCCCGCTGTGCAAGTTGGCGATCCGTTCCTAGAAAAATCCTTAATTGAAGCTTGCTTAGAAGCCTTCAAAACCGGCGCAGTTGTCGCAGCCCAAGATATGGGGGCTGCCGGCATTACCTGTTCCACCTCGGAAATGGCAGCCAAAGGCGGTGTCGGCATTGAGTTCGATCTTGACAAAATCCCCGTCAGGGAAGCCGGCATGGTGCCCTACGAATACCTGTTATCAGAATCCCAGGAACGGATGCTGTTTGTGGCGCACAAAGGGCGAGAGCAAGAATTAATCGATATTTTCCATAAATGGGGGCTGCAAGCAGTTGTTGCCGGCCAAGTCATTGAAGAATCTATTGTCCGGATTTTGTTTCAAGGTAAAGTTGCTGCCGAAGTGCCGGCGACTGCTTTGGCAGATAACACGCCAATTTATAACCACGAATTATTGACAAACCCACCGGAGTATGCAGTAAAAGCTTGGCAATGGACAGCCGACTCGCTGCCGTCTTGCACAGAAGCCGGTATCGAAATTGGCGGAAGCCACAAAAGCTGGAATGATATCTTGCTGCAACTGCTCGATACTCCCACCATCGCCTCTAAACAGTGGGTTTACCGGCAGTATGACCATCAAGTGCAAAATAATACCGTAATCATGCCGGGAGGCGCAGATGCAGCCGTTGTGCGGTTGCGCCCACTGGTCGAGTCAGGCGGGCAAAATGCCGATTCTGCAAACCCACCACTCAAACCTCAGCCGTCAACATACAACACGGGAGTTGCCGCAACCGTTGATTGTAATTCCCGTTACGTTTATCTAGATCCCTACGAAGGGGCAAAAGCAGCAGTCGCAGAAGCTGCCCGTAACCTCAGTTGTGTCGGCGCGGAACCGTTGGCAGTTACAGATAACCTAAATTTCGGCAGCCCAGAAAAGCCGATCGGCTACTGGCAACTTGCCTCAGCTTGTCGCGGCATTGCAGAAGCTTGCCGGGAGTTTAGCACCCCCGTCACCGGCGGCAATGTTTCTCTCTACAACGAAACTCTGGACTCAGCCGGCCAACCGACGCCTATCTACCCCACGCCGGTTGTGGGCATGGTAGGTTTAATTGCTGATTTAAACCACATTTGCGGTCAAGCTTGGCGCAAAGAAGGCGATTTTATCTATTTACTTGGAAAAGCGGCAAATAAAGCCGTAACCCTGGGTGCTTCTGAATATTTAGCAACCATTCACGGAACGATTGCCGGAAAGCCGCCAGTGGTGGATTTTGACCAAGAACGCCGGGTGCAAAAAGCCTGCCGTGAGGGAATTCGCCAGGGATGGCTGCGTTCGGCACATGATTGCGCGGAGGGTGGTTTGGCAGTCGCACTGGCTGAATGCTGCATCAGTAGCGAGTTAGGCGCGGAAATTGATTTATCTCACCTCTCGCAGCTAGACGGCGTCCGGTGGGATGAAATGCTGTTTGGTGAAGGTGGGGCGAGAATTTTAGTTTCTGTTATGGCAAAACAGGCGGTTATTTGGGAATCCTATTTAAAAGAGCATTTAGGGGATGAGTGGGAAAAAATTGGAAGGGTCGGAAGTTCCCACTCTAATTTACGGGTTTCCACCGCTGATAACCGGCCCGTAATTGACGTTAGCATTAGAGATATGGGCGCTTGTTGGCACCAGGCCATTAAACGCCGCTTAAATGTGTAGTCATGCAGTCTTTAATTTGTTGCTTTCTGGGATAAGATGACCGATACCTGTGGGGTTTTATCCCCTTCTACCCCTCTTCCCTACAGGTATTTTTGAGCGAGAAGCAATGAATTTTTCATCTGCCGGTAAAAATCCCTAGTGCTGTCAATCCCCATTGCGCTAACGTTATGGTGAGATGTTAAGAAACGGTTAAGTTTCTTTTATGCCGGTGTTTAGCGCGGCTAATGCTATCTCCATCTCACCCCCATCCACTCTCCCCCATCCCGTTCACGAGCGGAGCTGAAGAATGATCCCCAATAGAACCCTCTCCTCTGAGGTACAGTCGGCTGAATCCTATGGTTCGCCGGCAAATACTTCAAATGCAACCGAGCAAGTTTCACCCCGACCGGATAAGCCAGAAGAAGCCTGTGGTGTTTTTGGCGTCTATGCCCCTGGTCAAGATGTTGCTAAGCTGACCTACTTTGGTCTTTATGCCTTACAGCACCGAGGTCAAGAATCCGCAGGGATTGCTACCTTTGAGGGTTTAACGAATTTGAATGAGGGGCAAAGTACCTCATCATCCCAATTCAAGGGCAAGGTGCATTTACATAAAGATATGGGGTTGGTTTCCCAAGTTTTTAGCGAAACCATCTTGAACGAGATGCCGGGAGACTTAGCGGTGGGTCACACACGCTACTCGACCACCGGCTCAAGTCGCGTAGTGAACGCTCAGCCGGCAGTTGTGGAAACTCGCCTTGGCCCTCTTGCCCTAGCACATAATGGTAACCTTGTCAACACCGGCAAACTACGCGAGCATTTGCTGGAGCGCAACTGTAACTTAATCACCACCACAGACTCAGAAATGATCGCTCATGCGATCGCTTATGAAGTGACCTCCGGCAAAGAATGGTTAGAGGGCGCGATCAGTGCTTTCCACCTGTGTGAGGGTGCTTTCAGTTTGGCGATTGGCACACCGGCTGGTTTAATGGGCGTTCGCGATCCCAATGGCATTCGCCCCTTGGTTATCGGCATCATGGAAACAAGCCCTCAGCGTTACGTTCTCGCCTCAGAAACCTGTGGGTTAGACATTATTGGTGCCCAATACCTACGGGATGTTGAACCGGGAGAGTTGGTTTGGATTACTGAGCAAGGGTTAGCTTCCTTCCATTGGAGCAAGCGCCCAGAACGCAAGCTCTGCATTTTTGAGATGATTTACTTTGCCCGTCCAGATAGTTTGATGCATGACGAAACGCTGTATAGCTATCGGATGCGGATAGGCCGGCAATTGGCAATGGAATCACCGGCAGATGCAGATATTGTGATTGCGGTGCCTGATTCAGGCGTGCCGGCGGCTATTGGTTATTCCCAAGCTTCTGGGGTTCCCTACGCCGAAGGTTTGATTAAAAATCGCTACGTGGGGCGTACATTTATCCAACCGACTCAAATGATGCGAGAGTCGGGCATTAAGATGAAGCTCAATCCCCTTAAAGACGTTTTAGAGGGCAAACGGGTGATCATTGTCGATGACTCCATTGTCCGGGGCACCACCAGCCGCAAAATTGTCAAAGCCTTGCGGGATGCTGGGGCAATAGAAGTTCACATGAGAATTTCATCGCCGCCGGTGACTCACCCTTGCTTCTATGGCATTGATACTGACAGTCAAGATCAATTGATTGCAGCAACAAAAACGGTTGCAGAAATTGCCGAGCAAATTGGGGTAGATTCCCTTGCCTATCTCAGCTGGGAAGGAATGCTGAAAACAACCAAGGAAGATCCCAACAGCTTCTGTTCTGCCTGCTTCACCGGCGACTATCCCGTGCCAGTGCCTGAGCAGGTTAAGCGTTCTAAGCTGATCTTAGAGAAAGCCGGGACAGTTTAATTCTGAGTGCTGAGTGCTGAGTGTTTTTGAGAGAGGGAGAGAGGAATGAAGTGCATTTCTCCCTCTCTCCCCTAGTCCCTAGCCCCTAACCCCCCATAGAACCTAGGTATTTAGTCAAATAGGGAGAAAATACCTCATAAATGAGGGTCAGGGGCTTGCCGTGATGCCAGAATAAATAGTGCCGGCCCCAAAATGGCCCTTTTTGCTCAAATGCGGTTTCTAATGCGGCAGAGTGACCGTAGTATAGCCCTTGCACATCTCGATACAACTCAGTTCGCAAGCGAGCTAGACTGGCCCAAATAGGCAATGAGCGGTTTTGTAAATATTCATCGACATGACTAGCTTCCCACCAAGACGTTGCGTAAGCCAAACGTTGGCCAGAAGCTTTACGCAGCCAGACTTGGCGTCGCAGCCTTGGCCCAGGCACCGCTTGGATCAGGTCGGGTGCGCCATCGCTGTCCATGCCAATTAGTGACATATCGATGACATCAACTTCTGTGGGTTCAGTCGTAAGCAGTTGCAGGTGGCGGGTGGGAGAACCATCCCCCAGGAGCAATATCTGCCATGCCGGCGCGAGTTGAGCGTGAGGTAATCCTTGCTGAACAGAGTTTTCTCCCCCTTGCCACAGAGGAGTGAGAGCGTGCCAGGATTTATGTAGAGGCGGATCTTGTACTGGTTCGCTATCTTGCCGGTTAAAAGTTGCGGTCAAGGGTCTTTATAAAAGTTAACATCCATTTAATGATAGCGCTCCGTGTCCAATTGCCGTGCTCATTGAACGAAGTGTGAAAAGGGGGCGAGCAAAAATGCCCACCCCGCTATTTCGTATCAAGCATCTAAACAGTTTTACTGCTGATACAGCGCAAAACTTTGCGGTTTGATGCTTAATTCTTGCTCTTGCATTAGTTCGTCTGGCAATGTGGAACCTGAACCCATCCATTTAGGTTCAGAAGAATCTAAAATTTTATGCCAGTTGCCGTTAGGAAGGGCTGCATTAAACGTCACCTCTTTATCATTGAAGTTCATGATGCAGAAGATTTTGCTTTCGTTCCTCCAGCGGTGAAGAAACAAAAGTTTCTCGGTTTCAACGGCAGAAGCTTCTAAATTCTGCTTATCGAGGTTTTTTAGAGCTGGCAGTGTGCCACGCAGTTGGATTAAATACTGGTAAAGTTCTAGCAGAACTTTGTGTTTGCCTTCTTGGCGCTTCTCCCATTTAAGCTGAGATTCTTTGAAGGTATCCACACTTTCAGGATCTTTGTATTCTCCTTCTAAATGAAATTCAGCAAACTCTTTTTTCCTTCCTTCTCGTACCGCCTTAACTAAGTCTGGGTCAGTATGGCTGACAAAGTAAAGAAAAGGAGATTCTTCTCCATATTCTTCACCCATAAATAGCATGGGAACATTAGGCGCAAGAAGAAGCGCACCGGCAGCGAGTTTTAAAGCCTCAAATGAAACAAGAGTTGATAATCGCTCACCGAGCATTCGATTACCAACTTGGTCATGATTTTGAGTGCAGATGACAAATTGATGACCAGGCCGGCTGCTGGCATCGTTGCCGTGATAACGCTGCCGATAAGGTGAGTATTTCCAAGAGTAAACAAAGCTTTCTTTATAGGCAGTTGCTAACTGTTCGCATTTGCCATAATCGCTGTAGTAACCAATCGTTTCTCCTGTGAGTAAGCCATGAAGGACGTGATGGAAATCATCACTCCACTGGGCATCCATTCCATGCCCTCCCAACTCGCGTTCGCGAATAACCCGAACGTCGTTTAAATCGCTTTCAGCAATCAGATAAAGTTTTTTGCCGGCAGTTTTAGAAAGTGCCTCAACTTTCTCTGACAGTTCTTCCAAGAAATGTTTAGCCCCCAAATCATAAATTGCGTGGATGGCATCTAATCGCAGGGCATCAATGTGATAATTTTCAAACCAGTATAGTGCGTTTTCAATAAAATAGTTACGCACGCCTTCGCTTTGTTTGTCATCAAAATTCATCGCACAACCCCAAGGGGTTAGATACGTTTCCGTAAAGTATGGGCCATATTCGTTGGTGTAGTTTCCTTCTGGGCCAAAGTGGTTATATACGACATCCAGAATGATTGAAATTCCCTGCTGATGAGCAGCATCCACAAGTTTTTTCAATCCTTCAGGGCCACCGTAGGAATTCTGCACGGCATAAGGATAAGCCCCATCATATCCCCAATTACGATTGCCTGGAAATTGAGCAATTGGCATAATTTCAATCGCATTTACGCCAAACTCTTGCAACTCTTTTAAGCGGGGAATAATTGCCTCAAAGGTGCCTTCTGTGGTGAAAGTGCCGACGTGCAATTCATAGATAATCATTTCCTCCAAAGGAACACCCGACCAATTCGTGTCATTCCAGCTAAAATTGCTGTGATCTATCACACTAGAAGGGCCGTGTACATCCTGCGGTTGAAAATGTGAGGCTGGATCAGGTCTATCTGTCGATTCTTCAAGTTTATAAAAGTAAAGTGTTTCTGGATTAATATCTTGAGCTTTTACTTTCCAGTAGCCTGAGTCATCTTTTTCCATAGGAAGCACGCGTTCCTCTGGAGAAACAACTTTTACGGCTACTTCTTTTACAGCCGGTGCCCAAACAGTAAATTCACAAGTCCCATTACCCAAATAAGTTGCACCAATCTTCACCTTTAATTCTCCTATTCTGACGAGAAATGTAATTTTTTTCAGGACTGTTTCTTTCTCTGCTTCACGGCTAATAATCAAGCCATTATCTTCCGAAATTTTTGATTCCAATTCCGGCTTTTATCTACTGTAAAAACAGAGATTCAATTAGCAATTTTATGTTTGCGGAATATTAGGCCGATTTAAGCCGGCTCAGCAAATAGTCTGCAAACCTTGTTGCAACAACCTGGTAGCTGAAAATTCACTAATTAGCTTAATTAAGTTTTTATAATAAAGCAATGCAATTTTGATACAATGTTTCTAAAGTAAGAAAGAATGTCTACCTTAAGGAATAATTATTAACTAAGTCTTTATGTTAATCAGTATACAGACAGACTCTCTAAAAGATGTAATTACTAAATTTTTAGAGCCTTAAAAATTTTATATATTTTGTAAAGTAAAGAATGATACAAATGAGAACTTTGCATCAAGAACTGATCAAGTTCTCAGTTATTCGGTTGGCAAACTTATCCTGAATAAAACCCAAGTTAGTAGAGTGCGTGAGTCACGCACCCTACTGAGATTTAGGATTTATAGCCGGCACTCCTGTACGCAAGATGCAGGCAATGACGGCTGATCACGGATCATTTCAGTTTGAAGAAAACGATCCCCAACGGAGGTAAAGTCATATTCAACGAATAAGGCTGGTTGTGACAAGGAATTGCTTCTGCTGTTAAGCCGCCAAAATTGCCCAAACCGCCGCCAAAATAGTCAGCAGCATCGCTGTTCAGTAACTCCTGCCAGAACCCCTCTTTCGGCACACCAACGCGGTAATTGTAGCGAGGCACCGGCGTATAATTACAGACAGCTAACACCACTTCATTTGCAGACTTGCCCTTGCGGACTAAACTGATAGTGCTTTGATCTGCATCATTGCAATCAATCCACTCAAAACCTTGCCAGTCAAAATCAAGTTCATGCAGCGCCGGCTCAGTGCGGTAAATATGATTTAAATCACTTACCCACTTTTGCAAACCGGCATGGGAGGGAGAATCCAAAAGATGCCAATCCAAACTGCGATCATGACTCCATTCAGACCACTGGCCGAATTCCCCGCCCATAAATATCAGTTTCTTCGCTGCCTGGGCGTACATATAGCCAAAAAGTAAGCGCAAATTCGCAAACTTCTGCCATTCATCCCCCGGCATTTTATTGATGAGTGAACCTTTGCCATGAACCACTTCATCGTGAGAAAGGGGCAAGACAAAGTTCTCATTAAAAGCGTAGACCATTCGGAAGGTGAGTTGATTCTGATGGTGCTTGCGGTAAACCGGATCGCAGGACATATAGCTGAGCGTGTCGTGCATCCAGCCCATATCCCATTTCAGCCCAAATCCCAAACCGCCATCATAAAGGGGACGAGAAACCTTTGCCCAAGCGGTAGACTCCTCCGCAATGGTTTGCACACCGGGGAAGTGTTCATAAATTGCCGCATTAAACCGGCGCAGGAAATCGATTGCCCGTGAATTTTCCCGCCCGCCGTGTTCATTGGGAATCCATTCCCCGTCTTTACGGGAGTAGTCTAAATACAACATGGATGCCACCGCATCTACCCGCAGTCCGTCAATGTGGCACTTATCTAGCCAGAAGAAAGCACTGCTGATTAGAAAACTACGGACTTCATGCCGGCCATAGTTAAAAATACTACTCTGCCAGTCGGGATGGAAGCCTTGGCGGGGATCAGAGTGTTCGTAAAGGTTGGTGCCATCAAAATAATTCAATCCATGCAAATCGGTGGGGAAGTGGGAAGGCACCCAATCCAAAATCACCCCAATGCCTTGCTGGTGAAGATAATCCACCATATACATGAAGTCTTGGGGAGTTCCATACCGGCTCGTTGGGGAGAAATAGCCGGTGGTTTGATATCCCCATGAACCATAGAATGGATGCTCAGTAATTGGCATCAATTCAACGTGGGTGAAACCGAGCCGGTTAACGTAGTCAGCCAATTTAGAGGCCAGTTCCCGGTAGGTGAGAAAGCGATTTCCCTCTTCCGGGATTCGCATCCAAGAACCCAAGTGGACTTCATAAATGGACATGGGCGCATCAAGGGCTTGCAAGCGTTCCCGTTTACCCAGCCACTCGCTGTCATGCCAGCTGTATTCAGTATCCCAAACAACAGAAGCTGTCCGAGGCGGACTTTCTTGAGATTTGGCAAAGGGGTCGGCTTTGTCCACGGCATAGCCGTTATCGTGGTTGATAA
Organism: Microcoleus sp. FACHB-672; assembly: GCF_014695725.1. NCBI lineage: Bacteria > Bacillati > Cyanobacteriota > Cyanophyceae > Oscillatoriales > Microcoleaceae > Microcoleus > Microcoleus sp. FACHB-672. The sequence continues at coordinate 200,271 of NZ_JACJOU010000019.1, read as the reverse complement.
TGCGGTATTTGTAGAGGCTACCTTTGGTCATTCCGGGAATAAAGCCTTCCCAAATTCCTGATTGTCCTTTGCGGGAAAGAGCATAACCCTCATCCTGCCAACCGTTGAAATCGCCTTTAACACCAACGTAGCCGGCATTGGGTGCCCAAACGGCAAAATAGGTGCCCCTAACGCCATTAACAACGATGGGGTGAGAGCCTAATTTTTCGTAGAGGTGAAAGTGTGACCCTTCATTAAAAAGATAGAGGTCATCATTGGTTATCAGGCTAACGTTTCCGTTCGTTTCCTTCAGTTGTTCTTGGTTAATTGTTAATTGGTAGGTCATGATTCATTCAAAAATTTACGACTGTTTCAAAACGTGAATTCGCTCATCAACTTGCTAGAAATAAGTCCTTGTAATTCGTCCAACACTTAAAACGGGGAGGTTGGGTTGATCAACCCAACATTTACAACAATTAGAGATGTTGGGTGAAGTGAAACGGAATGGAGGGTTATCAACCCAACCTACGTGGAAGAATGTACCTTTAATGCAGATGGAGAATACGCCGCAGTGGGATGTGTACCCAGTCAGGACGATTGTTAAGTTCGTAACCTAATTCGTAGATAACTTTCTCCAAAACATAGGCATCTAGAAGCACTTGCAACTCGGCTTTTGTTTTTGGCAAGAAAGAGTCACTGCCAGCAATGGTAAGATAGCTATTTAAGAAAGCCGTACTCACCCAGGTGTACCAAAACTCCGCCCATTGCTCCATTACGGGAAGATTTTCTTCACGGATCATGCCGCTTTCAACTTCATTGCGGAGTCCCATATTGGCAGCGTAGTTAAAAGATTGCAGCATTCCCGCTACATCTCGCAGGGGAGATCGCTTCATACGCCTTTCACTTAAACTACGAGCCGGCTCTCCTTCAAAGTCAATGATGATAAAATCCTTGCCGGTGTAAAGCACTTGCCCCAAATGATAGTCCCCGTGACAGCGGGTGCGCTTGGCCGTAATTTTTTGGTTGAGGACTAACTGGTAGCGCCCCATTAGCTGTTCTTGACGTTCGAGAACTGTGTGCCCCAACTTCTGGGATTCAGGTGAAAGTGTTTTCAGCCGGTTTTTCAACAACAGCAAAACTTGGCCGGTTAGGTTACGTGCAGATTGATAGATCGAGCGCTGGTAGAAGGTTGAAAACGCTTCTGGGGCAAAATCGGGATTCTCTGCGTCGGAAGCTAGCGCGATATGCAGTTCAGCGGTGCGCTGCCCTAAAAGCTGAGCGCTTGCCAGGTAAGAACCAATGGTTTGAGCCGCCAATTCCGGAATTTCCAGCGCCTGCAAATCTAGCAGAGATTCGGAGGGGATAGGAATCTCGGCGATCTCCGTCTGCTGCACCGTAACGCGATCAAAGTAGTCGCGCAGAGTATCGAGAGTGTACTCCCAACTGCTACGGGTATCGAGAATGAACTCTTGCAAGATTCCCACAGTCATCGGTTCAGCTTTAGGCCGGCGATACTCTAGCGATCCAGCAATGGAAGCAAAGTGTTCCAGGCGTTTTTTTGCACCCAGGAATAGGCCAATCTCTAGATCCGGGTTGATCCCCTCTTCCAGTTTGCGGAAGAGTTTCAAGATAAAGCCATCCCCATAAATCACCGAAGTATTGCTCTGTTCGCCCTTAACCAAGGCCGGCTCCAGGTTAGAAGCATCTTCTTTGATCTGCTGGAAGATATCTGTCGCCGTGGCAACTAATTGCCCTGCCTTGCCTTTGTAAGCTTGATTTTGAGCAATTGCCTCCAGTGGGAAACTCAAGAAACTCTTATCAACTACGGCATCGAAGAGTATGCCTGGTAACTCTTTGCCGGCAAGCTGAAGACGGGCTACAACGGCTTGAGGCATCTCTGCATGGATCAATGCCGCTTGCTCACCTTCTGCGTAGGCCAGAAGCAGCAGGTAGGTTTGAGGGTCGCCTTGGGTGTAGTCAACCTGCAACCAAACTAGCTGAGCTTCCATATCCTTGTAGGATATGGGTATCACTTCACCGATATGGGTCGATTGTACAATCCGGGCTTTGCCGCCAAACCAGCGACAAGTCAAGAGATAATTAGGCAGAATTGACTCTAATGTTCCTTTAACCTGGGCTTGGGAAAACACGTTTTGCCATTGACCGCTGACTGCTAACATCGGCAGTTCTGCAGTCGGTTTTGCCGGCTGTAGTTCGCTCAGTTGCATCTGAAGCGTAAACCAGTAGAACGTGTATGGCCCAACACTCAAGAAATAGGGTGACTCGCCAATACTGGGGAACTGAGTGCGACCAAAAATTTCCACCGGCATCATGCCTCTAAAGGCGGACAAATCTAATTCCACCGTTTGCACAAACCGGGACAAATTCGCCACAACTAAAATGTGTTCGCCGTTGTAAGTGCGCGTAAAGGCAAGAACTTTGCGGTTCTCCGGGTGCAGTAATTCAAAGGTGCCTTTGCCTAATGCCTGGAAGCGCTTACGGGTTGCCATTAGGCGTTTCATTGAATACCACAACGAGTTAGGGTTCGCCCGTTGCGCCTCAACGTTAATCGCCTCGTAATGGTATTCCGACTCAACAATCACGGGTAAATAAAGCTTGTGGGGATTGCCGCGACTGAAGCCGGCGTTACGATCTGCACTCCACTGCATTGGTGTGCGAACGCCATTGCGATCCCCAACATAAACGTTATCTCCCATGCCAATTTCATCGCCGTAGTAAAGCACCGGCGTACCAGGCAGAGACAGTAGCAAACTGTTGAGCAATTCAATCTGCCGGCGATCGTTTCCCAATAGCGGTGCTAAGCGCCGGCGGATGCCTAAATTAACCCGCATCTCCGGATCTTGGGCATAAACCCGATACATATAATCCCGGTCTTCATCGCTAACCATTTCCAGCGTCAGTTCGTCGTGGTTGCGAAGAAATAATCCCCACTGGCAGTTATCGGGAATGGTCGGTGTTTGCTGCAAAATATCGGAAATTGGGAAGCTATCCTCCATCCGCAGCGACATGAACAAACGAGGCATCAGGGGAAAATGGAAGTTCATATGGCACTCATCCCCAGCGCCATAATATTGGGCCGCATCTTCAGGCCACTGGTTCGCCTCAGCAAGAAGCATCCGGTTAGGAAACTTCTCGTCTACGTGCTTGCGTAGCTGTTTCAAAAAGACGTGAGTTTCTGGCAGGTTCTCGCAGTTCGTTCCCTCCCGTTCATACAGGTAAGGCACCGCATCCATTCGCAGTCCATCTACGCCCAATGCTAACCAAAAATCAAGTACCGAGATCACTGCTTGGCGCACTGCGGGATTGTCGTAATTTAGATCCGGCTGATGCGAGTAAAAGCGATGCCAGAAGTAAGCTTTGGCGAGTGGGTCCCACGCCCAATTAGAAGTCTCAAAATCCTGAAAAATAATCCGCGCTTCTTGGTATTTTTCTGGGGTATCACTCCAGACATAAAAATCTCGTTCCGGGCTGCCTTTTGGTGATCTCCGTGCCCGTTGAAACCAAGGATGCTGGTCGGATGTATGGTTAACAATTAACTCGATAATGACTCGGATACCCCGCTGATGGGCGGCTTCTAAGAAGTCTTTAAAGTCTTCTAAGGTGCCATAGATCGGGTTGACACTGGTGTAGTCTGCAATATCGTAGCCATCATCTTTGAGGGGAGAAGGAAAGAAGGGCAGCAGCCACAGGGCTGTGACGCCTAAATCTTGCAGATAATCAAGTTTTTCCGTGAGTCCACGAAAGTCTCCGATCCCGTCCCCATTACTGTCCGCAAAGGCACGAACCGGCACTTCGTAGATGATGGCGTTCTTAAACCAGAGGGCATCGTCTTTCAAAATCGAGTTTTGCATGGAGTAGGTTTTAATTTTTTACTTTCTGGTGATATGTTGCAGTAGCTTGGGGGGTGGGTTCAACCGCCAAGGGAAATACGCATTTGGTCTGATTTTAGTCTCAAGAAATATATCTCAATTTTCCGTTCAGATATATTTATTTGGTTTGAGATTTTCTCAATCCAACATTCCTGAAGACGGGCTTGGGATTGAACGCATTCATGGTTTTTGCCGGCTGAACCCATGAAACTCGCCCCTACTTCTGTTCAACGCGGAAAATATGACCGGGAGTTACATGGGGGTTGATTTCAACATAGTTATATTCACCCCGCCAAGTGTACTGGGCATCGTTGAGCAGATCATAAAGTTGGTAAGGCCGATCAGGTTGTAACCCTAGAGATTGCAAGGGCAACTGAAGCCAGCCGCTTTGCTTGTGGTAGGGACTGAGGTTAACAACCACTAAAATTAAATCGTGAGAATCTTCAGCTTGTTTGCTATAACAAATAATCTCTTCGTTATCGACGTGATGGAATCTGAGACTGTTGTTACTTTGCAAGGCTGGATGTTCTCGGCGGATGCGGTTCACCCGTGCGATTAAGTCTTTAATGCTGTAAGGACTGTTTAAATCCCATTCCCGGATTTGATATTTCTCAGAGTGGAGATATTCTTCGCCGCCTGGTTTTAAGGGCCGGTTGTCGCAAACTTCATAAGACGGCCCGTAAATCCCATAGGTTGCAGCTAATGTAGCGGCTAAGACAAACCGAATCATAAATGCCGGCCTACCGCCATGCTGAAGATATTCGGGTAAAATATCTGGCGTATTCGGCCACACATTGGGTCGAAAAATATCGCGGGCTGGATAGGAGGTTAATTCCTTGAAATATTCGGTCAGTTCCCACTTGGTATTACGCCAAGTGAAATAAGTGTAAGACTGGGTAAATCCTGACTTCGCCAAGCGAGACATGACCTTGGGTCGAGTAAAGGCTTCGGCTAAGAATAGAACATCAGGATAATCTCGTTTAACTTCCCCAATCATCCACTCCCAAAAGGGAAAGGCTTTGGTGTGCGGGTTATCTACCCGAAAAATTTTGATTCCCTGATCAACCCAAAACAAAACAACACTTTTTAATTCTTCCCAAAGGTTTTGCCAGTCTTCGCTTTCAAATTCAATGGGATAAATATCTTGATACTTTTTCGGAGGGTTTTCGGCGTGTTGAATTGTGCCATCAGGCCGGCTGCGGAACCACTGGGGATTCTCTTTTGCATAGGGGTGATCGGGAGAACATTGATACGCAAGATCCAATGCTATTTCAATTCCATATTCACCGGCTTTGGCGACAAACTCATGAAAGTCTGCCATTGTACCTAATTCGGGATGAATGGCTTTGTGTCCACCTTCGAGGGAACCAATTCCCCACGGGACTCCCACATCTCCAGGTTCGGCAACAACGGTGTTATTTTTACCTTTACGAAAGGTGACACCAATGGGATGAATGGGTGGCAAGTAAAGTACATCAAAACCCAGTTCGGCAATGTAGGGAAGTCGGGCTTCAACGTCTTTAAAAGTGCCATGTTTTCCGGGTTCGCCGCAGGAACGCGGAAACAGTTCGTACCAAGTGCTGAATCGGGCTTTTTCCCGATCTACGACGATAGCGAGTTCTTTTTCGTAGGTGGTGGCAAATTTCCGGTCTGGATACTTGGTCATTAAGCCGGCCAAGTCTTGGGAAAGGACTTTTTCCTCTAAAATGGGAAAGTCTTCTCTTTCAATGGAACGTAGGGTTTGCGCCCAGGTTTGCAGTTGGGATCGCTCATCGCCGCCGGCCCTCAGACTGGCTTCTTCAACGAGTTCCGCCCCAATTAGTAAGTCTACGGCGACGTCTTGTTTGGCTTCGAGTTTCTTCGCCATGCCTTTTCGCCAGGAAAGAAAATGGTCAACCCAGCCGGTGATGGTGTAAAGGTAACGCCCAATTTCAGTAACGGTGAAGCTTCCTTGCCAGCGATCGTTAACTAGAGGGGTGAGTGGGGCTTCCAACCATTCGGGAGACTCTTCCTTTCGGTAGAGAATGAGTCCGGCGATCGCATCGTGACCATCGCCGAACATATCTACCTCAACGTTGACTCCTTCGCCGATTGTCCGTTTGATGGGGAAGCGACCACAGTCAATCTCTGGCGAGATTCCTTCGATTTGAACTCTTCTCCTACCTTCTTGTAACAGCATTTGAGATGCTTCCTGTGTTTGGGTGGTCTGGGATAGGCGCAATTGTCCCTGTAGAGGTGGGTTTATCACCATTTTGTGCTTCCTGCAAATATCTCCATTCAACCTGTCTCTTCAAAGTTTTTCTCCTTTCAACTGTTCTTTTGAGAACACCTGCGAGCGTGAACTTGCAAGAGTCAGGTTATTGCATGAGGTTAAGCTTTTTTGGTCAACCTACACAATTTTTAAATTATTTAGACTGGTTAGGATTGGTATAGAAATTAACGTCAAGTCAGCGAATCGCGCTAATTTTGAACGTATCTTTGCCTAACACAATAGCTGAAATAGAAAATTCGCTCATCTGCCTTAGGTAAGAGCGATCCTCGAATGTCGTGAAACACAGGAACCGTATCCGCTAGAATAAGGCAGAGAAAACGTGCCGCCTCAGTAAAGCCGGCTACAAAAATTAGCCTTCAACTCAAAATCAAGCTAACTCTAACGAACCTTTATTGCGTTGCGCCCAATAAATCCTTTCACTTAGATACCTGTAAAACTCAGATGCTGGAGATAAATTATCTGTGTGCATCTGTCGTTAATCAAACATTAATTTAAGCAGCCAAGCCACTCATCAGGCTATCAAGTGAATCACTTACCCTGATCGGTAGAACACAAGCCAACCGTGAATCTAACCAACATCCGAGCTTGTGTTTAATTAAACTGACCCATTTGCAAAAACTCTAGAAAATAGGCCAGCACCGACTACCAAAAAGTAAAGGCACCGTTGAACACAGTGCCTTTAGCTTAATATGCGGATGGCGAGACTCGAACTCGCAAGGCAAAGCCACACGCCCCTCAAACGTGCGCGTATACCAATTCCGCCACATCCGCTTGGAGTTTCTATTATACATGAAAGTCGCCGGCTTTGAAAAGTTTTTTTCCAAATGTCTCAATCGCCTTGCCGGCAACGATTCTAGGCTTCGAGTGCCAGTTCTTGAGCCGGCTGGGGTTTGTCTGGCTTTTACGGCAGACTTTTGGTTAACAGGTTCTTTAACCACAGATAAATACAGATCGGTTAACGGTTGTGATGGATGAATATTGGACTGTCTTTGATCTCAACTGCGTTTTTCTGCCGGCCTAGATCGCTTATCGTCGCCAGAGTTTAATGATATTATCTTTGCCGGCGCTAGCCAGCATCTTTCCGTCAGAACTGAAGGCAACTGAATAAACTTCGTCAGAATGCCCGGATAAAGTATTAAGAACTTCTCCTGTTGCGAGATTCCAAAGTTTAATCGCTTTATCCTTACTTGCACTCGCTATTATCTTGCCATCAGGACTTATTGCCACAGAAACCACATCATCTGAATGCCCCTCTAGCGTGCGAATTAATTCTCCAGTTTCCTGCTTCCAAACTTTAATTGTATTATCATAACTGCCGCTCACAATTGTTTGGCTATCTGGGCTAATGGCTACTGATCTCACGTCTCCAGAATGACCGGCAAGCGTGTCAATGAGCGATCCTGTCCCTAATTCCCAAATCTTAACGGTTGCGTCTTTACTGCCACTGACAAGCGTTTTACCATCGCGGCTGATTACCACGGAATAGACATAATCAGAATGATCTGAGAGTGTATAAATTCGTTTTCCTGTTTCCAGGTTCCAAACTTTAATTTTCTTGTCTTCACTGCCACTTACAAGAGTTTTGCCATTCGGACTAATCGCAACCGTCCAAACCGCTGCATCATGCTCAACAGTGCGAATTAATTCCTCGCTATTTAAATTCCACAGCAAAACTCTCCAGAAAAAACTGCCGGTTGCGAGTTGTGTGCTGTCGGGACTAAAAGCCATTGCCCAAACGGCTGATGAATCTCCTTCTAATGTGCGATTAAGTTTGCCGGCTGTCACATCCCAAAGTTTTATGGTTTTATCTTTGCTTCCACTTGCCAGAATCGTACTATTCGGGTTAAAGGTAACAACGCCAACTGCATCTGAATGCCCGGTTAATGTCTGAAATTGAACGTTTTTCCAATTTAAACCGGCCTGACATTGTTTGAGAAGATTTTGAGTCGGTTGATACTGATTTGAACTTTGGCTAACATTGCTGGCTTCTTTAATACAACTGTCGTAGTTACCTTCTTTATAAAACGCATTCAAGGCAGTCAGCTTGCTGGTTTCTTGCTGCTGTCGCTGAAAAAACTGTTGTAATTTAACTCCTGCATAAATTAATGCAAAAAAAGCCAGCATTGCCCCGATAACAGATCCAATTAATCGCGGATCTTTTTTTCCTAAATTCGGCAGACGCTGGGGTAACTTGAATCGAGTAAATCGAGGAAAATTAGTCGGAACTTTCTCTTCAATTTTAGCAATATCTTCATCTCTGAGTCCTAAAACTTGCTGCAAGCGTTTTAACTCATCACGAGTATCCTGGCTGAGGGGATATTCCTGGTTCATCGCTTCCGTTAATGCTTGCTGATATCTCTGGGATTTCTGCTTATAATCTTGATAAGGTTTTAAAACTTCTTCTTCAATGTCTTCAGCGTCTTCTGAGGGCAATTCTAAACTACTACGAAGGGCATCTAATATGCTTCGACCAACCACAGAAATTTCACCGCGACTGCTAGCACGGCGTTCAACTTCTTCACGATAAATTGTGAGCTTAGGAACATGAATTCCCGACCGATCCGTAATTTTGATAAGATCGGCCAAAACTTCCGTTGCTGACTGGTAACGCTGCCGGTAGTCATAACGCACCATTTTATCTAAAATATCTGCGAGTTCCACACTGACTAGCGCCAAGTGTCGCCAAGAAAGTTCTCCTTTATTCGGATTAAGATTATCTCTGAGTTTTGGTAAGTCGTAAATTGGTAAGCCGGTGAGTCCTTGAATCGCAATCATTCCCAACGCATAAAGATCGCTATTCAATTGAGGATTGTATTGAAATTGTTCCACCGGCATATATTCTAAAGTGCCAATCCGCATCGTCGGCGGCATCTGGCGCTGGGAAAATTGACTGCCGATTTCTTTAACTGCGCCAAAATCAATCAAAACTAACTTATTGTCTGGATGCCGGCGGATTAAATTGCTGGGTTTAATGTCCCGGTGAATCACGCTATGCCCATGCACAAAGACCAAAATCTCTAACACCTCTGTCAAGATGCTGACAACTTGGTTTTCAGTGAGTGGTTGCCCGGTCAAAATTTCATTTCCTAGGGAGTGACCAGGAACGAATTCTTCTACCAAATAAAATTCTTTATTTTCCTCAAAATAAGCAAATAACTGAGGAATTTGGTCGTGCTGACCTAATTTTTCAAGAATTTCCGCTTCTTTGTCAAATAGGCGTCGGGTTGTTTCGAGCATCTGTGGATCATTACTCGAAGGCTTCAGATGCTTGACAAAACATTCTGGGTGCCCTGGACGGCGCGTATCTTTTGCCAGATAGGTTTGTCCAAATTCCGCTGAACCGATAACTTCAGTGATTCTATAACGTCTATCTAAAAGTTGTCCGATCATAACGGAGCACCCCAGCGCTTTTTTGGTAGATTATGACATGAAATACTTACATTCCCATTAACTCAATCGGCTAAATTGAGCAATAATGCCCACCGGCACCCGAATGCGTTGTTAAAACTCTGCCATTTGGCCATTCAAAGAAGCCCGATGGTGACGTCTTAAATACCAGCCGGTTTTCCCCACACAACCCCGGAAACCACAGCGGCAGATGTGCAAAACAGCGGAAAAAAGGGCCAAAAGCGGCAAATTTATCAACATTCCGCGCTTAATCTTACCTGAAGTATTATTCTGTAATTGTTACGGTAGGAATCCTCTGTGCTGCCGGCTGTTGCTTTGTTAGTTTTTAATGATTCTTGTTAGCAACCGGCATTTTTTGCGCCGGCAAGCCCGATAACCAAGCAAATCAAGAGGCTGTGAGCCGGCTGGGCAATGCGTCAGGATTATACTCTTCTGGGCAACAGGTGCAAGAAGATGCCTGCAATCTGCCATCCTAGGAAGGATGCCGGTGTCTAAAATTGCTCACTAAAATTAGGCTTAATAGAGTTCAAGTCCCAATTAACCAAAGGCAAACGCTGCAATGGCTCAAATCATCAAAAAAATTTACCTACACTGGACAGCCACCCCTTATGATTGGGCGCAACCCGGTCACTATCACACAGTAATTTTAGGAAATGGCACGGTTAAACATTTAACTGGCTACGATCAAGCCCTTAATTACCATACAGCCGGTCGCAATCTAGAATCTGTGGCATTAGCTGTATCTTGTATGGGCACAGCCGGTTGGACTTCTCCCCCTACAGCTATTCAAATCGAAAATATGTGCAAAGAAACTGCCCAACTCGCTTTTAAACTTGGTTGGCAGCCAGAAGATATCAATATCTATCGCGTCATGACTCACGCAGAAGCGGCAGCCAATCGAGATTGCCCCATCGAAAAAGCCAAGCAAGTTTCCGGGTTGCGCTTCCCAACTTCAACGCCTCAAGCTGAGGAATATATGGAGAAAGCCCGCCAGTTGGGTTTGCCTCACGAAAATTACGGCCCTTCTTCTTGGTTTGATGGCTGGCCGGGGGGATTTGTTGAGCGCTGGGATTTGTGGCAATTAAAGCCTTCAGATCGAGAAGGGGAGGGAGGATTAATTTTACGAAATAAAATTAAGAACTACTTAGTTAAAATGGCGGTTCCAGAAGTTATTGTCAAGCCGCCTACCAGTGACAAAAAAAATGAATGTCCAATTTATTTAGGTTCTCAGTTAATTGCTACCGGCTATCTTCTGTCAGACAATCGTTGCTACGTGCAACTTTCAAAACTTACCGCAGCTTATGGCTTTTCTATAACTTTTAATCAAAAATTCCGTTACGTTAATTTGCAAGCGAATACTCTGAAAGCTAAGTATTTAGCGAATTCTCCTTTAATCTTGGGTTATCCGGTTATCGATATTTATCTCAACCGGCCTCAAGATGCACAAGGTGAAACGATTAGCGATCAAGACTTCCCAGTTCAGCCATTCATGCAAGGCATCATTATTGAGAATTCTACCTACGTTTTAATCGCTGATTTCTGCAATGAGTTAGGGATTCCGTACACCTTTCAAACTTCTGATCGCTCGCTTCGTTTGAAAGCCTTGCCGGCTACCAAGTGAAAAATATTAGCTCCTGAAGTTAGATCACTGCGGCTCAATTGTCAACCCGTTTTTTTTAAGCGGGTTTTTTATTGTTCAAAATAAAAACTTTTGTAGTAATAATAACAAAGATTTTAATTGCGGTGATTGTTACTATAGCGAATCCGCGCGCCGGCCCACTGAAGTTTTTCCCGCAATGTTTGATAGTAAGAGTAATTTTCCCGAAGAATAATAAACTTTGCCTGACAGTCAGCCATCCGCACATCAACCCGCTGTCCAGGCCAAATAGAAGTGGCTAGCACGCCATCCATCCAAAGCTTTGTGTTCAGATCGCGGTCTTGCAGCGGCCAAATGCTAACGACAGAACCCGGAGGCAAAACAATTGGCCGGCTGGAAAGACTAAGAGGGCAGATAGGCGTCACTGCAATCGCTTCCATGCCATCGTGCATAATCGGGCCATTGGCTGATGCCGTGTAGCAGGTGGAGCCGGTGGGAGTGGCCACAATTAACCCATCTCCCTGGTATTGATCCACCACTTCCCCATCCACTTCCATTTCTAGAATAGAGGTGGGCATCCGATCAACGGAAGCCGGTTTGACACACATCTCATTGAGTGCGAGAAAGCGCTCACTAGCCGGTTCGAGATTTGTGCGATTGCCTTCAAATATCATCGCTTGCAGCATCATCCGCCGCTGAACCGCATAACGATCCTCAAGCAAGCGATCCCAAACCTGTTCACTTGGTTGAAATAACTCGGTCGGTTCGGTCAAAAAACCTAAATGGCCCCCTACATTTACGGCCAAAATTGGGATGCCATCGGTTGCCAGTTGCCTTGCGGCTGCCAATGCAGTGCCATCTCCCCCTAAGACGAGGGCCAAATCAATTGGTGAGGTGGCAGAGGCTAAAAAAACCGGGTAAGGATTATCCTTTGCCCCACTGGGACCCATCAAAACATGACAACCGCGACTTTCTAGCTGTCGGGCGCATTGTTCTGCCACACGCCGACTCCCATCGTCTCCCGCCTTATGTGCGATAATGACCTGCTTGAGTTGCACGTTTTGCGATTTTAAAGTTTAAATTTTAGATTTTTTAACCACAGATGGACACAGATAAACACAGATATATAAGATAATTATCTGCATTTATCTGCGTTTATTTGCGGTTAAAAATCTAACCTTATTTGTCACCACTTCAACAAATTAAACTGTTCCATATCCACCGTATCGCGGTTGCGATAGATAGCAAGAACAATTGCCAGACCGACTGCGGCTTCGGCTGCAGCCACTGTCAGCACAAACACGGAAAACACTTGTCCTTTGATCTCTTGCGGGTCTATAAAGTTGGAAAAACCCATTAAATTGAGATTGACAGCATTAAGCAGCAACTCAATGGACATCAGCACTCGTACTGCATTTCGGCTGGTAATTAATCCAAAAATGCCAATGCAGAAAAGTGCTGCCGCTAATAATAGGAAATACTGGAGTTGCAGTTGCATGAATCCGGTTACTCTCTATCAATCAAAACTGCTGTAGCCTAAGTTTCTCTTATTTACTGAGGGGAGTGGGGGAACCCTGAGTGCTATCTCCCGCTGTTGAAGCCAGTTCACGAGGACGTTCTGGCAGCGTCAACACCGGCGGCTTAGCTAACTGGTTGGACCCTGGATCGGGCAAGAACTCCCGCCGCGCTAAAATGATCGCGCCGACCATTGCGATGAGCAGCAATACGGATGCTAACTCAAAGGGCAGTAAAAAGTCGGTAAAGAAATGCTCTCCAATGACCACAATGGAGGTTCCACCGGCTGCGGTTGCCGTGGAAATCGCCCAAGGAGTGGTGACAACCATCGTACCCAAGAGTGCAAATAGGCCGGCACATACGAGTGCGGTTGCCCCCCGGCGTATCCACGCATTGGGAAGGTAGACAAAATCTTCACGCTTGTTTACCAACATGATGGCAAACAGAATCAAAACGTTAACCGCACCCACGTAGATTAGCACCTGCGCCGCCGCCACAAAATCGGCGTTCAGCAACAGGTACAACCCTGCAATGCTGATAAATACACCGCCCAACAAAAAGGCTGAGTAAACAATATTGGAGAGTAGCACCACACCTAATGCCGCTCCAATCATCATCACAGCCAGCAGGCCAAAAGAAACAATCTGAACGCCTTCTGCTATATTCACTGTTTTGTCCTTTGTCAGTTGTCAGTTGCCAGTGGCTAGTTGCTAGTTGAGGGTTGCTGTAGCCGCTAGCCCCCAGACCTTATTTTTCCATTTCCTCAAGAATTTCCTCTGGACGCTTACCGGCACGACGGGCATTTGCCGGCAAGTCGTGGGCACTGTCTACCCCTTTGGGCAGGTAGGCGAATTCTCGCAGAGGCGTCACCATTGGGTCATCTGTGACTTTGTAAGGCAGCCGTCCGAGGGCGACGTTGTCAAAGTTCAACTCGTGCCGGTCATAGGTTGCCAGTTCATATTCTTCTGTCATAGACAGACAGTTCGTGGGGCAATATTCCACACAGTTGCCACAAAAGATACAAACGCCGAAGTCAATGCTGTAGTGCTTGAGCTGTTTCTTTTTGCTTTCCTTAATAAATGTCCAATCCACCACCGGCAAGTTGATCGGGCAAACCCGCACGCAAACTTCGCAGGAGATACACTTATCAAATTCAAAGTGAATTCTCCCCCGGAAGCGTTCCGAAGGGATGAGCTTTTCGTAGGGATACTGCACTGTAACCGGACGCCGGCGCATATGGTCAAAGGTAACGGACAGTCCTTGACCGATATACTTCGCAGCTTGAACCGCTTCTTTGGTATAGTTACCGACTTGGTTAAGAAACTTTAGCATGATGTTCTCAATCTGTCTTTTCAGGTTTTAAGCGATTTGCTTTTTCTGAGCGGTTAGCGATGAGCTTTCAGTTGTTTGAGCCTTAATTTTGGGGAGGGTTTAGCAGATCATTGCCGCTTCAATAATCCTCCCCAAAAAACTGAGTGCCGGTTAACCGCCGAAAGCAAAGGGAAATGCCAGCTTCAGTGCTGCAGTGAGCAGCAGGTTTACCAGCGCCACCGGCAACAGGAACTTCCAGCCCAGATCGAGCAGCTGGTCAATGCGGACGCGTGGGACAGTCCAGCGCAGCAGGATGGCTAGGAAGACAAAGAAATAAGCTTTTAGCAGGGTCATTGTGATTCCCAGGGTTGCGGTAATCATCTGTACCCAAGGAGTTGTTTCACTGACACCTAACCAGCCGGCTAGCATCCCCAGGGGAATCGGAAAATCCCATCCTCCCAAATAAAGCACTGCCACCAGCAGGGAAGAAAGCACGAGGTTCACATAGGAAGCGAGATAATACAGAGCGAACTTCATGCCGGCATACTCAGTCTGGTATCCCGCCACCAACTCTTCTTCGGCTTCTGGCAAGTCAAAGGGTAGGCGTTCGCATTCTGCCAAAACCGCAATCCAAAAGATCAGCAAACCCACCGGCTGACGCCAGACATTCCAGCCGATAATTCCATAGCCAGATTGCTGCTGCACGATGTCGATGGTGCTGAGGCTATTGGACATCATGGCGATCGCCAGTACCGACAGCGCCAGGGGAATTTCATAGCTGATTGACTGCGCTGCTGCGCGAAGTCCACCTAGTAGGGCGTATTTGTTGTTCGAGGCATAGCCTGACATCAGCAAACCAATGGGCTGAATGCTAGACAGGGCAATCCACAAAAATACGGCCATTCCCACATCTGTAATTACCAGATTCTGTCCAAAGGGTACGATCACGTAGGACAGAAAGACTGGAATGACGACAATAATGGGTCCTAGGGTAAACAGCAATGGGTCAGCTTGGCCGGGAATAATATCCTCTTTGAAAACCAGCTTTAGACCATCAGCAACGGGTTGCAGCACGCCAAGAGGGCCAGCAAATTCTGGGCCTATCCGCTGTTGCGCTGCTGCTGAAATTTTTCGCTCTAGCCAGACTGCCACTAGCACGCCTACAGTGGACCCAACCAGCATCAGCACCATCGGCAGGGGCAACCAAAGGACTTGGGCGATCTCTGCCTGCACCCCCAAATCTATGAGGGACTGAATAAAAGTTCCTTGCAGATCAATTCCTGGGTTCATGTTTCCCGTTTAGATGATAGATTATGAAGATTTTTTACCGCCCCACTGCTTAGTATATCGCTCGACGGTTTACACCAGAAAATTCAGAGTGAGACATTTTACTTATTCATACCCCAGATAATTGATTATCGTTTTGGAGCAATTAGGTTATTTTAAGAGATTTATTTTATGAATTGGCCAACATTGTTCAAACATCTGATTCAATCACAGCGACCATCCAAAATTGATATTGATATAGAGCGGGTCTCAATTGGATGAAAGATTGGGGAAAGTCAGAAATACCTTAGGGGGAAGCCCCCAAACCCCCCTTTGGAGGACGGTTGCGTCCCCCAAACCCCTCTAAAACGGGTGATCTGTTGAGCGTCAAGACCGGCAAGGGTGGTTCTCAAGGAGTCATAAGGAGCCATTAGGGTTTGAAACCCTAGATTGAACAGTCGTGAGAATGGTTATAAAAAACCTTCAGACTGAAAAGGCTGAAGGCTTTTGTTGTTAAGAAATGGCAATGCCCCCCGAAGTGAGACTTAGCAAGTCAGCTTCCTCTTCTTCAACTAACGTTCTTCGATGGGAACGTAAGGAGCAGCATGATTGCCGGTGTAAATTTGGGTAGGCCGGTAGATCCGGTTTTCCGCCAGCTGTTCTTTCCAGTGAGCTAACCAGCCGGCAACCCGTGCGATCGCAAAAATCGGGGTGAACAAGTCGATGGGAATGCCCATTTTGCGATAAACCAGGCCAGAGTAGAAATCCACATTGGGATAAATGCCTTTATGGGCTAGTTTTTCCTCGACAGCTTTCTCCAAGGCGACGGCGATATCATAATAATCGTCGTGGCCAAACTTCTCAAAAAGCTGTTCGGCGAGGTGTTGCAGAATTGTGGCTCGTGGATCTTTGACTTTGTAAACTCGGTGGCCAAAGCCCATAATTTTCGACTTGCGCTGCACACAATCTTCAACGTAGGCACGGACATTGTCTACAGAACCAATCTCTTCCAACATTGTGATCACTTCTTCATTCGCGCCCCCATGCAAGGGTCCTGCTAGGGTTCCTACTGCTGAAGCCACCACGGCGTAAGGATCGGTGAGGGTAGATGCGGTCACTCGTGCCGAGAAGGTGGAAGCATTAAGCGTGTGTTCTGCATGAAGGGTGAGGCAAACATCAAACACGCGTGCTGCCAGAGGATCGGGTTCCTGCTCAGTCAGCATATACAGAAAGTTGGCTGAGTAGTCCAAGTCATCGCGGGGTTGGACGGGGTCGTTCCCATTCCGCATGAGCTGGAAAGCTGCAACCATCGTAGGAATTTTAGCGAGCAGCCGCACGACTGCATCGCGGATATAAGCGGGGTTATCTAAGGCGCGACGGGAATAGAACAAGCCAAGAGCAGCCGCACAGGCTTGCAAGGCATCCATCGGGTGACCGCTTTCGGGAAAACATTTCATCATATCCCGGATGCGATATTTGATGCGCCGGTGGTAGCGAATTTCATGCTCAAAGGCTTCTAACTCTTCCTGGGTAGGAAGTTCACCCCAGATTAATAAATAGGAAGTTTCCAGAAAAGTGCTTTTTTCTGCAAGTTCTTCAATAGGAATACCCCGATACTCCAGCACCCCTTTATGTCCATCCACATAGCTGATGCTGGATAGAGTAACGGGAACCCCTTCTAAACCGGGCTTAAATTCTAACCCTATCTTTAATTCACCGGCGGCAGTCATAGCTCTACTCTTTACTTGAGTGAAATATCATTAGGCTAACTTACCAGAAACTCTGGTGGTGTTCCTGGTTTTACATAAATTGTTGAACACCGGCTACACCAGTAAGAACTTGGGCGCTGTTAGCCAGAACATCAAACTCCGGCCCACCGGCAGCCCAGTGTCTGGCAGCATTAAACCGATGATGCCGGCTTTTTTGAGGACGAGTCCCTCTCGCGCTTCCCCCCAAACCAAGATTTCAGCCCAATTTGCCAGATCCGGCTGATGACCAACCAGCGCTAAACTAGTGCCGCCGGCTCGCAGCCAGGTGTCTAACCAACCCAGCCAGCTGCTGATGTCACCATTCGGGGCCAGGAATTCTGATTCTTCGATTTTGCCAGACAAATCGGCTGTTTTCAGGATGTCAGCGGTTTGGCGAGCTCGCACCAAGGGACTGGTGAGTATTAAATCAAACGCGATATCCATCTGGTGTAGCCGTTTAGCCACCTGCTTGGTTTTGCGATGGCCTTCTTCTGTGAGCGGGCGTTCTTCGTCGCGATCGCAGTCTTGCGGGTCTACTGCAATGCCGTGACGGATAAAGTAGAGTTTTGCGGTCATGGATCGTCAGATATGGGCGCGGGTAGAGAGGATGTTATCTAAGGATGGGGCATGAAGCCTCAAATGTGGGGTAACTAAGCCCAAACAGCCGGCAACAGACAAAAAACTATTCTGTTTGGATCAAGTCATCCTTGGGACTGACCAACCTGAGCAGCTTTTGCTTGATTTGGGCATCAAACACTTCCCACTTCATCCGGGCATAGTCTTTATTTTCGTTGCAGCCAGAGAGAAATCCCATCGGAATTTCAAAGCCTCCCGCCTGACTTCTGCCACCCCCAAAAAAGCGCCCGTGGGCATCTTGGCCAAAAGCTTCTTTAATAAATTCGTCAGGATCGAGGGTAATTTTATCGGTTCGCAGAGAGCCGGTGACGACTTCGAGTTCTTCGTCCTCATCGTGAACAATCCCGTAAACGACCGCAGTATGGACGTTTTCTTCGGTCAGTAAAAAGTCGGCAGCTTGGGGGATGGCATCTCTGTCGTCGTAACGTAGGTAGCCCACACCGGCAATAGAAAAGTTATTTTGAACAATACGGTTGTGCAGTGAGCGCTCTATGACATCCATCACCCGTTTAGAGCGAGATGCCTGGAGCACTGCACTGAGCAACTGGGCGTCATAAAAGCGGCTGAGGTAGGCGGCTGCTAAGAAATCCTCTTCTTGAGCAAGTCTCATGCCGCCGGTATCAGACCGCAACCCGTGCATTAAAGCGGTGGCACACTTGACATGATCCGCAATGCTGCTATCAAGCTTGAGCAAACCGGCTTGGAGATAATGGGTCAAAATTGTTGCGGTTGCTCGTGTGGAAGGGCGAATATCCAGAAATTCTGGTTTAAGATCGGCCTGCAAACTGTGATGGTCGATAACGACGGTCATGGGGATGCCGGCTGACAGTACCAGCTGGGTTAATCCGCTGGTAGTGCCTTGGTTATCGATCAAAACGCAACCGTCATATATCGATAAATTTTTATTTTTAGCGGTTTCAACTGGAAAGCGCTGCACCGGCAACCCTGTGAGTTTGACTAGGGCGATGTTTTCTTGATGGCTGAGAGCGCCGGCGTAGACAATGTCACAGTGAATGTCATATTGCTGGGCGATTAACTGGTACGCCCAAGCACCCGAAAGGGCGTCTGGGTCAGGGAAATCCTGTAAAATCACCAACTGGCGCTGGCCTCTATGCCGTTCTAGGGTTTGGCGAAAGGCTTCCACTTTCTTTTCTAGGAACTGAGCCGGCGTTTTCGCAAGGCCGTTAGACACTGCGGGCGGTATGATCACCGCAACGTCTTGCTGACCCAGATTATTGTTGGGTTCTCCACCTGAGTAGGTCACTGGCTCCTCAATTTTTTTTATTAAACTGACACAGAACTTTAGTCTGCATCTTTTGGGTACGGGTTTTTTGTTTGCAGCCGACAATTTCTAGGCTGAAGAAGAGGATTTGCTTGTGCGAAGCAAAAAAATTTTATACCAGTCGTGGCTCGACTGCTTCCAAGCTATGCTGCCGACCGTTGCTCAATTGAATCTGCTACTTTCTAATCTTGACAAAAAAAATAGGATGGGGGAATACGTCTGCCGGCATGGAGAATAGCGAACTGTGCCTGGGCGATTAAAACACCCCAAAGGGCGCTTTGGTGCTGCCACTCGACAGATGCCGGCACATAGATTATCGGCGAACTCTCGCCGCACAGCAGAGTTCGCCGATAGCCCATGCAAAAAGCCCCCGCATTTCATTCAATGCTGGGGGCTTAGCTGCTACCAATCACATATTTTTGCCATTCATCATGCAAGCCGGTTTTTAGGTATTTGCTGACCTCGAAGTAGAGACTGCTGTACGGTTGACGCGGCGGATACTCCAAAAACATATTGGCTTCTTTTGGGGTGCGATTGCCTTTTCTGACATTACATCGCACGCAAGCTGTTACGATGTTTTCCCAACTATCACCGCCCCCCCGTGAACGCGGTATCACATGGTCGAGCGTTAAATCATCACCAGTGTAACCGCAGTATTGACAGGAGTGACTGTCCCGATGGAGGATATTTCGGCGGGTTAGGGGAATTTCCTTGTAAGGAACCCGGACGTAGTAACGTAGCCGAATTACCGTTGGCAGCGGGAATTCGGCATAGAGGTACTTGCCGTTGTGTTCGACTTGTTCCGCTTTACCCTTGAGCAACAAAACGACCGCACGTCGCCAGCTGGTGATGTTCAGCGGTTCGTAGGAGGCGTTAAGGACTAGAACCTTGCCCATTGATATATCGATATAGCGAGAAGATTTTTCACAGATGGTAACACAGCTGACACTCAGTCTGCGGATTTGTAGAGAGAGGGGCATGGGGCATAGCTGCGCCAACCTAAAGGTAGGGACATGGGGGAGATGATGGTTAATGCCTAGGATTCTAGATGTCTTCCTGTGAGCAGATAGGTTGTCATTTCTCCTTTACCTTTAACTTGGATCGGGTCTCGTTTTTGAAAGTGATATTTATCGCGCAAACGCTCGTAGGTGCCGGCTGTGACTTGAATGGCACCGGGAATGCCCTGAGACTCCATGCGGCTGGCGGTATTGACGGTGTCTCCCCACAAGTCGTAGATGAATTTTTTGAGTCCGATGACGCCGGCAACTACGGGTCCGGTGCTGATGCCAACCCGGATTTCAAGTGCTTCGCCGGTGCGGGCGTTAAATTTAATAATAGCCTGCATCATATCTAATGCCATTTCGGCAACCGCTTCAGCATGATCATTTTGGGGCACCGGCAAACCACCGACGACCATGTAAGCATCCCCAATTGTTTTAATTTTCTCTAACCCGTGCTTTTCAGCTAGATGGTCAAATGCTGAGAAAATTTGGTTAAGTAACTCGACGATTTCGGTGGGAGAAATTCGAGCAGAAAGTTGGGTGAAGCCTACAATATCGGCAAATAGAACGGTGACTTCCTCGAAGCTGTCGGCAATGGTTCTAGGATGCAGTTTTAGGCGCTGAGCGATCGGTTCTGGCAAAATATTCAGCAGGAGAAGTTCTGATTGTTCCTGTTGATAACGCAGGGCTTCTTGCGCTACTTTGCGATAGGTGATGTCTACAACAGTGCCTTCGTAGTAAAGCAGGTTGCCGGTGGGATCACGAACGGTGCGTGCGTTCTCTGAAATCCAAATAATGTTGCCATCTTTGCGATAAATCTGAGATTCAAATTCAGCGACAGCGTTGTCTTTTTCAATTGCGGCAATAAATTCGGCACGCCGGGTTGCATCGATATAAATTTGCTGGTTGATGTCACGGATATCTTCAACGAGTGCTTCTGTAGAGGAGTAGCCATAAATTCTAGCCAAGGCTGGATTTGCTGATAAAAATTGTCCGTCTGATGTGGTTTGAAAAATGCCTTCTGTGGCGTTTTCAAAGATAGTGCGATATCTTTCTTCGGCTTGCTGTAATGCTTCTTCGGCTTGTTTTCGCTCGGTAATGTCTACAGCAACAGCAGCGACTCCGATGGTTTTTCCGCTGTCGTCAATTAGGGGCGTATTGTACCACTCACAGGTAATAATTCTTCCATCTTTGGTGATATTTTCGTTGGTGCTGCGAGTGCCGCCGGCTCGGGCTAAAAGGGCTTGTTGAATTTTCTTGACCCGAGTTCTAACGCTTTCTTGAACGAGTAAGTCGGCTGCATGACGACCCATCACTTCATTTTTACTGTATCCAAAAATTGATTCTGCGGCTGGGTTCCAAGCAGTTATTTCAAAATCTGTATTCCATTCAATGACCGCGACTGGGGTTTGCTGAAAAAGTAGTGAAAGTCTTTGCTGAGATTTTCTAAGTTCTTCTTCTGCTCGTTGGCGTTCGGCAATTTCTGCTTGCAATTGATCATTGGTTTCTCTTAATTCTGCTGTACGTTCTTCTACTCGAAATTCTAGCTCTTCGTTTGCCTTGCGAAGAGCTTCTTGGGCATGAACTCGTTCGCCCATTTCGCCTTGCAATTGGTTGACAGCTTCTTTGAGTTCTGTTGTACGTTGTTCTAGTCCGCGTAGAAGTTTACCAACTTGCTCGGCCATTGTATTAAAGCTACCGGCAAGTAGGCCAATTTCATCTTTTGTTTGAATGTGAACCCGCACTTCCATGTTGCCGGCGGTGAATTGAGAAACTTTATTGGTTAAGTAAATAATCGGTTTAGCCAATAGTTGTGCGATACTGAATGCAACAATTGTGACGGCACCGGCAATGATGGTAGCTAACAGTAATGCGACGCGAGTTTGGGCTTGAATAGGGGCAAGAAAGACGGCCTGTGGCTGGGCAAAGACGGCAAGCCAGGGTTGGGTTTTGAGTGGGGTGACTGCGATTGAGTTGATTTGATCGCCAGTTCCTGTCAGTTGAGTTTTGAAATAAGGCTGAGTGGAGGCGTTTTTTAAACCTTTTTCAAAGTCTGGTAGGTTGGTTGATAGTTCATCTGCCGACGACAAATTGGGTAGCCGTTTTTCTGCTTGCAATTGTTTGAATAAAGCCGGCTTTAACGGCACAACCGATTTAAAAGTGGATGCCGGTCTGATACCGTGGGCTAGGTGAATGTAATGTTCGTCCAGTAAAATTGCAAATGATTGCGACCCTGCCAGTCCGGTTTGCAAACTCACTAATTGCTGCACAACTGTGGCGTTATAGGATACGCGCAGCACTCCGATCATTTCTCCGGTGGCATTGCGGACAGGACTACTAAAATATAGGTTAACTAAGCCGGCAACGGTTGGGGAAAACCGCATTGTGGAGACGTAGGGTAAGCCGGTTTTAAGCGGTTGAGTAAAGTAGTCGCTCTTGGATTCGTCTTGACCGATATAGGGCGTATAGGTATCAAGTATATTCTGCCCTCGTAGATCCAGCAGGGCATAGGAGAAGATATTTACGGTATCTTTACGGCTGAGACTGCGTAAAGTCGCCCTAGCCATTGCCTGTTCAGCACTACCGGCTCGTTCTGAGGCAGGAAGGCTTAAATATGTAGCCAATCCGGGTAAAATCGCCTCGACGCGAACAGCGTTGAGATTGTTATTGATAAAGGCGTCTATGCTGGTTGCAGTTTGAGAGGCTGCTGCAAATAAGGCTTGGTTGGCATTGTCCCTTAGTGCCGCTTCTGTGGTGTGTTTATTGACAACAGCCAGCAAGCTCAAGGGGATGAGTGCAACAACCAAGAAGGACACGATCAGCTTGGTGCGAAGAGTGTACAGCCTGGACTGCCTCATACCATTTTGGGTTTATGCGTGGGCTTTGGTTTGACTAGACTAGAGTGAGTAAATTTCCGATGATCGTAGCATTTCCATTGGTAGGAAATAATCAGGGCTGTATAGTCACATGGTATCACTTGTTCCTAGGGCTGTAGAAACGAGGGTTCTAGCAACTTATTAATGTTAGGATGCCGGCTGAGGTTGCCGGTTTTTACAAAGAAATTGGCGTAGAGCTGCGCCGTATAGTGTAGAGATTCTAGGGTGTTTCCCGGTACAAAGGTTTTCAAATTATCATTTAATGTGAGTAACTCGTAGCCCTTTAAAGAAATTGTTTCTGGTTGAAGTTTTAAGGCTTGGGCAATAATTTTTTTTCCTTCTTCTGGATGGGCTTTCCAGAAATCTACGGCCTGAAACCAAGCTCGAACAAATGCCCGTACATCATCGGGACGTTCGCGCAACACTGACCCTTGAAACACCATCACATCTGGAATTAATCCGGGTGTTTGGGCACTGGTAAACAGTACATTTAAGCCTAATGCAGTGGCTTGTGACACAAAAGGTTCCCAAGTGCTGCCGGCTGGTATTTTCCCTGTTTTTACCAGTTCTGGGACGCTTTCCCCCTCTGCATTGAGCAGTGTTACATCTTCAAGAGTAAGACCATTTGCTTCTAGCATTTGGGTGACAAACAATTCATTAAATCCACCGATGCTAGTCCCAATTGATTTGCCTTTTAACTCCATTACTGTTTTGATTTGGGGTTGCGCCACTACTGCATCCGCACCGGCTGAGCGATCAATGGCGAAGATAATGTGTGCGTTCGGATTATCAGCACTGGCGATCATGATGTTACCGAGTGCTAAGGTAATTCCATCCGCTTTGCCGGCATTAAAATCAACCACTCTTTCTGAAGCATTTTCTGTAACGAGTGTTTCTACACTCACACCCTGCTGCTCAAAAAAACCTTTTTCTTGAGCGAGTATAATCGGTAAATATCCTGGCCACAAATCGTGAATTAGCCTTAAGGGCGGTCGTTCTGGGGTGGGTGAACCGATGAAAAAACACGCTGTCAGAAACAATGCACTTATGAAAAAAAGAGCAACGAAGCGTAAATGTAAATTTTTCATATTCACTTACGAGTTATTTTATTACCCTTTTTGCAATGCTTTTAAAAAAGCGGCATTGAGTAATTTATTAATCTCTAAAGGCCGAGCAATGCCTCCTGTACGGATATAAAAATTAGAGTAAAGTTGGGCGGTGTGATATAATGAATCTGTGGTGTTGCCTGGTGTAAAGGTTTTCAAATTATCATTTAAATTGAGCAATTCAACCCCTTCCAGAGAAATGGTTTCGGGGGAAATTTTTAAAACTTTAGCAATCAGTTCATTTCCTTCTTTTAAGTTGGCTTTCCAGTAATCTACTGCTTGAAACCAAGCTCTTGCGAAAGCTCGTACATCTTCGGGCCGCTCACGCACCACAATCCCCCGAAATGCCATGACATCTGGAATTAACCCAGGCGTTTTATCGCTAGTAAACAGGGTGCGCCCACCTGATTTTACGACTTGCGAAACGTAAGGTTCCCAAGTTTGGCCGGCTTGAATTTCTCCGCTTTTAATTTGGGCTGGAATTTTGTCTCCATCTACATTAATCAGTGTGACATCATCGGTGGTAAGACCGTTTTTTTCTAGCATGGTGGCGACAAATAATTCACCAAATCCCCCTAAGCCGGTTCCGATTGTTTTCCCTTTTAAATCAGCGACACTTGTAATGTTAGATTGGGCAACGATGGCATCAGCACCAGCCGAGCGGTCAGTCGCAAAAATAATTTGCACATCGGGATTTTTACCGCTGACAATTCCAATGCTACCCATTGCCAAGGTGACTCCATCATAATTGCCGGCACCAAAATCTGCCATTTGCGCCATTGTATCTTCAGAATAAAAGGTTTCTACTTTAACTCCCTGCTGGGCGAAAAAACCTTTTTCTTGAGCGAGGGCAACCGGCAAAAATCCAGGCCACGCATTGTAAGCCACCTTAAGCGGGGGGGATTCTGTTTTAGGGGGAGTAAGCGTTACGTTTTTGCATGAAATTAGCACCAATAAACTGAGAAAAAACAAAGAAAGTATTTTAACTTTGATTCTCCTGTTTCCGACCCGGAATGAACCCCAAAACCATCTTGATAATTTCATAACTGTCACGCCTGTTCTGAATTTAGAAAAATTGAAGTTTTGCCTATACCGAGCCAGATTCATCAGGTAGTGTTTCAGTTCCTAAACACCTACTCTGCTCAACTAAAAGCTAAACTGTGTTCTAAAATTGCCAACAAAAATGGTAGGATTGTCGCTAAAGTTGTTGGGGTTTCCGATCACATACAAGGCTGGAACAATTGCCAAGTTATCAGTAATTGGGAAATAGTAGGTTGCTTCAAGCTCGAATTGAACGCCGCCGTCACCACCCCCAGATGCAAGAAATTTTCTCCCATCTAAAATAGAAAAGGGGACGACATAGGAGAGCGTAGCCAGTGCGCCGGTGCGGCCTAAATTTGGAAAAGCAAGCCCTGCTTGTAGAGATTGGGCGTTAAGATTTCCGCCGGCAATCTCTGAACTCACAGGATCTACATGAGTGCTGAGATAGCTATAGCGCCCAAAAACACCGATCCGGGGCGTAATTAACCAATCGAAGTTTAGGCCAAAAACATCGGCAGTTGCATCATTAACACCACCGCCAAAGCTATCATCGAGTACCCCGATCACTGGTTTAATACTGCTAATTATTCCATTATCAGCATCAATATTGTAGCGGTCGTAGAGTAACCGAATATTAGCATTTTCGTTGGGAGAATAAGTTAACTCGGCTGTAATTGTATTTGTGCCGTTAAAAAAACCTTTGCTAGGATCGGCTGCGGGACGAGTACCAGGGAGAAATTCGTTATTCTCGCTGAGATAGCCAACCTGCAGGAGCAATTGCTCATTTAAATTCCACTGAAGGATAGCACCGGCACCTCGTAAAGGATCGTTAACCAATGTGCTGTTAACCGAGTTAAAGCTGCTTGCGCCGGTTAAAAAGTTGGTGAAATTGTTGAGATCAAAATAACGAAACCAATCAATTTGTGGGCCGACAGTTAATTGAACAGAATCAGTGACAGGAAAGCTATAAGATAATTCTTTAATGACCAGTTCGTTAGCATTCACCCCAGCAACTGCGTCAGTAAAAGGCACCCCAAATGTGTTAAAAAGGCCGGCAGAGGCAAATTCATTGGCTGGAGAAATCCCGTTTCCGACCGCAAGTTGCGTGATCAAGGCATCGTTGCCGGTGAAGGAAGTGGTAAGTTCTAGCCAGATTAAGTTGCTAAATGTGGTGTTAGCCTCACTGACTGTTTCTATTTCTGGCGCACCGTCGATTCGGTTGCCGGTTTCTCGTTTCACATTACTGCCAACTGTGGCTCCTGTTAAGTTAAACCAAGCAAAACCATTGAGGACTGTTGTGGTGGAAAATTGATTGGCTTCGAGTTCAGCGCTGCGAGTTTCTAAAGCATCCACACGTCCCCGAATGGTTGCGAGTTCAGCAGAGAATTCTGCTTGTAGTTGCTGCAATTTTGCTAAATCTTCTTGAGTAACCAAGTCAGTGGAATTGGCAGGAATGACTTGTGCTAAACTCTCAAGCGCAGCATTTAAAGCGGCTGCAAATTCGTAGCGTGTCATCGCTCGATTTCCCCGGAAAGTGCCGTCTGGGTAGCCGGCAATCACTCCATATCGTTCTACCAGAGATTGCAAAGCCTGAAAAGCCCAGTCGGTTGGTTGCACATCAGACAATTGAGAAACCGAAGTGACTTGCGCCATTTCATCACTTTGGGCGGAGGAATTCGTTTCGCCTTCTGCGTTGATTAGAAGCGATGAAGCCGGCAATGTTTGCGTTTCTGTGCTGGAATGCCGAATAAATTCAGGCGTTTCTGAAATTTTAACTGGCTCACTCGCTGGTAAATTTAGGCTTGCTTTCACTTCACTCGCTTTCTTGCTGGCGTGAATTTCTACTGCTACTGCCGGTTTTAAGATTACGAATTGTAAAACAACCAGTTCAAGCAAAGTTGTCAAGAGCAAAGCAAACGGACTATTCATTTTTGACATTTGAGAAAAACCACTGAAATAAGATTAACCTAGGAAAATCGGAGACAGGGGAATGTTTCTTCTGTAAGAAATTTTCTAATGCTCAAAAAACATTAACCCTTTCCTAGATACACTATGATTCCTCACCAAGAAGGAAAAATGTTAAAACCTTTTAGGTGAGAAATACACTGTCCTCGTCCTCGCTATTATGCCATTAACTTAGAAATTTTAGTAAATTTACGACCTTTAAGTAGATAAGTTGTCATATCTCCCTTACCTTTAACATGAATGGCTCCCCGTTCCTCGAGTAGATATTCCATTTTTAATAGTTCGTAAGTTGTTTGAGTGACTTGAATTGCACCGGGAATGCCGTGAGATTCCATCCGACTAGCAGTATTTACCGTATCACCCCATAAGTCATAAATAAACTTTTTCAGACCGATAACACCGGCAACAACCGGCCCTGAATTGATGCCAATGCGGATATTAACCGATAAGTTGGTTTCCAGGCAAAAATTGCGGATTTCTTGCTGCATATCGAGAGCCATATCCGCAACCGCTTTAGCGTGAGAGACTCGAGGCATCGGCAACCCCCCCACAACCATATAAGCATCTCCAATTGTCTTAATCTTTTCCAAATCGTGCCGATCTGCCAGTTGATCAAATCTGGAAAAAATCTGATTGAGCAAATTAACTAATTCCGTTGGAGAAATCTGAGAAGAAAGCTCGGTAAACCCAACAATATCAGCAAAAAGAACCGTGCTTTCTGGAAAACTTTCTGCAATCGGGCCGACTTGCAATTTCAAGCGCTCTGCGATAGCTTTGGGTAAAATATTCAGCAACAAACGCTCGGAATTTTCCTGTTCAGCACGCAAGATTGCTGCCGCTTTGTTCGATTCTGTAACATCTCTACCGGCACCCGTAAAACCGATGGGATTTCCCTTTTCATCCTTCAGGGGCACCCCGGTAAATTGGTAGTCTAACAAAACCCCATCTTGACCGATCAAATGTCCCTCCGTCCAAGAACCTTCTGATCGTTCTTCTAAAGCTAATTGAATGGCTTGCGCAATGATTTCTCGTTCTGATTCTGGGAAAAAAGCCAAAGCAGGCCGGTTTTGAAGCTCAGCCGGCGAAAGTCCCGTAACAACTTCCGTGCGGTGGTTCCATTTAACAAGATTCAGATTTAAATCGAACACAAAAATAATATCTAACTGCGCCTCGAAAATGCTCTGCTGTTCCTGTAGCGCCCTTGCCAGTGCCTCCTGCGCCCGCTTGCGTTCGGTAATATCACTCGTTACAGTCAGAATGCAACGCACCCCACCCAAATAAATAATTTCAGCAGATAATAACCCAACAATTACTTCCCCTGACTTTTTCCGAAATAAAACTTCCTGATTGCGAAGACTTCCCAATACCTGAATCTGCTGCTGAACTTGGATACGATCCTCTGAATTTACCCACAAGTTCAATGATTCTGTCGTGCGACCGATCACTTCTAGCCGGCTATACTGCGTAATGTCTGAAAAACCATCGCTTACATCAATCAAATGCCCATCGGGAAACGTAGAAATCGTAATTGAATTAGGGCTTTGACGAAAAGCAGTGGAGAACTTTTCCTCCGATTCCCGCAGCGCAACTTCAGCTTGTTTACGCTCTGTGATATCCCGAATTGCAACCACCCTCACCTGATTTCCCTGGTAAGGAATTACCTTTGCTTGAATTTCAATGGGAAACCTCGATCCATCCTTTCTCAAGCCAATCGCTTCATAGGGATTTTCATTGCCGGCTAGCATATTCTGCCGCACATTTGCTCGAGTTTCCGGTGCGATATATTCTAGGACATCTGCTCCAATTTTTTCACTTGATTCGCAGCCAAACATCCGAGCAAATGCTTCATTCGCATCCGCAATTTTTCCGCCTTCACCCACAACAATTCCTTCAAAGGTCGCTTCGGACAATTTACGAAATCGGTCTTCACTTTCCCGCAATTGGGAGGTACGTTCCAAAACTCGAATTTCTAAGTTTTCCTTCGCTTTTCGCAAGGCATCTTGTGCCAGAAGGCGCTCTTTGTACAGTGCAATGGCCGCCGCCGCCGCTCGCAGCAAAGTCACTTCTGACGGTTGCCAGACGACGGCTTCTTTACAGTTATCAAAGCCAATAAACCCAAAAAACTCCCCATTCACAATTAGAGGCAAAATTAACAGGGAAAGAATGCCCTGGGATTCTAAAATTTGACGCTCATTTGCAGGAAATTCACTGACATTGCCGGCTACTGCTTCCCCTCTAGATAAAATTTCCGTCCAGCGAGGAAAGAAATCGTTATAGGAAAGGTTTTGCAAAGTGGGGTTGTCAATTTCTGGTTTAATCGTCGGCGCGCACCATTCGGCACGCTGACTCATCAGCAAACCATCAACTTCATCGTGGTGATTTTCAAAGAAATAAACGCGGCTCGCCCTTGAGGCTTGTCCTAAAGGTTCTAGAATTTCTGTATAGCAATTGCCGTTGCCCTGAAACGCCAGCAACCGGCTTTGTACTTCTACCAACGCAGCTAAATAGCGTCTTTCCTTGTGCAGTTCATTTTCTGCACGTTTGCGATCACTAATATCACTGCCAATGCAGAGGATGCCGGTGAAGTTACCCTTTGCATCCCGCAGCGCTTTAGTTGTCCAAGCCACCCAAACGCGCTCACCATTGCGCCGGATGTTTTCATTTTCATTTAGCTTGTAAAGTTCTGGGTGTTGCAGGATATCCCCAAGCATCGTAACGAGATCAGATCCGGCTGAATCAGTCTGGGGAATAATCCTCCCCATGGCTTTGCAACCGATAATTTCCGCTTCTGTGTAGCCGAAAAAGCTTTGGGCAAATTCGTTAAAAAAGGTGATATTGCCTTCGGTATCTAAGCGCAAAATGATGCTGTTGGCGTTCTCAACGAGTTCCCGATACTTCGCTTCGTTGCGTTGCAGGGATTTCTGCGCCTGCATCAGTTCAACCACATTTGCTTCTAAATCGGCATACAGCAGGCGCAATTGTCCTGTCATCTCGTTAAACGTGTGCGCCAGCATTCCCAGTTCATCTTGGCGTTCCACCGGCACGATCTGGTTCCAGTTGCCTTCAGAGAGGGCGACAGCAGCAGCATTCAACCGGAGAATGGGCCGAACAATCCAGCGCGAAGTCAGCAACCCCAGCAAAATCGCGATAAATAAGGCTGCCGTGCACAGTAGAATCGTTGAGCGTGTATTGGCTTCGATCTCCGCCATGAAATCGGCTTCGGGAATGACCACAACAATTAGCCAGTCGGGAGGATCTTGGAAAAGCTTGTTGGTTGGGCCGGCATTTAACAATTTGGAACTTTTCCCCTTCTCTCCTTCTGCCGATCTTCCCCGTTCCAAAGGCGTAATTTGCACGAAGTGCCGCTCGCCTTTAAGGTTAAAAGTTGTGGAAATTGTGCAATTAATATTTTGACAGTTACGGTCTATTTGGCTTAACTGTTCTGTTAATTGTTTGAGGTGTTTTGTTGTGGCCCGAATCAGGGGGTCGTTCATTTCTGAAGCTTGCCGCCGGATTGTGCCTTTTTTACTAACCAAAAATGGCTGCTCAAGCGTAGAAGAAGCCACAAGCATTCCCGAGCGTTCTATGATGAACGTTTCTCCTGTTTCACCAATTTTTAAACTGCGAAGAAATTCATCGATTTCTGAGACGATTAGATCGGTGATCACAACGCCTTTCAAGCTGCCAGTGTTGTCATAGATAGGTTGGCTGGCGGTAATGGTCAACTTCGGCTCAGCAAAAACTGGGTAAATTTTACTCCAAGTGGGTTTTCTGGCTTGTTGAGCAGCTATATACCACGGTCGTTTTCGCGGATCGTAGTTTGGATTAATTTTGACTAATTTAGTTCGATTTCCTAATGCGTCAGTGCCATATTGATAGCCATCTCCGTTGGTGTTGCGGTCGGTAATGGCAATTCGCAAAGTGCCATCATTAGAACTTTCAACTCCAATATATTCTCCTGTTGCAGTGCCCAGAGAAATCGCGCTAACTGAGTCGAATAACTGCATTTGCTGCCAAAAATGGCGCTCAAAAGTCTGCAACTTATCGATTTTTAATTGACCCAGACGAATTGCATCCGCGTTGATTTGATTAACGAGATGGGGAGTTGTTAAAAAGGTTTGAAGTTGTAGTTGGATGCGGGCGGTAATTTCGTTGCGTAATTCGGTGGCAACGTCATTCACGGCTTTTTGCCCGTTGCGTAAAGACAGCCAGCCGGTTAACCCCACAGCCACAAAAATTTCAATAACAAACGGCACGACGAGGACGAGACGAAGTGGTATTTGTTTAGAACGTTTTGAAATCCGGCTGGTGAGAGTTCTCAATGACATTTTATAAAGCGCTAAGCCCTAATTGTTCTTTGTAATTTTTCATTGATCACTTATTTTAGTCCCTAGCCCCTCACTTTTCTGCCGGTGAGCAGAAAAGCTTCCATTTCGCCTTTGCCTTTTACCTCAATGAGACCGCGTTTCTCAAATTTATACTGATTTTGTAATAACTCGTAGGTCGTCGCTGTGACTTGAATAGCACCGGCAATGCCGTGAGATTCCATCCGGCTCGCTGTGTTGACCGTATCTCCCCAGAGATCGTAAATAAATTTTTTGAGTCCGATGACGCCGGCAACCACAGGGCCAGTATTGATCCCGATGCGAATGTTAAAAGGTTGGCCATTTTTTACACTAAATTTGGCAACTTCTTGTTGCATATCCATTGCCATTTCTGCGATCGCTTGTGCATGATCTGAACGAGGCATGGGAAGACCGCCGACCACCATATAGGCATCCCCTATGGTCTTGATTTTTTCTAAATCGTGCCGTTCTGCTAGCTGGTCAAAGGTTGAAAAGATTTCATTCAATAACTCGACAAGTTGGGTGGGAGAGATGGTGGCAGAAAGTTGGGTAAAACCTACAATATCAGCAAACAGGACAGTCACCTCCTCGAAACTGTCGGCAATAGAGCCGGTTTCTTGTTTGAGGCGTTCTGCAATCGGTTGGGGCAAAATGTTGAGAAGTAGACGCTCAACCTTTTCTTGTTCTTCGCGCAGTGCTTCTTGCGCTCGTTTGCGATCACAGGATTCCATTGCCAGAGAAGTCATGTAAGCTAAGTAACTTGCAAAGTTTTCTTCTTCTAGCGCCCATTTTCGAGCCGGCCCGATGTGTTCTAAACACAGCACCCCTACGCGTTGCCCACTGAGACGAATGGGTACATCTAACATCGAGTTAATTCCTAAAGGCGTTAAATAGAATTGTGAAAACTCTTTTGTGCGGGAGTCTGTGTGGGCTTTATGTGCGGCGATGGCGCGGTAAGTTTCTAATGCTTTGAAATAAGCTGGATAATCAATAGCTTGCAGCTCAGTTCCCGATGAATGGTAGGAATGAAGAAGTTCGTAGAGATCAATGCATTGCAGTGCTGATTTATCTGAGTTGTAGAGCCACACACTGGTTCTTGCTACGCTCAAAGTGCGTGCTGCTGTTTCAGTAATCTCTCGCAATGCCGCCTTTAATTCGCCGCTGTAAAGCGGCTGGCACATGGCTAGTTCCATCAGCGCAGTTTGCTGCATTCGCAAGCGTTTTTCACTTTCTTGTAGGGTGGCTTGCACTCGCTTACGTTCGGTAATGTCTTCTACAGTGCCTTCGTAGTAGAGGAGGTTGCCGGCACTATCTTTAACGGTACGGGCATTTTCAGAAATCCAAATGATACTGCCGTCTTTGCAATAAACTTGAGATTCAAATTGCGAGATTGAATCGTTTTTCTGCATAGCAGCAACAAACTCGGCTCGCCGGTTGGGTTTAACGTAAAGTTGCGTACTAATGTTGGTAACAGTTGCAATCAGTTCTGCCGGCGATGAATAGGCATAAATGTAGGCTAAGGTAGGATTGGCACTGAGATATTCTCCCTCAATGGTTGTTTGAAAGATGCCGTCTGTTGAATTTTCAAAGATGCTGCGATATTTTTCTTCAGCTTCTTGTGTTGCTTCTAATGCCTGTTGCAGTTCTTCTTTAGCCGCACTAACTATTTGGCTGGCTTTTCTTAATTTTAGAATAATGTAACTGGAAATGCTGCTAATTAATATAACTGAAAATACATACAACAAAACCCGATAAAACCCAACAGCTTTTAAAGCGTTTTCATACTGAAGGGTGTAAGTTCTATACAGCTCATCACCGCGCTGAGTGGTTGGTAGGGATACCAAATCCTCTAGCAGTTTATCAACGGCTGGTTTATTTTTTAGAATTATATTGACATGAATAATAGCCAGCTCAAGATCGGCAGCCTTCACAGTCAGTGCGTACCGCTCTTGATTGTTTAATAATTCGTTGATTTGAAGAGTTATCTTTGGAGCAAGTTCTTCACTCGCCGTCAAGTTATAAATGAGTACGTCGCGCAGTAGATCGTTAAGACGGATAGCCAGCTCATCATCTACCGTCGAAGCTTGCTGGGCTAGCTCAGTTGCTAAGATTGGGAAATAATACAGAGAGTTTTTAAGAACCGCATTCTTTGATTTAAATTGTTCGATTAATTCTTCTTTTTTTTGTTGAGTTGATGTGTAGTCTTTAAGAATTTGCTGGAGTTGTCTTTGTCCTTCTCTATCAATAAAACTTGGAGATTTTATCAATCTTTTTTCTAGAGACTTAAGTTCTTCAATGCCAGTGATAATCGGATCATAATGAGTTAAATTTCCATATCTCAATTCAAAGACATTTTTATTGAGTGTGGCATCGATTTCGTTGAGCTGACCTAAATAGGTGTTATATCGGTCGTGTTCGATAAAATCAACTGACAAAAACTTGATCAATAAAAAACTGAAGATTGTTAACGCAACTGAAGCAAGCGCAATTTTTACGTGCAGCTTGGTCAATTTCATAATGGCTTCCCTTGATATTCACCATTTAGAGTTCTCAGGAACTTGCTCATCAAATCGAGCTGTTCGGGTGATAGCTGACGTCCTAATTGATACTGTGCCATCACAGCAATAGCTTGTTCAATGGTTTTGATTGAACCATCGTGAAAATAAGGGGGGGTCAGAGTGATATTTCGCAGACTCGGCACCTTGAAAACGTACCGATCTTCCTCATTGCCGG
Source organism: Microcoleus sp. FACHB-672 (assembly GCF_014695725.1). NCBI lineage: Bacteria > Bacillati > Cyanobacteriota > Cyanophyceae > Oscillatoriales > Microcoleaceae > Microcoleus > Microcoleus sp. FACHB-672. The sequence goes on along the minus strand of NZ_JACJOU010000019.1, from coordinate 166,299 downwards.
TGATATTATAGCGTCCTAAATCGGCTTTCTTAACCTTGCGACCGGCAAAGGGATCGCTGATAATGCCAAATTTCTGATATAAATTTCCGCCCAAGTTAACGCCTTGATGGCAGCTCACACAGCCATAATCCTTAAAAATGCGATAACCTTCTTTTTCTTCTTCGGTAATAGCATTTTTATCTCCTCTCAAAAACTTATCAAATCGGGAATTAGGCGTATATAAAGATCGCTCGAAAGTTGCAATAGCGTCTTTGATATTGTCGCCGGTAATGCCATTCGAGTACAAAGCGTTAAAAACTTTAACATACTCTGGAGATTTCTTGAGTTTTTTAACAATTTCTGGCCAAGTTTCGCCCATGCTGATTGGATTTTGAACAGTGCTATCAATCTGAGATTCTAAAGTATCAGAACGCCCATCCCAGTTTTGTTTAAAATTGAATCCGCTGTTATAAACTGTAGGAGCATTTAAAAAACCGACCGTACCGTTGATGCCAAAGGAAAAGGGCGAGCGATCCACGCCTCCTGTGTTCAAACCGTGGCAACTTGCACAGGAAATCGTATTATTGTGAGAAAGCCGTGGGTCATGGAAAAGTTTATCTCCCAAAACAACTTTTTTGTTATTTAGTTTGATATGCAGTGGGATTGGCTGAACGGGTTCAGCAACAACAGTGGTTTTTACCACTTGTTCCGCAACCGTAGCAATCGAAGATTCGTCTGTTTTATAAAGCTGCTGCCAAGGAAAAATAATTAAAAAGACAAGCAGCGTAATCGTAAGAATATAAAAGCGAAGTTTGAATTTTTTAACAAATTTAAGTTGCTTCATAAAACGAAAATAAATGAACGGTTACTAAAAGTTAGTCGTTATTTTTAGGTTGTTAATGCCCACCGGCACAGCCGCATCTCATCTAAAAACACGCTCAAATCAAAGCAGAAATTCCTTCAGCGGCACCCTGACAACTCACCCCTATTTAATCCTGCCGGTGAGTAGATAAGTAGTCATCTTTCCCTTGCCTTTGACTTCGACTGCACCCCGTTCTTCAAACGAATACCTATGTCGCAATAGCTCATAAGTGGTTGAAGTCACTTGAATCGTATCTGCAAGACCTTGAGATTCCATCCGGCTAGCCACATTAACCGTGTCACCCCATAGATCGTAAATGAATTTTTTAAGACCGATAACACCGGCAACCACAGGGCCAGTATTAATACCGATCCGGATACTCAGCGGTTGTTGGGTGGCATCATTAAACTGAGCAATTGCTTTTTGCATGGCGATGGCCATTTCTGCAATCGCCTCTGCATGATCCACCCGTGGCACCGGCAGTCCACCGACAACCATATAAGCGTCGCCAATTGTTTTAATCTTCTCCAACTCGTACGTCTGGGCAAGCCGGTCAAAGGCTGAGAAGATTTGATTCAGCAAGTTGACCAGTTCCGTGGGAGAGATATGGCTAGAAAGTTCGGTAAAGCCAACAATATCGGCAAACAAAACAGTCACCTCAGCGAAACTGTCGGCAATCGTGCCTTCTTCCTGTTTTAACCGCTCTGCAATCGACTCTGGCAAAATATTGAGTAGCAGACGCTCAGATTGTTCTTGCTGGTAACGCAGCGCTTCTTCTACCACCCTGCGCTTTGTAATGTCTTCCACGGTGCCTTCATAGTAAAGCAGTTTACCTTGCTCGTCACGCACCACACGGGCATTTTCCGACACCCAAATAATACTGCCATCTCTGCGATAAGTTTGAGATTCAAAATTTGACACCGCATCGTTGCTGTGCATTGCCTCAATAAACTCGGTACGCCGGCTAGGGTGAACGTAAAGTTGTTCGGATATATTCGTTACATTATTGATAAGTTCTTCCGGGGAAGCATATCCATAAATGCGAGCCAGCGCGGGATTTGCGCTCAGATATTTCCCCTCTGGCGTGGTCTGGAAAATGCCTTCAATCGCATTCTCAAAGATCATGCGATATTTCTCTTCCGCTTGGCCTAATGCAGCCTCTACCCGGTGGCGATCTCGCGCTTCTAAACTTAAAGAAACTAAATCCGCGATTGAGCCGGCAAAGTTTTGCTCATCCAGTGTCCAATCGCGGGGGGTGTCGGTTTGTTCGTGACACACAACCCCCACAATTTGACCCCCGACACGGATCGGCGCATCGATCAGCGCGACGATCTTCAGGGGGTCCATGTCGGGAGCGTTAAACTCAAGGGTTCTCGCATCGCTTCGCACATCTCGCACGACCAGCGTCCGCTCTTGTTCTAAAGCTTTAAAGTAGATTGGGTAATCGACGGCTGCCAGATCCTCATCTAAAGTATGTCGGTTGGCCTTCAATTCATAAAGATCGAAGCAATGAAGCATGGAACGATCTTCGTTGTACAGCCACACACCCACCCGATCAACCTCTAGGGTGATCGCGGCAGTTTCGGTGACTTGCCAGCACACCGATTGCAAATCGCCTTGAATGAGACTTCGACTTTTCGCCAGTTCTACCAGCACTTGATCTTGTTTGCGAAGCCGTTCCTGGCTTCGTTGCAATGCCTTCTCGGCTTGTTTTCGCTCTGTAATGTCCCGCACAACTGCACATAAGACTTTTCGACCTCCATAAGAGATCGAGTTGGCGCTAACTTCTACCTCAACGAGTGAACCATCCTGCCGGCGGTAGAGTTGTTCACCAATCGTTTGGTCTTTCGCTGCCAAAATCCGTTCAACATGGCGATCAACATTCTTGTTATGGGAGACACCGATATCGTACAAGCTTAGTTTAAGAATCTCTGCCGGTGAGTAACCTAGAAGATTGACAAACGCTTGATTAGCTTCCAGGATGCGATAGCTATTTACATCTATTAAGCAAATTCCTTCTGACGATTGCTCAACGACAGCGCGATGGCGTTCTTCGCTTTCTTGCTGCTGGTTCTGAGCTTGTTGTAAAGCTGCCAGCATCTTGTTAATCGTCTGTCCCAGGATTGACAGCTCATCTTTGCCAATCACCGGCAACCGCAGTGCAAGATCGCTGCACTCACCAATGCGGCTGACATCCTGCGTCAGATGTCCTAAGCGAGACAGAACCAATCCCTCTAGAAGCAGAATGGTGCAACCCCCAAACCCCAAGCCGACAACGGTTAGGGCCATCAGCAGATACTCTAAGTTCTTCTGACCTTGCTTGTAGATTTCTCTGGGAATATCCACCCGCAATAGTAGCGCCGGCTGGTTATAGATGTCGCGGATGAGGGTGTAACCGGCAATCGTATCTTCGCTCAACGGCTCGACATGAACGGGTATTGCTTCTCGGTTCTTTTCCGCTGTCGGGGTAGGTTGAGTCGGGGAATTGGCGCGATTGACAGCAGATGCCGGCTCAGAACCGGCCTTCAAAGCGCTAACCTCTAACAATTCTTCTCGCACTGCCTGAAAGTCTTGCGGCAGTTTCGTGTCCCTAACGCGGCGCACTATGAGCGGCAATCGCACGATCCGCTCTAATTTCTTAACTTGAGAGACATCTAAATACCGACCAAAAATCAGGCTACCCACAATCGGGCCGGTGCCTTGGGTAGTGACAATGGGCCGGGAGATAATTAGCATTGGCCCTTCAGGCAGCATGATAATTCCCGCTAGGCTGCTGTCTGGATCAGGGTGTGTTAAAAGTTGGTCTGTGGGAGTTAAGCGCGTGCGGAATGCTTCTGGAATCGGTGTGGTTTTTTGGTTTTTAATATCGAAGCCAGTGGAATAGACTATCTCGCCAGAAGTGTTGATAAACAAAGCGAGATTGATGTTTAAGTTGGCCACTGTTACTGGGTCTAAGTTTTCCTCAATAAATTCTGGGTTCGTGCCCTGCATAAAGTTGTAAGTATCATCCCACGCCGACCAATCGGCAAAGCGGCTATTAAAGTCATCTTGGGTTTGAGCAAAAACACTCAGGACGCCCTTAACCGTTTGGCGGGTGTTTTCCTCCTCGGCTTGCTTCATGCTGCCCGACAAGATGGTGGAACAGGTGGCATACAGCACACCAACCAAGCCGACAATCGTCACACCAACGATTGACAGTGTCTTTCGACGCAGGCTCATCTTGTCATTCTCCCTGTCATGCTGCTACCTACTGAGGGCTGGATAATCATGGGTAAACGCATGGCATCTATTGCCCTGACAACACAACTGTTTAACCCAGCTATTTCTACAAGCCATTTTTTTAAAATCACTTTAACCATTGTGTGGCATTCTCTGATCCCACTGAGCCATTTGTTTTAATTGCCCATTCCTCACACTCGTCGGGACGATTGGTAAAACTTAACCTTTAGCCCCAAAAGAAGAATTAAAAATACAGAATAAAAAAAAAGAAGTCAAAAAATTTCTCAACTCTCAATTCTTCATGCCCCTGTAGGCGTGTTATGCAAAGAACGCCCGCTCCGCTCCTCTTCTCCTCGTCTCCCATTCTCCCCTTCCTCCGGCAGTGGAAGGAACGGCTCTTTTTTGATAGCTTATCCAAAACTGTAGCTATCCGGAGGAATGGGTAGGTCTATAGTTCATAGTGGTGTGTGAAACCAGGAGTGAGTGAAATGCTGAGCTGGGATAAAACTCCAAGTCTTGCGTCGATGCGTTGTGATCGGGCGTGGGTGGAAATTGACTTGCCGGCGCTAGCGCACAATGTCCAGCAGTTATGTCGGTTTTTGTCTCCCCAAACAAATTTGATGGCGGTGGTGAAGGCAGATGCTTACGGGCATGGGGCGGTGGTTGTGGCGCAGACGGTATTGGCTGCCGGTGCGCGTTGGCTGGGGGTGGCTACGATCCCGGAGGGAATTGAGCTACGTGAGAACGGGATACAAGCGCCGGTGTTGGTTTTAGGGGCAACCAATACCCCTGAGCAAATTCGGGCGCTGGTGCGCTGGCGCTTGCAACCGACTCTGTGCACCCCGAAGCAAGCGCTGGTATTTTCTGAGACGTTGAGTGCCAGTGAACGATCGCTGCCGGTCCATTTAAAGCTGGATACGGGGATGTCACGACTGGGAGCACCTTGGCAGCAGGCAGTTGAGTTTGTCCAGCTGGTGTCTCGCTGCCCAAATCTGAAGATTGCCAGCATTTATTCCCATTTTGCCACGGCTGATAGTCTTGATCCAACGGTGATGCAGCAGCAGCACAGCCGGTTTCAAGCGGCACTTGCGGAACTTCAAAATGCCGGCATTCAGTTGCCCAAGCTGCATTTGGCAAATTCGGCGGCAACGTTAACTGATCCTGCTTTGCACTATGACATGGTGCGCGTGGGCTTGGCAATTTACGGGCTTTATCCGGCTGAGCATTTGCGGCAGGTGGTTGAATTGAAGCCCGTGTTGCAGGTGAAGGCGCGGGTGACGCAAGTGAAGACAATTGAAGCGGGAACCGGCGTGAGTTACGGTTATCAATTTGTTGCCCGTGATCCGATGCGTGTTGCGGTTGTGGGGATTGGCTACGCTGACGGTGTGCCGCGCAATCTTTCTAATAAAATCAATGTTTTAGTTCGAGGTGAACGGGTGCCGCAAATCGGGGCAATTACGATGGATCAGTTGATGCTGGATGTGAGTGCGATTCCTGATCTGCAAGCCGGCGAGGTGGTTACGCTGCTGGGATCTGAGGGTGTTCACCAGATATCCGTGGATGATTGGGCGGCAATGCTGGGGACAATTTCTTGGGAGATTCTTTGCAGTTTCAAACACCGGCTTCCCCGTGTGCCGGTGGGACAGCCGTTTGAAGTCCCAGAACAATCAACCGCCCAATCTTGACAAGTCGTAGGGTGCGTGAGTCACGTACCCTATAATTTTGTTTTACACTTGCACTTTATGTAAAATTGTAAAGTCTCTCTCTATAAGCTTTTATCATCCTAAACTTATAATCAAACCAAGCACCCGCCCCCGCGTAACTGATACCTGCACTATATTGCTAAGTAGACATCAGAAGAGGGTGGGGCAAAGGTTATGAGTGAAAAAACTACCTCCAAATGGAATGCCGGCAGGTTTGCGCGAACTCTGGCTTATTTCGGGGTGATACCCTTCGTGGGTAGCATTAGCTGGTTGCAAACGTTGATCGGAATGGGTAAAAAAGCCAAAGCAAACGATCGCAAACAGGGCGTGATCTTGGTTGCCGGTGCCACTGGCGGTGTTGGCAAACGAGTTGTGCGAAAACTCCAAGAACGGGGTTACAACGTGCGAGCGCTAGTGAGAGATGCGAAAAGAGCGAAGGAAATTCTGGGCAACGCGGTTGAGTTAGTGGAGGGAGATATCACGATCCCTGAAAGCTTGACGCCGGCAGTCTTCAGGGATGTGACAGCCGTGGTGTGCTGCACCGGCACTCGTGTGCAACCGAAAGAAGGCGACACCCCAACGCGTGAAAAATACTATCAAGGTATCAAATTTTATATGCCTGAAGTTGTGGATGTGCCGGAAGTTGTGGAATATCAAGGCATTGAGAATCTTGTGCGGGCAACGCGCACTCACTTCCAAGGTGCCGGTGATGAAAAAATGATTTTTGACTTCACAAAACCATCCCAGGATATCAAAGAAACTTGGGGTGCCCTCGATGATATTGTCATGGGTGGGGTGAGTGAAAGTTCAATTCGATTGGTAGATAATACTGCTTTTTTCTCCGGTAATGTTTCCACTGCAAATTCTGGTGGTTTTGCATCGGTTCGCACCAAAAACTTTGAGCCTCCTTTAAATTTGGCTGGGTATGCCGGTATTGATTTACGCATCAAAGGTGATGGCAAACGCTACAAATTTATCATTCGCAGCGAAGTTAAATGGGATGGCGTTGGTTATAGCTATTCCTTTGATACGGTTTACAATATTTGGATTACTGTTCGTATTCCCTTCGCTGCGTTAATTCCAGTTTTTCGCGCGAAAACTGTAAAAGACGGTGAACCAATTGACACCAGTAATATCAACTCGTTTCAGTTAATGCTGAGCAAGTTTGAATACGACGGGGAACTTAATCCCAAATTTGAAGCAGGAATTTTTCAGTTGCAAGTGGAATCTATCAAAGCTTATGGCGCTGAGAAGTTTCCAAAATTTGTTCACATTAGTTCTGCCGGCGTTACGCGTCCTGGGCGTCCCGGACTTAATTTAGAAGAAGAACCGCCGGCTGTTAGAATGAATGACCAATTGGGAGGAATTTTAACTTGGAAGTTGCGCGGCGAAGATAGTATTCGTTTTAGTGGAATTCCTTACACAATTATTAGACCTTGTGCGCTGACTGAGGAACCAGGTGGTAAAGCCTTAATATTCGAGCAAGGCGATAATATTCGAGGCAAAGTCAGCCGGGAAGATATCGCTCAGTTATGCGTAGAAGCACTTGAGCAATCAAAGGCGAGTAATATTACATTTGAAGTGAAAGAAAGCCAAAATGAGCAGAATTCGGAAGAATGGGAAAGTTTATTTTCTGGATTGAAAACTGATAAAAATCCGTGGTAGAATTCTCTCTAAAATGGTATAATTCTCAAATTAAAACCATTTAATCGATTGAAATCAAGGTATTTATGGAATTGCTTGCGCGTCAATGAAAACTGATATTTCTAGCACCAAGCCTGCTTACCTTGATTTTATTAACCAACAACTTCAAGTCTCTCAAAACCTAGAAAACAATCTTTTGGTGATTGATTTGTTTGCCGGCTGCGGAGGGATGGCTTTAGGTTTTGAAGCAGCCGGTTTTCAAACAGCCGGTTATGAAATGCTGGAGGATGCCTGCGCGACTTACCGGCACAATCTTAGTGGTTCATGCAATCAGGTTATCCTTACCCTAAATACAGATTTTATCAAGAAAGCAGATGTCATAATAGGTGGCCCTCCCTGCCAGCCTTTTAGCGTCAGCGGACATCAAAAAGGGCTTAAAGATAGCCGCGATGGATTTCCAATTTTTATTGATGCTGTTGACCGCTGCCGGCCACAAATTGCTATCTTTGAAAATGTGCGGGGAATGCTTTTTCGCAACAAGACTTATTTTGAAGAAATTGTCTTGGCTCTTAGAAATCTCAATTATATTGTTGAATGGGAGATTTTGAATGCCGCCCATTATGGCGTTCCTCAACGAAGAGAGCGTCTTTTTTGCGTCGCTCATAAAGGCGGTTGGAACTGGCCCAAAAAGACTCATTTTTATTCGCCCTACACTGCCGGCGAAGCACTAGGAGAACTGGCTTTCCTTGCTCCTTCCAACTCAAAATTTCTCACTGCTGGTATGGATCAATATATTAGTAAATATGAGAAAGCTTCCAAATGCGTTACACCTAGAGATTTACACCTAAATATTCCTTCTAGAACTGTAACCTGTCGTAATCTTAGCGCTCCCACCGGCGATATGCTGCGGATTCGTTTACCCGATGGGCGCAGAAGAAGATTAACCGTGCGTGAAGGTGCACGTTTACAGAGTTTTCCTGATTGGTTTGAATTCAAAGGTTCTGAAGAAAGTCAGTGCAACCAAATCGGTAATGCAGTTCCTCCCATCTTGGCAAGAGTTATAGCCAGCTCTGTTAAAGTCTATTTAGAAAGTTGCAAACAACCCGCCTCAATCATCGCCGGCTGACAGTGCCATCTAATCCACGATTAAAACTAAACCTTCTATCATGGAACTGTATCGGAAAAATTTGAGACAAATGCAATAATATTTGTCAAGCGCTGTATTTATGAAACCAACTTTCTTCCTCACCGTTGCCTTTGTTCTTCCCCTTGGGTTAGCCATCTTGCCGCACACATCGGCTCAGGCTCAAACGCAACCAAATAGAGAGCAAGTTTTGCAAGCTTGCGCCGGCGATCAAATTCGCACTTTACCCATGCCATTTGTCGATGTAGCGCCAGATCACTGGGCTTATGATACTGTCTTAAAAATGTACTACTGTGGCCCTGTACGCGGTTCTCTAGCAACCCAAGAATTGCGAAAATTGCAAACTCAGGGATCACAACTCGGTGAAATCGCTGCCCTTCCCGATGCAAACACTTTATCATCGGCCCAAGAAAGGGTTGAAATAAAGGGCCAGCAGTACCGTTTAGAAACCTCTATTTTGCAGAATCCGCTCAATGAAATGACGGAAACTCGCCTAACAAGCACAGTAATTCTCGTAGCTACAGAGGATCAAGAAGCAGTTCCCGCTTCCCTAAAAGTAGATCGGTTGTGGCTTGTAAAAACTGATGGCGAAATGTGGACAACTTCCTTAGACAGTACAGCAACACAATCGGCAGCAAATCAAATTGAAAATATTAGCACAACTGCCCTTGGTTGGGAGATCGGAGCTTTAGTAGATGTGATTGTTAGACTCACAGATGAAGAAAATAACACCTATTTTCTAAAAGCTACAGAACAACCCATATTACAGAGGAATTAAATTTTCCAGGTAGAGGTGCCGGCACCTCTACCCGCAAACGCAGCAAATGTGGCTTGATGGATAAGAGCATAGCGATTCGTTAGAGCGGATCGCTGTGCAGACTTGGCTGTGTGGAGAACCTGGACTAATCACTTATGGATATTCAACGTTATTACCAGGGGTTGCCCTTTACCTGGCAAACCAAATCCCCGGAAACCATTCGCAACGACTGCCGGTGGTTGGAATCAATTATTCTCAATGCGGCACCGTTTTCTGACTGGTGGTTAAAGGCGCGGATCATTCAGATGGCTTACCCGATGCCTCCGGGTGCAACACCGGCAGCAGATAGTTTGCCAACCTATGCCGGTTTAAAATCTGAAGCAGAAATCGTCAATGCTTTGCGCTCTATCTGCGATTTAAAGCAGTATCCTAGCTTGGCAGCCGCTGTTGATGAAACTTATGTGATTAGAACACTCAACAGTTGGAAAACAAAAACATTTGCTCAAGCCATCGGGCGAAACTTTGAAGTTTATGCGGATCGGCTGCACGATAATGTTTTTTTAGTAACCAGTACCGCGACAATTTCCCTGCGCGTAAACCGGCTATTGCCGCCTCTCGTACGCTATCGTCCCCTGTTTAATATTGAAGAACTGGCTCAAATTATGCAGGAGCGATCCTGTGAGCGTTTGACCTTGCGAACTCACGGCTATGCCAACGCTGCACATGGCTTCTACAAGTCTTTTATGTCAGAAGCAGATGCCCTTAATCGCCCTTCTGATCAGACTGCCGGCAGAGGAATTTATGAAGCGTCTACGCCTAACAATTTAGGAAATAAACACTTTTATATTGGCTACCATTGGCCAAGTGAGCAACCCTTTGTTAGCCCCGGTTTGTGGACTGATTTCCGCTACAATTTGAGGATTGTCTTCAAATTTTTATTTGTCCTCGCCATTCTCGCCGGCACTGTAGGCACAGTAATCTATGCATTACTGAAACTGTTGGTAATTCCCCTAATCCGCGTCTTAGGTTTAGTGCCGGCAATCGCTCAGTTTGAGGCTTGGAGAAACTTTAGCACCACCTTTGAGGCAACCGTATCGTGGTATTGGATTGCCCCCTCTGTGTTTCTCCTGTGGGTGCTGTTTATGCAAGTTTTGCGCGTCATCGCCTACCAACGAGATCGTTACCGCGCAATTCACTACGGCGCACCCGACTTAGCAGAGTTTTTTTGGCGCTTAGATAAAGCCATGAGCAAGCAGAAGGCAGCAGCGCAACAAAAAAGCGGAGAAGCACAGCCGCAAGAGAATACTAATCTAACCGCCGATCCCTCTTTGTCCTCTCAAAAAGCTGAAAACTCCAACACTCCAAGCCGGCAACTGCTGATGGTGAATTTGATCGGCCACAGCATGGGAGGATTGCTCCTAGTGAATGTGCTGCGTATTTTGTCTGATCGTTTCGGGAAGGATGATCAAGGATCGCTGACACCCGATTTAGTGCCGGTGCAAATCGAGCTAAAAAAAGAATTGCGACCCCAATTTAATCCCGTGTCTGATGCCGACAAAATTGGCGATAATTTGCAATTAGATAAGTTGATTTTGGCTTCTCCTGATATCCCTGTGGAGTTTCTATGCGAAGGACGCAATAACTACGTGCGCTCAGCCATGCGCCGATGCCGGCAGATTTATCTAATGTCAAGTGATCGCGATATTGTGCTGCGCTATCTGTCAACATTAGGCAATTGGTTTAGTGAACCTAGCTTAGAAATGTCTGGTTTTCGGCTAGGAAACGTCTATCTAGAAATGACACGAGTTTCTAAAGCAGAAAGCCGTTATCGACCGTTTATTCGCAATATGTTCCGTTCTCAGCCGGCAATCGAACCCTCCTCAGCTTTTGATCTGTTTCAAAAATTTAACTATATCGATTGCTCAGAAATGGTTAAAGTTAATGGCATCAATCTGCCGCTCAATTATGCGACCGGCTTGCTAATTGACATCATTAATACCCTGCTTCACATCGTAGGTCATGTTGATACCCACGGCGGTTACTTCGAGACCAAAACGCCCTCTTTCAAGATTTTAAAGTTGCTGATGACACTTGATGATTGCTCGGATGAAAATATCTGGGCTGGAATCAATCACATTATTGTCGATACGCCACTGCGCTTTTTACCAAGTCAGCCCTTTACTAGCCCTCAGCCGGCAGACTTGAAAATTAAGAAATAATTCCGAATCTGTGTAGAGTTAGTCTTTTTTTGGGAAACTCAATTTAAGGTTAACTTCGGGGTTTTAACCGGCTCCAGCAAACGTAACTCATTGGAGCCGGTTAAAAAAACCTGATACCCAATTTAGTTAGGATTAGCGACGAATTAACCTTTGCTTAATCAGGGCTTCGCTTCTAAAAAAATAAATTTAATCCAAAGGCTTTATAAAAACTGCAATCCTCCAAAACAGATGGTTTTGTTTTCAAGTTATTAAAAATATCTTTTATAATAGTAAAAAATCAGTTTTAGATAGGCTTTGGATAATTCTGGCCTGATCAAGGTTTGTTGATCAGTCAATTTATTAATGGCACTGGCTGCCGGTGTTTCACCCCAAGCAGGGAGGCAAATTCTGCTGAGAAAGATTACCCTAATCTTAAAGTCATTCAATCTCAGGTGCATCATCTTTAACAATTAATCCTTCAACCGGCAAACCACCACCGACAACCCATTACTTATGAAGCAGGAAGTTAAACCGGCAGGATTTAGCCTCAGCGCTACTGCCATCCGCCAGCATATCGGCACTTTGATGCTGACGCTGACAGTGATTATTGTGGGGATTTTCTTCATCACCCAACTACAGGTGGATTTGCTGCCGGCCATCACCTATCCGCGCATTGGCGTGCGTTTGAGCGCTCCAGGCGTCTCGCCAGAAGTTGGCGTGCAGGAAATCACAAAGCCCCTCGAAGAAGCCCTGAGCGCCACAGAAGGCGTTGTGCAAGTGTTTTCCCAAACACGCGAAGGACAGGTGAGTGTGGACTTGTACTTTCAGCCAGGAGGCGATATTGACCAAGCGCTTAACGACGCCACGGCTGCGTTTAACCGCGCCAGGGGCACTCTGCCGGATATTGTTGAAGATCCGCGCTTGTTCAAAGTTGACCCGTCTCAGTTGCCGATTTACGAATTCGCCCTGCAATCTCCCTCGTTAGAAGATGTAGATTTGCGCGTGTTTGCCGACGAAGAACTGGGGCGAGAACTTAGTATTGTCGAGGGTGTGGCAAACGTAGACGTTGCCGGCGGCGTGCGGGAAGAAGTACAAGTCAATATTGACCTTAAGCGGTTGCAGGCGCAAAACATTGCCCTCACAGATGTGCTAGATGCCATCGAATCGCGCAACGCAGATATTTCTGGAGGTCGGATTCAAGGAACACAAGCGGAAGCCCTAACCCGCACGGTCGGAAAATTTAAAGACGCCAGGGAACTGCGGGATCTCTCCTTTGAGGTAGGAGCGAGGAACACCGGCTCAGGGACTCCCCAACCCGCCGCCTCTTCCGCTCGCGTTTACCTGCGAGACTTTGCTGAGGTGATTGATGGTACGGAACAGCAACGGGTGTTTGTTTCCCTGGACGGTCAGCCGGCAGTGAAAGTCAGTATCCAGAAACAACCAGATGCCAACACTGTGAGTGTTGTCAATGGCTTGAAAAAACGCATCGAAGAGTTGCAAAAATCTGGTTTAATTCCCGAAGATATGACGATCATTTCGACGCTTGATGAATCGCGGTTCATTCGCAATTCCCTAGCTGATGTCACGAATTCAGGGATTTCTGGAGCTTTGCTGGCAGCAGTCGCAGTGCTGTTCTTCATGGGTTCTATCCGGCAAACGCTGGTTATTTCCCTGACGATTCCTTTGTGTACGCTCTCAGCGATCATATTAATGAAGCTGTTTGGCCTGTCCCTCAATCTTTTCAGTATGGCCGGCCTCGCGTTGGGAATTGGACAGGCGATCGACACCAGTGTGGTGATTTTGGAGAACATTGCCGCCGGTGCCGGTGCTGCGCCTGGTACGAATAATAAGCGTCTGATCAACTCACAGCAGATCCTCGATCAGTCCATCGCCAGCGGTCAGGAAGTAGAATCTGCAATGATTGCTTCCACCGGCGCTAACTTGGTGTCTGTGCTGCCATTCCTGCTCATCGGCGGCTTTTTCTCACTACTGTTTAGCGAACTCATTCTCACGATTTGCTTTGCCGTCGCCGCTTCACTTTTAGTCGCGCTGACTGTGACCCCAATGCTCATGTCTCGCCTGCTAACGATTAAGTGGTCGAGTCGCGTGAGTGAGTTTTGGCTGCTGCGACAGTTTAACCGGCGTTTTGAGGATGCCACGCGCAGCTACACCTACACCCTTCGCTGGGTGCTGCGCTACCCATTGCTTATAATCGTCTGCGCCTTCGTTCTCATGGGTGGGAGTAGCCTGTGGATGGCCGGCCAGATTCCGCAAGAAATCTTACCCCGCGTGGACACCGGCCAAGCCAACCTGTCCGCTCAGTTCCCTCCCGGAACGCCTCTGGCCACCAACTTAAAAATGATGGCGATTACTGACGAAATCCTCAGCAAACAGCCAGAAACTGAGTATGTCTTTACCACGTCGGGCGGGTCGCTGTTTGGTAGCAATACCACCGCCAACTCCCTGCGTGCTTCCAGCACAATCACACTCAAACAGGGGACGGATGTAGAAGCTTTCGTTCAGCGCATGACTCAGGAGTTTGAAAAGCTAAATTTGGCAGGAATTCGGCTGCGGCTGTCTCCAGGTCAGGTGCGCGGGATTATTTTAACCAACTCGCCGGTGCGGGGGGCCGATGTTGACATTATCCTTCAGGGAAATGACGAACAAAAGCTGCAACAGGCTGGCCGGCAGGTTGTGGCGGCACTAGACGAGGGAGCGAAACTCGTGCGTTTCCGGCCTGATGCCGACCCCCGGCAGCCAGAAGTGCAAATTCGCCCAGATTGGCTACGTGTTCAAGAGCTTGGCTTGACGACGCAAGACATTGGCGACACCATTCAAACTGCAATCGAAGGTTCTATTGCCACTCAATTGCAGCGAGGCGAGCGTTTGGTGGATGTGCGGGTACAACTAGATGAAGAATCGGTGCAGAGATCGTCACAGCTTGCACAGTTGCCCCTATTTATTGATAGCAATCGCCAAATTCGTTTAGGAGATGTTGCCAAAGTTGAAGAAGGGCAAGCGCCTGGTGAAGTGCAGCGAATTAACCAGCGTCAGGTATTTTTAATTGCCGGCTCCCTAAGTGAGGGAGCCAGTCTCAGCGAGGCTTTTGCAGAAGTTGATAAAGTGCTGGCGACAGTGGAGTTGCCTGAAGGCGTTACCGTTCTACCCAGTTCTACTAAACAGACGAACCAACAGCTTCAAGACTCTTTGAAATTGTTAGGCGGCTTATCAGCTTTCTTAGTTTTTGTTGTGATGGCAGTGCAATACAATTCCATCATCGACCCGCTTGTGATTATCTTGACGGTTCCGTTAGCGCTGGCTGGAGGGATTTTAGGGCTTTACGCCACTAAAACTGCGATTGGTGCGACGGTGCTTGTCGGTGCGGTTTTGCTGGTGGGGATTGTGGTGAATATCGGGATTATTATGGTTGAATTTGCCAACCAAATCTGGGAAGAGGAAGGTGTTAGCCGTGAGGTGGCTATTTTGAAAGCAGCTCCCCAACGCCTACGTCCGATTCTAATGACCACAATCACCACTGTTTTGGGTTTGTTGCCGCTGGCATTAGGGATTGGAGAAGGTTCGGAGTTTCTGCAACCGTTGGGTGTTGTTGTGTTTTCCGGGATGTCTGTGGCGACGCTTTTGACGCTGTTTATTATTCCCTGTTTCTATACACTGCTGCACGGTTTGCGATTGCCAAAATTTGGCAAGTTCCGGTTGCCGAGGTTTGGTAAGTTCCGGTTTGGTTCATCTTTTGGGCTTAATAAGAAGGTGAATGCACGGAAAAAACTCTCCAAGTCTTTGGCCCGTAAAAAAGAAGAAGTCAAACAGAGATAATTAAGCGCCGGTTATGCTAAGCGAGAAAGCGCTAGAAATTTTGCTCAAACCTTAGAAAATTTTCGAGGATTGGGATATTAAATCTCTAGCGCTTTTTTGCTCAGTCGCGTGAGATGAAGCGGGATTATTAACCGATTGTTGTTTAGATACTCTTAAGAAAGATTGGCCGGCTCTAAATCTCCAAATGCCGGCACTCTCGAAAAGTCAGAACTTGTAAAGCGATTTGTGTTTATTTGTAGTTTTTAATTCGATTTATGTTGGCTGCCGATTAAAAACTGCAACCCAACTAACGGACAATTTTTGACTTAATTGTCGGTTCGCAAATTTGCCGCACATTGAAGATACACATCATCAATCTGTGTTAATCTTTGTACATCTGGTTTTCATCCTCCTCACCTATGATCTACTGGACAGCCGGCCAAACTATACAAAACGAAAAATACATTATCGAAGATATTATCGGAGAAGGTGGTTTCGGCATTACCTATCGCATTAAAGAGCAGAAAGAAGGTCATATTCTTGCTCTCAAAACACTAAATTATAAAAGCCAAAAGAGATATAACTTTGCCAAACTTCAGGAAGACTTTCTCAACGAAGCGCTGTCTTTAGCCAAATGCAGCCATCCCCATATCGCGCAAGTACATCGAGTCTTCCAAGAGGAGGGACTCTGGTGCATGGTGATGGAATATATTGACGGTGATAATTTACATGACTATCTGGAAAATAACGGTATTTTGTCGCAAAATGAAGCCTTGCGAATTATTCGGCAAATTGGTGAGGCACTGACATTTGTTCACGAACAGGGATTTTTACACCGGGATGTCAAACCGCTAAATATTCTTCTGCGCCGGCAAGGGTTAGATGCAGTATTAATGGATTTTGGTTTAGGGCGAGAATTTACGCAAGGACAAAAAAGAACGCATACATACTCCCTAAGAGAATGTTTCGCCCCTCTTGAGCAGTATGAACTTCAAGCGGAACGGGGTACTTATACGGATGTTTATGCCTTAGCGGCAACGCTGTATTATCTGCGAACGGGAAAAGAACCCTTTCCTGCCAGCTTCATGAAAGAAGCCAATATTTCTTTACAGCCACCAAAGCAGCACAACTTTCAGATAGCAGACTGGGAACATGAAGCCATTCTCAAAGGCATGAAATTAGAGGCAAAAGATCGTCCGCAAACCATTAAAGCTTGGCTGGAATTGTTGAAAGAAGATAGGGACGCTCTCCGTTCAGAAAAAGGCGTTGATTATCGCCAATTGCGGAATTACTTAAGAGCGGGAAACTGGAAAGAAGCGGATGAAGAAACAAAGCGAGTGATGCTAAAAGCGGCTAACCGAGAAGACCGTTGGTTAGATAGAAAAAGCATTGATAATTTTCCCTGCACAGATCTGCGTACCATAGATCAACTTTGGGTAAAATACAGCAACGGGCGCTTTGGTTTTTCTGTACAAAAGCGCTTGTGGCTCAAGGTCGGTGGTAAAATTGACTGGGAAACTGAATGTCTCCTGGGCGACTGGGTGGGATGGCGTGTGAATGGAGAATGGGAAAACTACGATGAGCTAACTTTTTCCCTCAAAGCACCAGAGGGCCACCTCCCATCTCGAACTTTTTCCCTCGCAGTTGCCGGTGGGCGGTTCTTCTCTCGCGTCGAGACTTGTAAAGTGTAACCTATAAAGCTTTTAGAAGATTCTAAAGATTTTTGACAGGGTCAAATCTCACGAAGCCTTGCCTGTTCTTGCTTTCCGATACCTGGCACCGGCATCACTCTGGTTGAAAAAGCCTACTGGAAAACTAGGGTTGATAATAATTAGCTACAACAAATTTTTTCGCCAGTGTCAGAACTTTTGAATTTAAGCCAGACAAGCTTGAATTAACTCATCAACCCCAGTCACCGGCACAATCTTTGTCCCCAACTTCTCTGCAACTTCATCAACCGGCATATCATCCAAAAATAAAGCCTCCCCATGCTTTAACATCACAGAAGGCAGCAAAATTCCATCGCCTAAATCTTTCCCTTGTAAGTTTTTCAACAAATCTTGACCCGTTAATAAGCCAGTAACCGTAATTTTCTGTCCCCAATACTCACTTGGCATTGCTGCCATTTGCACGTCTAAACCTTCAACTTGATTCAATCTTTGCACAACCGGCTCAAAGGCTTTTTCAACGGCATTTCCTACAACCCAAGTCAAACGACGCGCCGGAGAAACAGCAGGCAGCAACAAACGCTTGGCAGCTTCTTCAAACTGTGTTAAAAATTGGCGAATTGAACCCACACCATTCCCAATTTGGGGATAGTTTTCGTAATGAGATGCCGCAGGCAATTCTTCCCCAGCAATTAAAAACCACTCATCGGCTAACCAAACACAATTCGATTTCTTTTGCCGGCGAAATTGCGCTTGCAAAGCTTGCACTTGAGCAATAACTTCCCGTGCTTTTTCTGGCGTCACCGGCACTAATTCATCTTCTGCCGGTCTAAACCTCGTCAAACCCACCGGCACCACCGCTACAGACGCCACTGCCGGCACTTTTCCACTATGAAACTTTGCCAAATCTAGCACAGTCTGCTGTAAGTGTTCCCCATCATTAATGCCGGGACAAACAACCACTTGAGCGTGAATTTGCAACCGGCGCTCTTTAAACCATTTCAACTGCTCTAATATTTTGCCGGCACGAAGATTTTTTAGCAGGCGAACTCTTACTTCTGGTTCCGTTGCGTGAACCGATACATAAAGCGGCGATAACCGCATCATTTCAATTCTCTCCCATTCCCGCTCTGTAATATTTGTTAGCGTCAAATATGAGCCATACAAAAAACTGAGCCGGTAATCATCATCCTTCAAATAAAGCGTTTCTCGCTTACCTGGAGGCTGCTGGTCGATAAAGCAAAACGGACAGCGATTATTACACTGAATTAAGCCATCAAACAGAGCCGTTTCAAATTCCAGCCCTAACTCATCGTCGTAGTCTTTCTCAATTTCTAATTGATGGCTTTTACCTTTCGTATCTAAAACTTCCAGTTCTAAAATTTCATCCGCACATAAAAACTTATAATCAATCAAATCACGAGGACGCTGACCATTGATCGAAACCAAACAATCTCCCGCCTCAAATCCCACCTCAGCCGCGATAGAATCAGGCAGTACGTTTGTAATTAAAGCGGGACGAATAGAAGTTTCACTCATAAGTTTTGGAATTGCACTAACGAATCTAAAATTTAACCGCTAGATTTAAAGTTTAAATATTCTTTTCACTCAATGCCGGCACAGCCAATTTGAAACGTTATTTTCTTTATTATGCCAGATGCTAATGGTTAATCGCTAATTACCAATCGTTGATTAACCATTAACCCTTAAAGATTTACTACTGTCCAACCGTCCAAGGCAGCTTAGCCGCAATTGAGGCCAAAATTGCTAAGCCAAACAGCAGCCGGTACACGATAAATACCAAGGTACTTTGAGTTTGCAGGAAACGAAGTAGCCAAGCAATCGAGACATAAGAAAACACAGCCGCCGAAATCACACCCACTAGCAGGGGCAGCGCACCCACACCGGCAAAGCCTCCTGTAACCACATCCTTAAGCTCTACAAGGCCGGCTAAAGTAATTGCTGGGATGCCAAGCAAGAAAGAAAATCGGGCGGCTGTTGCCCGTTCTAAGCCCATGAATAAGCCGGCAGTCAGTGTGGAACCTGAGCGAGAAACACCGGGGATTAAGGCCATTGCTTGAGCCAAACCCATTAAGATCCCATCTTGCATTCCTAGCTGGTTAAAATCGCGCTTGCGCTTGCCAATGCGTTCAGCAACCCCCAAAAGCAGCGCCATGAAAATTGAAGCAATCGCAATCGCCCCCAGACTCCGCAGAGGAGAGTTGTCATAGTCGGGAATGAAAACCTTGATTAGAACACCACCCAGGAGAATCGGCAGGGTTCCCAAAACAATCCCCAAAGCAATCCGGAAGTCTTGATCATCGTATTCACGCCGCAGCACTGCTCTGAGAGCACCGTTTACCACCTGAGAGAGATCGCTCCAAAAATACCAAAGTACAGCGGCAATGCTGCCCAGCTGAATCACCGCTGTAAAGGCAGAACCGGGATCGCCCCAACCCAATAACACCGGCACGACTTTTAAATGGGCAGTGCTGCTGATGGGCAAAAATTCTGTTAAACCTTGCACCAAGCCTAATATGAATGCCTGAAAGATATTCATATCAGAAACACTCGCCACGGCGGGGGCTGCGACAGGGGTGGTTTGAGCTAAAAGTGTAGAAGCATCGGGTAACGGGGTTGTGAACGCTTTTAAAGGAGATGCCAATATTGCGCCGGCAACCCCGGCACTTAAGAGTGTGAAAAATTGACTGCGTGATAAAGCCATGCTGTTGTCTGTCGTATTTCCAAGCGCAAATGAAGTAGACCTTCGGTTGAAATTGATGATATCCGGTACAATTCAGATCAGGAAAGATGCCCCCTAGGGGGATGCAGCCTGTGATATCTTAAAGAATAATGAACATAAGTAAAGAATCTTAACGAACCTTGTTTAACGAAACTTTGTCCACGTACACCCCTAACCCGCAGCCAGCGGAGCCGACCAGCAATTTTTCCCATGCTTTCTTGTGGAAAATTACGTTAAGCGAAAGTTGGCGGCTTTTCGCGGCAGCAATCTTCCTAGTTTCAGTGCCAGTATTTTTCCAAGCGCCCCTGGTGCGGCAATTTCCGCTGCTGAGCTTAGCACTGACCGGCTGCTTGGTCTGGCTGGGTTGGAGGCTGCTATCAAATTCCTCAACCCATCTGTGGGGAGACTTATTGCTGGGGTTCACCGGCAGCTGGTTAGCCGGTTCGATTTATTGGGGCTGGTTGCGTTGGGAACCTGTGTTGCACTTGCCGGTGGAGGCCATTTGTCTGCCGGTGGCATTGTGGTGCATCAGCCGTCGCCGCCTGCAAGTGGGCAGTTGGTTTTATTTAGGTTCTTTATTAGGCACTGCGATTACCGACATATATTTTTACTTGGTCGATTTAATTCCTCATTGGCGGCAGATCATGCAAGTCGATCCGGCACTCGCGCTGCCAATCTTTCAAAGTGCCACCAAACAAGTGCAGACGCCTTGGGGCATTGGCTGGGCGCTGGTTCTGCTCGTCGTGCTTCTGGTTGCTGGTGTTGCCCCCTTACGCTCAAAGCAGCTGCATTGGTGGGCGTTTGGTGGGGCAGTCTTGAGCACAATCTTGGTAGATAGCCTATTTTGGTTTGCCGCTTCTGCTGCCTGAGACAGATGAAACAATTACTTCAAACTGCTACACAAAGCAACCATATAGGTGCTAACGAGAGCTAGGATCTAGTCTGACAACTAGACTTTTGAAACGACCTAAGGTCGTTAACTTAGCTCGTGCTGAAGTTGCAACCCACTCCTCATTTAGTGCTTAAAACCGAAGCCGGTAATCGCTATCTGCCCTTAGCCGGTAGTAGTTGCTGGACAATTGGGCGCAGTGAAGATAACAATTTTGTTCTCCCAGATCGCTGGATCTCTCGCAACCATGCAATGTTGCAGCGTATGGAGAACGGAGAGTTTTATCTCATTGATTTGGGCAGCCGCAATGGTTCGTTTGTGAACGGGCGGCGGGTGAGCATTCCCGTTACGCTACACAATGGGGATCGCCTTACCTTTGGCCAAACAGAGTTAGCATTCTCCTGTCAATCTAGTCTCGATGCCGATAAAGATGACGAAGACTCGGACGATTTTACAGCGACAGCCGCTTTGCACGTGCGCCGGCTGATCTCTGTGATGGTGGTTGATATCCGTAGTTTCACCGTCCTGACTCGTCAGCTTGAGGATCATATCCTTTCTGAGGTGATCGGTAGCTGGTTCCGCCAGTCAGGCGATATCCTGCGATCTCACGGCAGCTGGGTTGATAAATATATTGGGGATGCGGTGATGGCTGTTTGGTTTCACAGCACCCAAAAAGTCAGCCGTGAAGAAGTCATTCAGATTTTTCAAGCGTTGAGTGCGCTGCATCAAGTCACCGAGGATCTGAGTCAGCGCTACCCCTTACCGTTTCCCTTACGCATCGGTGCCGGCGTGAATACAGGTTACGCAATGGTGGGCAACACCGGCAGTGGAGATCGCCCCGACTATACCGCCCTAGGGGATACGGTAAACGCTGCTTTTCGTCTGGAATCTTCCACAAAAGAAATTGGCATGGATATCGCTTTGGGCGAAACTACTTACCAACATCTCTCCGTCATAGGCGCTTCTGAAGCCCCGTTTCAAGCATATACAGTGAATCTCAAAGGCTACGATACCCCAACCCTGACTTATGCCAGCACGTTTGATGAGCTGTATAAGTTTTTGCACATGAAACGTGAAGATTCTTAGCAGAAATACCGGTTGGGCTAGATATGACACGGCTCGATTTGAGTTTTTCGGGTTTAGGGCCGGCAAAAATCGCTTGAATAACCCCGGTAGGGGTATTTCAGCTTTTAACAATGGCAGAAAGACGAGACCCTCTTCAACGGAATGCGAGCGGAGTTCTACTGTAAAGAAATGGTAATCTCTTTAATATAAATGCTGTGTATGAGTGAGCGAGGAATTCCTTTATGAGACGATTGGTTCGCCTGTTGGCAGTTGTCGGCCTGTTGGTGGGCTGCCTGGGATGGTTGGGGCTGCCTCAGAATGCTTACGCTGCTAACTTGAGCGGTGTGGCATTTGTGCAAACGCCGGTTTTGGCCGAGTCAGGTTTGCGAAATCGGGTAGACGACAAGCTAAACACCGAGTTTGGCCAAAAAATCGATCTAAATAACACCAATGTACGGGCATTTCGCCGTTATCCAGGGCTGTACCCAACCCTGGCCGGCATAATTGTTGAAAATGCGCCCTATGAAAAGGTCGATGATGTACTCAACATTTCAGATTTGAGCGAACGCCAAAAAGAAGTGCTAAAAGCCAACCTCGGCAAGTTCACGGTGACTGATGTGGAATCAGCCTTAGTAGAAGGTGATGATCGGATTAATAACGGCGTCTACTAGGAACTAGGGGCGAGGGACGAGGGGCTAGTGATATATCAAGTTCCCCATCTCCCCCTCAATCCCGATTCAGGGCAACCCACAGGACTAGAGATTAGTCATCCGTCCTCCTATCGCCTTTTGTCAACTAAGGTTAAAGTAGAGCCAGATTAAAGGCTCAACCGATTGACAGAGGGCGATTTTTCATTAGTGAATCCTGCAAATACTGATTCATCAACCCAGCTAAACCTACCAAGCCAGTTTGATGTCCTCGTAGTAGGCACCGGCGCAGCGGGGCTGTATGCGGCGCTTTGCCTGCCAGAACACTTCCAGGTTGGCTTGATTACAAAAGATAGGCTGCCGCAATCCGCAAGTGATTGGGCGCAAGGCGGGATGGCGGCTGCTATCTCACCGGAAGATTCACCTAAACTCCATATTGAAGATACGTTGAAAGCCGGTGCCGGCTTGTGTGAGTTTGAGGCGGTGCGATTTCTAGCGGAAAAAGCCCCAGAATGCGTACACTCGCTGGTAAAGTTGGGGGTAGCGTTTGACCGGCAAGGAGACGACTTAGCACTGACGCTAGAAGCTGCTCACTCGCGCCGGCGTGTTCTCCATGCTGCAGATACCACAGGACGTGCGGTTGTCGGCACCCTCACGGCTCAAGTCTTAAACCGTAAGAATATTCAGGTAATCCAGCAAGCATTTGCCTTGAGTCTTTGGATCGATCCCGACACGCAACGCTGTCAGGGGATTTGCTTGGTTTATCAAGGGCAAATTAGCTGGGTGCGTGCCGGCGCTGTGGTGTTGGCAACCGGCGGGGGTGGCCAAGTTTTTGCTCAGACAACCAATCCAGGAGTGAGCACCGGCGATGGCGTGGCGATTGCATGGCGTGCCGGTGCCATTTTGCGAGATTTAGAATTTGTCCAATTTCATCCCACCGCCCTCACCAAAGCCGGTGCCCCACGATTTTTAATCAGTGAAGCAGTGCGGGGCGAGGGGGCGCACTTAGTCGATGATCAGGGATATCGCTTTGCGTTTGATTACCACCCTGCCGGTGAACTTGCCCCCAGAGATATCGTCAGCCGCGCGATTTTTAGTCACTTTCAGCGGATGGGCGTCGATCCGGCTGATGCCAACGTCTGGTTGGATTTACGCCCGATCCCAGAGCAGCGAATTCGTCACCGATTTCCCAATATTATCCAAGTATGCCGGCAGTGGGGAATTGATGTCTTCTCCCAACCCGTGCCGGTGGCACCGGCAGCTCATTACTGGATGGGTGGCATCATGACGGATTTAATCAGCCAAACATCGATTCCGGGTTTGTACGCAATCGGGGAAACCGCCAGTACGGGCGTGCACGGAGGCAATCGCCTTGCGAGTAATTCCTTACTTGAATGTATTGTCTTCGGTGCTCAACTCGCCCACCTAGATTTTCCCCTCACTCCCTCACCCTCTCTTCCCCTCGCCCCCTCTTCCCCTCACCCCCTCTCTGCAAAGGACTGGGCGACTGGGCAAGCCAAAATAGAAGCACTGCGGCAAGATTTACCCCGCTTAGTTTGGCAAAGTGCCGGTATTTGCCGGGGACAGGCGGCGTTAGCCTCCGCCCTTACTTTGATAGAAACTTGGCAAGCAGAATTCATCGCACTTGCCATGAGCAAGTTCCTGTTTAACTTACAACCCGGCCAAACTCTTAGTGTCAATTTCCCAGATGCAGATGTGCACTTACGGAGTTGGGGAGAAACCCGCAACTTACTGGATGTGGCGTACTTAATTTTGACAAGCGCACAGTTTCGCACGGAAAGTCGAGGTGGACACTATCGGACAGATTTCCCTCAGCCAGAGCCGAGCTGGCAAGCCCACACCTCGATCCAAAATCATCACTGGTGGCAGTCGCCGGTTCGCACGACTGCTGACTTGTAGAAATCTTACAACCACTCAGCTTTTCTCTCTCAATCGTTGCCTGAGGTGCTAGCGGTTAAAGTTCTATAGCTTATTGATTGGTTCTGGTTTCCATATATCGGCTTCCACCGTCGCCAGTATCTTTTGGCCCACCCCGTGGGGGAGGCTCATCTTCGGCTACCACAGTGCTACCAGAGAGATTTTGATAAGAATGGCTCTCAGCAGCCGGTAGATTGAAACCAATACTAGCAGAGGCGCTTGCAGATGCACTTAACACCAGGCCAACTGCCAGAACGGTTCGGTAAGTGAATTTTATGACTGGATCCATAACACTTTTAGCCCCGAAACACTTAAATTCTGTAGATGCGCCTCGTACTGATTCTAGTATATCGGTATAATCACGGAGTTGTCTACAAACATTCCGTAAATCCCGTATATTCACGCAACTACACTTAGCTTGATGCAACTACACACTCAAAGCCTTATCAGATGCTGTTTTTTACAATAGCAAAATTAAGCGCTCCGCTAATTTATGTGAAATTTTAATGAAATCTTATGATGATCGGCGTTTTAAGTTAAAAAAAGCGGGAGTTAAGGGGTCGCAAATCCCTTAACCCACTATCGGCAAATTGATTCGTCGGAACCCTTTGTGAATTAGGCAACGTGATATTGGTTCTTACCCAAGTCTTTGGCGCAGTACATGGCTGCGTCCGCTTTGTTGATTAAAGAATCAATTTCTTCAGCGTGCAGAGGATATAAACTGATGCCAATACTGGTTGTTACCGAAATAGTCATTCCCTCAATTATAAAAGGATGGGCTAAAGTGGTTAAAATTTTGTCAGCCACTTTTTCTGCATCCGGTATGCTCGGAATTGCCGGCAAAATTACTGTAAACTCATCTCCACCTAAACGAGAAACCGTATCACTGCCACGCAAACACCCAGTTAAGCGGGCTGAAACGGCTTTTAGCAGTAAATCACCAACTTCATGGCCGAGGGTGTCATTAACGCATTTGAATCCATCCAAATCTAGAAATAAAAGAGCTACCATTTGATGAGTCATGCCGGCCCGTTCTAAGGACTGACATAAGCGTTCGTGAAATAGTTTCCGATTGGGCAAGCCGGTGAGGGTGTCGTGATAAGCCAAATGACGCAATCGATCTTCTGAAAGTTTTAATTCTTCATTGGATCGCGCTAATTCTGCTGCCGTGCGTTTTAGTTCTTCTTCTATCTGCTTGCGCTCAGTAATATCACGAATCACACCCACTAAGAACAGATTGCCGGCAGCATCTTTATGCAGCGAACGTTTGGTGGCGATCAAATGAGTGAAGCCTTTAGCATTTGTAAACTTTTCCTCCGATTCCTGCTCTTCACCGCTGTTAAAGACCAGTTCATCTTGAGCCCTAAAAGCTTCTGCTTCTTGGGCCGGGAAAAAGTCGCTCTCTAACTTCTCAATTAATTTTTCATAAGGATAGCCAATAAATCGGCAATAGGCTTCATTTAAAACCACCCACCGATGTTCTTTATTTTTAACAAAGATGGGATCGGGGATTGTATTAATTACCGTATATAAAAATTCTTTAGATTTTTTGAGTTCATCCTCAAGATTGGCAAAATAGGCAGTAATCGCCACTGCAGACCCACACAGCGTTAGCAGGGGTGACACCACCGGCAGCCACCATCCGAGTAAAAACATCACGTAGCAAAAGCCAGTCAAGCCGACACCCGCAAGCAAAATACTGAGGGCAGACCATCTCGCCGAACGCACTCTCCAACTCAAACTTGCCCCGATCCAAGACCAAACCACAATCCATACCTTTTCCACCGGCTCATGCCAGACTTGGATTAAGGGTCGTTCATTCAGGGCCAGACTGAGAATCTGACTGATAAAATTGGCGTGAATCTCAACGGCTGACATCGATTGACGGCTGGAGATCAGACCGCCAGTGTAAGGCGTGTCTAAAAAATCTTTGAGACTGACAGCCGTGGAACCGATTAAGACAATGCGATCTCGAAAAACATCAGCCGGCACCTTGCCGGCGAGAACATCGCTAATCGATACCGTGCGAAAGCGACCTGCAGGGCCGCGATAGTTTGCCAAAATTTGATAGCCTTTCGCATCTACCCCCACATAAGCCCCATCATTGGCTTCCAAGGGCTGCAGGATGCCCCCCCCCAACTGCAAACGATCAGAACCTTTGGCAAGCGCCTTGGGGCTGATTTTTTCTGTTTTGAGATACCTCAATGCCAGTTGGAATGCAAAACTTTTCCGAGTTTTGCCATCCCCCGGCCACCAATAGAGAACAGCACGACGCACCTTGCGATCTGAGTCAATAATCATGTTATTAAAACCCACCTGCTGGGGCTGACTCAGCATCGGTGGAGGAGCAACCGCCGGCCACTTTTCATCTTGAATTCTTTCAATCCCAATAATGTTAGGAATTGACTTGACAGTTTGCACTAACTGAGCATGACCGGGTTCAACCGATAAATTACGATAAATATCCAGACCGATGGCGCGAGGCTTCGCAGCATCCAACTTTTGCAAAACCTGGGCCAGCAATGCATCTGAAATCGGCCATTGTTTAAGTTGATTGATGTCTTCCTCATCAATCCCCACAATCACGACTCGTTTATCGACGGGTTCGAGGGGACGCGAGCGGAAAAACTGATCTAATGCCGCCCATTCTAAAGGCTGCAAAACACCGGAAAGACGTAAAATAATGACACAGAGGGCAACACTCAAGGATGTCAGCAGGACGCGATGCTTTTCCCAATTCTGTTGCTTTAACTTTGTTCCTATCATCGTTTTTGAGTGTCTGTCTGGCTGCATATTTATGCTTCGATTACTTCAGCAGTCAGTGCAGATGACACCCAAACAGCGAACTTGTTGCCTTGCACTTAATCATAGCGCGTTGGCTCATCTTCTTTATATCTGAGGTAAGCGAATACTGCTGATATTTGTTACTAATAGGCAGAAAACAGCCAGCTTTATCGGCTAGCTGCTTCGCTTGCTGTCAATCTTCTGTTTGCGACAGATAAGAATTGAGATTATGATGACGGCGGCCCAGATTCAGAAGTGGCTTTGCTCAAAGATGCAGGAGCAGCGTCAGAGTAATCGGCAATGGCGAAAATGTAAAGGGCGTGACCTAGCAAAACCGTCAGCCAAATGCCGGTTAGCCAAGGTGTCCAATCCCACGCAGAAGACTGCAAGTTGCGGAAAAACCAAATACTAGAGTTGCACGCGCCAAAAGCAGCAACGTGGATGGCAAAATTCATCCGGTCGTCTAAACGCCGGTAGGCGGGGTCTTGCCGGTCTGGTTTGCGTGGCCAACGAGGAGGCATAGGGAATCTTTAAACTAAAGTCAACAATAGATCGCTTACTTCAAATATTGTAGAGCTTTCCTCAAGCCCGCACCGCGACTTTCTAAGGAGGCCGATTTTAGGAAATGGCCATCTCCGCGACGCACGAACTCTACATTAAGATATAGATTGATTAATTTGAAGTTAAAACCGTACTGACAAGTCAAAGACTAGCGTTAGAATTCAAAAAGACTTCAATACCTCCTCTACACCCCAAAAAGTTTTGTGACTGCCTCGCGATTTCTGCACAAAGCCTCTTTAAAGCGCCACACGTACCTGGCTATCATGGCGCTTCCCGACGAAGCCTCTGCCTTCCAAGCCTACCGCCTGCTGCAATATCACGGCATTTCGCCTGAGCATTTGGCCATTGTAGGTGAAGGCTACAGTTCTGCTGAGCGAGTGGGTTTATTAGAGCCTACGCAGATCGCACTTCGTAAAGCCCGCCGTTTGTCGATGTTTACAGGGGCTTTCGGTGCGGTGATGGGTGCGGTTGCTTTGTTTGTTTTGAATTTGGGATTCAAGATCCCCCTGAGCCTCAACTTGATGCTTCTTATCCCCGCCAGCAGCGTCGTTGCCGGCTTTTTTGGTGCAGTTTTGGGAGCCTTATTTGGCTTTTTAGGCGAAGGCAGCACAGCTGGAATCTACCGGCATCATCTGCGTCAGGGACATTATTTGCTGATGATGGAAGGGCCAGAAAAGCTAGTTCGTCTGGGACAGGACGTTTTGAAACAATATTGTCTTCCCAAATCCCGTTAAAGCAATTTTAGATTTTAGACTAACAGTTTTAGATTTAATCCACCCGCACCCGCCCCTAAAATTTAAATCTCCTGACGTTGGTAATCGCCAGATTTGCCACCGGCTTTGCTGATCAGGCGAATTGATTCAATCTCAATAGACTTCTCTAGGGCTTTGGCCATGTCGTAAAGCGTGAGTGCGGCAATTGAAACAGCAGTCAGGGCTTCCATTTCCACGCCGGTTTCTGCCTTGGTGATGACTTGGGCGCGAATTTGATATCCCGGCAGTTGGGGATCAGGAATCAGCTGGACATCTATTTTTTGCAGGGGGAGGGGATGGCACAGGGGGATCAACTGGGATGTTTGCTTGGCAGCCATGATGCCGGCAATTTTGGCCGTTCCCAAAACATCGCCCTTCGGGGCGTTGCCGGCTTGAATCACTTCAAACGTAGCCTGTGACATCCGCACTTGGCCGGCAGCGACGGCTTGCCGCACAGTAACTTGCTTTCCAGAAACATCCACCATCCGGGCTTCGCCCTGTTCATCCAAGTGAGTTAGCCGATTTTGTGCCGGTGAGTTGGAATTGGAAAAAAAATCTTGTGTCATTTCAGAAGGATATGCTATTGTAGAATTTCGTGAGCGTTGGACAGCGAAAAACAAACCGCTGAAAACGCAAACAAGGGCTTGTAGCTCAGTGGACTAGAGCACGTGGCTACGGACCACGGTGTCGGGGGTTCGAATCCCTCCTAGCCCGTTAAAACCGTAAAAAATGAAAGGTCAACGATAAAATTCTATCGTTGACTTTTTAGTTTTTGGCTTCTAAAGCATAAACATCTTTTTCCCGACCCACTGCAAATCGGAGGGAATGGGATAAGCTTTTGCTCGATAAGGTAATGAAAATGATGAAGGCGAGAAATGCAATCACTGCAGCCATCGCAAACATATTTCGATAACCGACATACTCGGCAATCGCACCTAAAATTGGGCCGGCAAGTACCAGCGCAAAGTCAAAGCCACCGATAGATAAAGAAAAATATCGGCCTCGTTCGTTCGGTTCGCTGCGATCAGCAATCAGCGCGATCATCATAGGTAGCAACGTCCCAGACGCAGCCCCTTCAATAATTGCAGCCAGCAAAAAGTCTCTGGGGCTGTGAGAAGTCCATAGCATTAGCATCGACACCGTATAGCAAATCAAACTGCCGGCGATAAACAGTCCACGACCATAGCGATCTGAAGCCGGCCCTGTGGGTAAGCGAATGCTAAAGCTAGCCACAGCAGCAGCACTGTAGAACAAACCGGGATTCAAATCAACACCCGTCTCCTTCATAAACAAAGGCACGAAGGTACTTATCGTCCCGAATACCAAGCCGATCATGAATAGTACGAGACTGGGAATGCGGACACGGGGGCTAAATAACAGCCGCCAGTATTTTTGCTTAGCTGGCTTCGTGGTACTCTGTCCAGGTTGGCTTGCCGGTTTAGCATCGGCTTCCGTAACCCGTGCAGTAAATAGCAGACTCAGCACACCTAAACCGGCAGACATGAGAAACAGCGGAGGGTAGCCGGTGAACTCCAGCAAAAACCCCCCAATTGCCGGCCCTATGGCCATCCCAATCGGGTTAACCAAACTCATATACCCCAATAACTCACCCCGTTGTTTTGGTGGGGATAAATCGGTTACGAGGGCGCTGTAGCCGGTGGTAAACGCCGCAATGCTAATCCCGTGGAAAGCACGGATTACCAACAGCCAGGGAATCGAATCAACGAGTAAATAGCCAAACGGTGCGAGGGATGCCACCGTCGCACCCAGAAGCAAAACAATTTTACGCCCCCGTCGGTCTGCCAGTGGCCCTAACCAAGCACGGGATGGCAGCAAACCCAGGGCAAAGGCACCCATGACCAGACCAATTTGTTGCTTTGTGCCACCGACATGCTCAACATAAAGTGGCAACGTCGGCAGCAGAGAGGCCAAGCTAGCCCAAAATAACAAGCCGGCGAAGAACAAAATCAGCAAACTGCTGCGCCGTTTTGGTTCAAGCGTGAAGAAAACTTTCAAAGCACCGAGTTCTCCTTGAAAGGATTTGAGCAATCAGACAACCGGGAGCGCCGGCATCTTCTCTCATGCTAGTTCGCTTCAGCCTGATTTGTTAAGGAATGTAAAAAATTCAGGAATCGTTCAACAAGTCGCTACCGACAGAAAACCCGCACAGCAGCGATTGCTGAACGAGACTCGCTGTTCTCACCTGTTTTTAACCTCAAATACAAACCGCTGCGCTAAAGTCCCATGCTGAGGGCCTAAAGGATAAGCGCGGAAATCCCAGAGCCATTGCTGAACCTCAAATTGCGTTACCTTTTCGCCGGCACGAGCCTGATGATTGTAAGCTTGGGCACTGGCAGCCAGAAACTTCTGGCAAAGATCGGCTTTTTCAGGCACAAAGCACCCTTGAGTAGCCTTTCCGTAACGACCGGCCTTGGTTGCGCCAATGACATCTTCAAAATATGCACGGGAAGTCTCACCAGACTCGCGCTTGAGAAAAACTTTGTGGAAGGTTACCGTTCCTGAATTATTAGGAACCGAGTACATTTGCCACGCTGTGAACGGATAGAACTCGATGCGGAAGACCCAAACAAGCAGCATTAAGATGATTAAGCTGGGAATGAGCAAACAATAGCGCCAATCTTGAGCCTGATTCCGAGCCGGTGGCGCGGCAGTTAACTCGCCTGCCGGCGATGAAGTGAGCGTGCAGTTGGAATCGCACTGGATCAGCTTTAAGCGGTTGCGGGCAACATACCCATAAACCAAGACGCCAACAGATGAAATTCCAGGCAAAAAGAGCCAGGGGGCAAGTGGCCAGAATGCGGGGAGGAACAATGCGATCACTCGATAACCGTAAAAGCCACGATAAGCTCGCCCTCGGAAAACAACGTACATTTCTTCTTCCAGCGCACGCAGTTTCAGATTCTGTTTGTTATTGCGGTTGTAATCACTCAAGTTCATCTGGCGAAAGTTGATAAACTTCAGTAAATCGAACAAGTCCAAGCTATCAAGAATCCGAACTGTGCGCCGGCAGAAGGGACACAACCCATCATAAAGGACGTGAATCGAACCGAAGCGAGTCGCCAGTCTACGCCCAATTGCCTTGCGAATCTCCGTGAAGTCGAAAAATACCAATTGCAACACGATCAGGTCAAAGAAGGCAACATTTTGTAAAAAGAAGATGCCGGTGTGCAGCATCATTATGGAAAACGGTAAAATCAGCCGAGCAGTCGAGGAGAACAACACCGTCCCATAGCCAAGTTCGCTTAAGATGCCGACTAAGCCTAAGAGCGCAAAGAAAATATCAGGGGCCTGAGTTAAATGCAATGATAAATTCCAGTCAAAGCTCGTAGGCTGAAGGGTATCTGTGTAGAGGATAGCCCTCATATTCGTAGCATTCCACCAAAATAGCCCTCCAAAGCGCAGCTTACTTAAACCGGCTGTTATATAAACCAAGGCGATAACCACCCAGCAAGCGTACCGCGACCAGCCATACACTGCTAAAGGACGATCCGCTGCCGGTACAGCTTGACCCCGAGAAATCTTCCACAAGCGGTCTACCGACAGTGCATCGCCGCAAGGCGTCAACGAGAGAACCGCCATCACGTAGAGTGGCAGCAATTCTTGGTGCCAGTAGTGGGCGTATTCGCGAAGAATGCCGCCTTGTAGAAAAAAGCAAAAGGCTCCTAAAGGTATCGAGAACCGTGTCTGCCAACCCACCATTCCTAGGAACAGAATCACAGCAGTCAGTGCTGAGAAAACTTGCAATGCTATCTCATTGCCGAGGAATCTCTCAAAACCGATGGGAAGAGCGTGGAAAAACTGCATCACGCCCATAGACTCGCGCATCTGTGGCGGCAGATGAACTGAACTGGCTAGATGTGAGCAAAGAGTGCTGCCCAGCAAGATTGCGCTCGTCAGTATTCTGATCGCGCCCAGTGACTCGGGTGTGGCTTCTTTCACATACTTCCGAAAGAAGGTTGGGTTCGTAGCGATCAATGCAATTAACCCGAATCCCAAGCAAGCCATCAAACCGTCTTGGGTGTACAAGTCCCAGCGTGCCAGAATTCTTTCTAGAGGTCTGTCCAGTCCGGTAAAGTAGCGATTGAGGAAGGGGAACAAACTCTCGCCACGGTAGGCGCTCTCTATAATCGGGCGCACAATTAGCTTGGCAAAAGCTGTCCACAGGCACGCCATTACGGCAACTGTTATGCCTAGCCATGAGTAAAATCGACGACTGCTAAAGACACGCTTTTTGTCGCCAAGACTCGCTCTGAGCAATGTTTTTAATCCGCTCATTGACCCTCTCAAAAAGTGTTTATAAAGTCCCTTGTGGCATGGCTCCTATGACTGTTTTGTTTACCCCGGCTTCAAGGCAGTGATTTTGGTGGCGAATAGATGGGCAGGAGCCTCACAATGTAGATGCGTATCCCGTTTTGATTACCAATGCCATTAGTTTTCGGCTATGTGTGACCTATTTGTCTAAAGGAAAGGCCGATGCAACGGCAAGTCTTGGCCTTAGCTTATCTTTGACCCACAGATTTTGCCGGCAACCAAGCCAACGTAAACAGGTTTCAAAATTTTACCTATAGCTATCACAATTTGTTTGCCAAAATGGTAACTTTTTGAGCAAATTATAGAAATTTTTGTGTTTTAAAAACTCTTCAGCCAAACCCCACCTAAATTATAATTATTGAGAATTTTTCATCTCTCTTTCAATAGATTTATTTTTTAAGTAAATCCTCCTCAAGATAGAGGCTATTTTGATGAATTTAATTGATTTTAAATAAATTGACAGCTTGGTTGCCTAGCTCTGTGTTAAGTACTTATATAGCAATTCTATTTGAGCTGTAAGATGCGGGCAGTTCAGATCCCCGACTTCTCCAAGAAGTCGGGGATCTCGCCATCACGAATCATTGAGGACTGCCATACAAGAGGAAGAAGAAAAAGTAACGATTTTTCGCCGCTCCTAACTCAGGATCAACTTCCTTGTTTTTAAGTGCCTAAATTACAGAATTAAGAATTAAGTTTGAAGTGGAAACGCTCTCAAATTTTTCACAAAAAAGATAGAATTAAGAATTAAGTCAAAGTTTCATTTCTTAATTCTTAATTCTATCTTGTTTATAAACCCGAACCTCAGTCGAACAAATAATATTGCGAATCAATCGTTCAATTTAGAGCCAGAAGCAGGGGGTCTTGAAATGACTTCTCGCACGCGGTAGATGGGGCGACCTTGAGATTCGTGGTAGGTACGCATCAACAGTTCTGCCATTAGACCAAAGCTAAACAACTGGAGGCCGGTGACAAGAAGCAAGACAGCCAAAATGAGCAAAGGCCGGTTGCCAATACTTTGACCTAAACCAAGTTTTACGAAGGTTAAATAAAGCCCTAATATTGCCCCGAAAATCATGGAAATTAGGCCAAATAGCCCAAAAACGTGCATAGGGCGTGTGAGGAATTTTTTCATGAAGAAAATTGTGAATAAATCCATTAGCACACGGAATGTCCGGTCTAACCCGTATTTACTCTGACCAAACTGGCGGGCGTGATGGCGCACCGGCATCTGGGTGATTCTTGCCCCTTCAATAAAGGCAAGTGCCGGCAAAAATCGATGTAACTCTCCATAAAGGTTTAAGTCTGCCACCAGTTCGGCGCGGTAAGCTTTGAGAGAGCAGCCGTAATCGTTCAATTTCACGCCGGTGACTCGCGCGATCAGCCAGTTGGCGATTTTAGAAGGTAGCAACCGTGTTAACGCTGCGTCTTGCCGGTTTTTGCGCCAGCCGCTTACTAAGTCATAGCCTTCGTCTAATTTGGCCACCAGCAGGGGAATATCCGCAGGATCATTTTGCAAGTCGCCATCCAATGTAACGATGGTACGGCCTTGCGCGTGATTAAATCCCGCTGCCATCGCGGCAGTTTGACCGTAGTTGCGACGCAGTAAAACCGCCCGTAGGTTGCCGGTTGGGTTAGATTTTGCCTGAGAATGCTCAGATCCAACAGCAGATTTATCTTCTAAACCCGTTCGGACAAGTTGCCTAAGCAGTTCTCCCGATCCATCGGTTGAGCCATCATCTACACAGATGATTTCGTAGTTTAAGTCGCTTGTCCTAAGCGTGGTTACAATTGCCTCAATCAGTTGAGGCAGGCTTTCCACTTCGTTAAAAATTGGCACAACCACCGACACATCTGGGATCACCCTGTCAGCAGAATTGTTCTGCGCTGCCGGTTTTTCAAGAAATACGTCCATCACACCTGCCTCAAACCATCGAGGTCAACCTCGAATGTTATACCATTTCGGATTTTGGATTGCTTGCGCCCAGCCGGTTTTTTCTCCAAACTTCTTGGATGCCGATATTTATCAAAATACGATTAATAATTTTTTTGATCCGAACTAAATTTTTGCGATGGTTAGAGTTGGAAAAGGGCAGCCAACTCAAAAATTAAGCTTTGCCTGTCTCAATTGCACCCGGTTGATAACTGGCGACGATGCGACCGGCACCCCGCAGTTGCCGATAGTATGCTTGAGAAACTTCATGTCCGTTCTCTGAGAGAATATCAATTCCAATGCCATTACGACCTTGGTTTTTTCCCGAACTGTGGATATAATTTCCCTCTCCCAGATAAAGGGCGACGTGGGTAGCTTTATGTGCCGGCCCAAAAAAGATTAAATCTCCTGGTTGCAAGTCATCTATGGCGATCGGTTGGGTAAACGCCTCTTGTTGATAGGCATCTCTAGGCAACCAAACACCTACAGAACTAAACGCCGCTTGCATTAGTCCGGAACAGTCGTAATTTGGCCCTAGTGTGCCGCCCCAGAGGTATTCATTCGATATCTGCATGGCAGCGTGGGTAAAGGCGATGGCTGCCGGCAAGCGCTGTTTAATCTCCTCCTCTGACAGGGTATTTGCCTGATATAACTGAGAGACGAGTTCAAGCCAGTCAAGGTCTGAAATGGCTAACCAGCCTGGATAGTCATCTTCACATAGCTGCACTTTGATGCTGGTTGCTGGATTTTTATCGTTTTCGTCTGCCGGCAGGGAGACAATTCGCAAATGCCGCCCCACTGCTGCCTGCGTTGCCAAGCCGTCGCAGTTGGGGGAATCATATAAGTTAAGATTTGCCGAACAGGAATACTCGCGCAGAAGCGCTTCATCGGGGTTAGAAGTCAAGGTTGCTTGCAGTTGGGCAATAGAAACCATTTTTTATTCTGTGTCAGCGCTCAGCGATCGGTAGAATTGTCTGTGGTCATGGGAAAAGAAAGCAGGGGAATACAAGACCGGCCACTAGGGAAATTTTATCCTTTAAACTCTAGTCGCTTGCTCTGAACCCCATTGCCAATTTTCTCTTTTCACTTCAACTGATAACGGATAACTAATGACGTTTTTTCGTAAAGACGACCAATTAGAAGCGCTAGGCACCGGCATCCTAGAGTCCACTTGGGCCAAGTTTCCCGGCTTAGCTCAAAATCAAGTTGCGATTACTTGGATAGTTTACGATCAGCCAGTGCCGGTGAATACCGGCGGTGCACTAAGTCCCGATGCGTTTTGGCAGCATTCCGTGCGAGGCTTCAGCTATCGAGGGGTTGAGCGCATTTACCCGGCAAGTGTGGTGAAGCTGTTCTATTTGGTGGCGATACACGAGTGGCTGGAAAAAGGGATGAGCCAGAATTCAGCGGAACTCGAACGCGCGATTCGGGATATGATTATCGATTCGAGTAATGATGCCACGAGTCTGGTGATGGATGTTTTAACCGGCACGACCAGTGGCCCAGAGCTGTCGGCTGGCCCATTTGAAACTTGGAAACAGCAACGCAACCTGATCAACCGCTATTTTCAATCTTTCGGGTGGCCAGAGTTTGAGAGTATTAATGTTAACCAAAAAACTTGGTGTGATGGCCCTTATGGTCGGGAACGGGCTTTTTTGGGCGAGTTGATGGAAAATCGCAATATGCTCACCACGAATGCGACTGCTCGGTTGTTGCACAGTATCATCGGCGGTGTGGCGGTTTCTTCGGTGCGTTCCCAAGCGATGATGGAACTGATGAAGCGCAGTTTAAACCCTACCGATCTCGCTGCCGATCCTGAAAATCAAGTCACGGGTTTTTTTGGTGCCGGTGTGCCGTTAGATACCAAGGTTTGGTCTAAAGCCGGTTGGACTAGCCAAGTCCGTCATGATGCTGCCTATATTGAGTTACCCAACCGGCACCCGTATTTGCTCATTGTATTTATAGAAGGTAAGGCGCACAGTAACAACGAAGCGATTTTGCCTTTTGTCTCAGAGCAAATTGCTGCGGCTGTTTGTTCTTTGTAAAATTTTACACAGGGCTGCCGGAGAAAACCCGCCCCTGTACGGATTGACATTTTGGCTGTTTACCTCTTCCTAGGAAGTGCCGGCAGCCTATAAAATTTTGCATAAAGTGATTGACCGGATTCATCATCCGGCTATCCCCTGATTTCATCGGCACGATTACAGTGCTTTGAATGCAGCCGGTTGAATAAAAGTTAGGCAGCCAGGATAAAGGCGTTACACTCGCCAAAGAAAAAGCCAAAACTTAAACCATCCCAGAAATCTCTTGCTTGCTGGAATGGGTGCTACAGACTGTTTAAAGAACGGAGAGGGAGGGATTCGAACCCTCGGTACGGAGTTACCTGCCGTACAACAGATTAGCAATCTGCCGCTTTCGACCGCTCAGCCACCTCTCCAAGGTCACAATTACTTATGGTAGCACACCTTTTTCGTAGCGCGTCAACTTGATCCATATTTTTTTGCGAATCTAGACTCACCTTAACCCGCCGGCACCCAATAAAGGCGCAAAAGCACCACAAATCTTGCCCATCAGGACTGTTCGGGCGATTACGATTCAACTGAGCAACGAGTGATTAAAAAACTGTAGTGAACAGGCGTACTGTAGCCAACAACTAAGCTCGTTATTACAACGTAATGAAATTTTATGTTTGAAAACTTGAGCTTTCCTAGCCATCTAAGGGTCGAAATTTCAAGCTCCAGCGCGAGATTTAGATTAAGTTTTTGACAAATAGAGAGCCTTATTATAATATATGAAGATTCGTTAAGGCACTTTTAACCCAGCAAACTATTCTGCCGAACGAGTTATTTAGCTTGGAATTTTCAATCAGCGCGATCAGCTGTATCCAAAGGTCAAATCTTCGTCCTTACGTTTGGCAGATTGAAATATAGCCTAAGGAGGATACCCTAGAGAGACCATGCTATTAAGATTTAAATGATCCTAGAACTCAAGAAAATCTGGATTTAACTAACTGAAGAGTCTGTTGGTTTTAGAAAAAACCTAAAATAATTTTTAGTAGGATTTTTCTAACAAAAATTCAGACTCAACAATGAAGTAAATCTGGCATCGGTCATGGCCATTCGTAGTAATCACAACCCTGAATTCTCTGGATTTTAGCTCAGTGAATAGCATTCACTAGCATTAGAAGCTGCGGTTTCATATATGAGTAGAAACCCTAACAGAGCTAAAAGAGCAACAGATGATTGCAAGCGCAAATCATCGCTCCAAATTTTCTAGAAGTAGGGGAAAACAACACCTATGATTTCTTCAAAAAAACAGCGTATCGCTCTGATCTCCGTCCACGGCGATCCCGCAATTGAAATTGGTAAAGAAGAGGCGGGGGGACAAAACGTTTATGTGCGCCAAGTCGGTGAGGCGCTGGCAAAGCGGGGTTTGGAAGTTGATATGTTTACCCGTAAAGCCAATAAGCAAGACGCCACAGTAGTCGAACACAGTCCGAACTGCCGTACGATTCGGTTAACGGCTGGGCCAGAAGAATTTGTCCCCCGCGACAATCTTTATGGATATTTACCAGCATTTGTGGAAGAATTTTTAAAATTCCAATCTTCAGCTGGCGTTGAATATTCGGTCGTTCATACGAATTACTGGCTTTCATCTTGGGTCGGGATGGAGCTGAAAAAAGTTCAACCGATCAAACAAGTTCATACTTACCATTCTTTGGGGGCGGTTAAGTATAAATCGATTGCCACGATTCCAATGATTGCCACAACTCGCTTAGCGGTTGAAAAGACACTTTTAGAAACAGCAGATCGAGTAGTCGCCACCAGTCCGCAAGAAAAGAAACATATGCGAGAACTGGTTTCGGCAAAGGGAAATATTGACATCATTCCTTGCGGTACAGATATCCGCCGATTTGGTTCCATTTCCAAGCAGCAAGCGCGGCAGAAGTTGGGAATTGGTTCAGACACGAAAGTGGTTTTATATGTCGGACGCTTTGATCCGCGTAAGGGCATTGAAACTGCGGTTCGCGCCGTGGGGCAGTCTCAACTTCGCGGTGATGCCGATTTGAAGCTGATTATCGGCGGTGGTTCTCGTCCCGGCCAAAGTGATGGCAAGGAACGCGAACGCATTGAAGGAATTGTTAAGGAACTCGGCTTGAGTGATGTAACCGTTTTCCCTGGACGTTTGGGTCCCAGCGATCTGCCGGTTTATTATGCGGCAGCGGATGTCTGCGTGGTTCCCAGCCACTATGAACCCTTTGGGTTGGTGACAATTGAAGCGATGGCGTGTGGAACCCCGGTGGTGGGATCTGATGTCGGAGGTCTTCAGTTCACAGTGGTGCCAGAAGAAACCGGGTTACTGTGTCCGCCGAAGGATGTGGCTGCTTTTGCCGGCGCAATTGACCGTATTCTGGCAAATCCAGAGTGGGGAATGCAAATGGGTCAAGCCGCCAGAAAGCGGGTGGAATCAAAGTTCAGCTGGGATGGCGTTGCCGCACAATTGAGCGATCTGTACACGCAACTTTTGCAAGAAGTGCCGGTTCAAGAAGTTGGGCCTGTCAGCGCGTAATATGAAGCTTAAGCGGTTAAACGTGTAAGTTATCTTACTTTTACACATTCATATTTTTATACAGCAGCTTTAACTTTTAAAGCTGCTTTTTGGTTATTGGGTGCCGGTTTTCATGAATTAAAGTTTTTATTGAGAGTTTTAAACAGAAGCCGGCAAAGCAGCTTATCAAAGTTGTCAACAATCATCTGCCGGCGGCTCAGTTTCTTTGAGCGTTTCTTTAACGATTTGTTGCACTTGTGATTTCACCTGTTCGTAAGCTTCGGCGGCACACCAAGGACGTAAAGATAAAACCGTTCCGGTTGCTATTGAGACAACAATACAACTTGGCTGCGGTTCTTCTAAAACAAGAGGATGGGTTTGAGCCAGTGATATTAGCTGAACCATTGTTGGGGCGATAGGACGTTCGCCAATATTAACTTCGATATCAACCCGCCGTGTACCGACTGCGGTTGTATTTTTCAGCGTCCCGTTAAAAAGTTGACCGTTCGGCACAATAATTTTGACGCGATCTGCGGTTAAAAGGGTGGTGGAAAAAATGCCGATGCCATCTACCGTACCGGCAACACCGGCACCTTCAATCGTATCCCCCACCTCAAACGGACGCAAACTAATCAGCATCACACCGGCAGCAAAATGAGAGAGCGTATTTTGCCAAGCCAAACCGATCGCAATACCGGCAGCCCCCACCACTGCAACCACACTGGTCGCCTGAATTCCCACTGCATTCAAAGCACCCACAACGCCCACAACCAGCGTTAAAATTTCAGCGGCTTGAATCAGGAACTTGCGTAATGTAGGTTCTGTGCGATTGAGGACGCGGCGCAATGAACGACTGAGCACACCAATGGTTAATCGCGTGATTAACAAAATTCCCAGTGCCCAGAGAAATTGAGGGACGACCTTAAAGCCTAACTCAAGCAGCTTTCTCCAAACTTCCAGCGCTTGCAATACAGCTGCATATCTGCGCGGATCTAATAGCTGAGGATCGGCTGTTTCAACTAAAAATAAGCAGAGGGCTTTGGAGAGGAATTCAGGCATGGCAGTTAAGAATTAAGAATTTGAGCCGGCATGAGGAAATTAGGAGATATAGAAATTTCCTGCCGGTGACGGAATTAATATACAGCACGAAAGAATACCTATTGTGATGCCAAACAAAATTCGCTCCACTTTTGAAATCGGATGCCAGCCATCATAGATAATTCTCTCACCCTCGGTTCTCTAGTTAGCTGGCTAAAAATCTTTCGTTAGGGAGATTCAGGGCAGGTCTCAGGTCAATTAGATGTAAAGCAGCTAACAAAAACTCAGTGCCCTCTTGAGGAGAGCTTTTAGAAATGTCTGAGGCATTACTCATCGTTGATGTGCAAGCCGGCTTTATTAACGACTTCACGCATCATATCCCGCAACGCATCGCCCGCCTGATCCAAGCCGGCGACTATGCACCACTGATTTTTACTCGCTTCATTAACGATCAAGAAGGGCCGTACTGTCGTTTTCTCAATTGGCATGGGTGCGTGGGCGATCCTGAAATTTACATTGTCCCAGAACTGCAACCCTATGCCTCGCCGGATCTGATCTTTGCTAAGTCGGGACTGTGCGGGATGCCGGATGAACTCACCGGCTATCTGCGCGAAAAATTGATCGAGAAAATTTTTATTGTCGGCATCGACACAGATATGTGTGTGTTGAAAATTGCAATGGATGTGTTCGACATAGGCATTGAACCGATCGTGATCACCGACTGCTGCGCCAGTACAGCCGGCTTGCAAGCCCACCTAGCCGGTTTGGCGGTACTCAGCCGCAATATTGGTGCCAACCGGCTACGCGATGCCGGTCTGAGTGAGGGAATGCTGGCTGCACCTGCTGCATCCTGATCGCAATCATTTTATTAACTGCCGGTGAATTTAATCAACTTAGCTTGCTAGCGGCTGCGTCCTCGCACCGCTAGTTTTGCTATGGATGTTAATAAAGTCGGCTCTTTGAATTCGTAGCCTATGCAACATTGTGGCAGGGCATCCACCTATTGAAATACTTTCTAAGGCAACCAGTCAATTTTCCTCAGATCAGCTTCCACAGGGAACCCCCTGCTTACTGGCAAGCCGTGTGGGATTAACAAAATGGGCTTTAAGTATCTGGCCGCCGTCTTAAGGCAGACTTTTGGCCATTTGAGGCTATTCTTTTCCTCACCTAAAGGAAGATGGCGTTTCTCGCAAGGATTCTTTACATTACTTAATAACAGCACACAACACGCTTACTGAACTCGGAGATTTAATCATGAGTAACACACCTGCACCCAACACCGACCCTACTTACCAAGGTCAATTCCAACGCAAATACGGCGAATTTGGAACCAAGTTTGAGTTTGGTTCTAACCCGACTTCCGAACTTTGGAACGGTCGTTTGGCAATGCTGGGCTTCCTGATTGCCCTGATTGTTGAGCTAACCACCGGCCAAGGTGTTCTCCACTTCTTGGGTCTGTACTAAATTCTAAGTCTATTTCTGTAAAGCCTCAGCGGCTTGAAATCGCTTAAAAATTGGGAACTCTGCAAAGGGTTCTCAATTTTTTTGGGTTTTATCAGGAGAATTATAAAAACAGAATAATA
This sequence comes from Microcoleus sp. FACHB-672, assembly GCF_014695725.1. Lineage (NCBI taxonomy): Bacteria > Bacillati > Cyanobacteriota > Cyanophyceae > Oscillatoriales > Microcoleaceae > Microcoleus > Microcoleus sp. FACHB-672. The sequence goes on along the minus strand of NZ_JACJOU010000019.1, from coordinate 124,503 downwards.
GACTTCTACTCGTTCTTTGGCACTTCATCCAGCATAATTTGCCATGCCGGTGGCTCATCACTGAGCACTTCCCACAATTGCACTTGATTTGCCTTAACCCGCAAAGAATCTTCATGCACGGAGATCACCTTTAATCCCGCTCGTTTTAACAGCTCTGCATAATAATCTATCCCTTGCGCTTTTATACTCTGATCATGGGGCTTGTTGTAGTAAGAGTCAGCTTTGCTCTTTGTCAGCTCATAAATGCCGGTTTCGGAATCATAGTCACTCATCGGTCTTTCCTCATGAACGCTAGAAAAAAGATTGGGTTCTGGACTTATACTCAGTTTTGCAGCTACCTTCTTAAAAAAAATTAATTTATCGCTCCGCTTTTCAGAGAAACTAACGCTGGCTTCGGGTTGCAGGGCGGTTGATGTCTAAATCGCGCGGAATTGAAGCATTCTAAAGCTTACCATTATCTAGAAACTTTTGAGAGGAGGAAGATTAGGAAGGGTTTTATTTGCTGTAAAAAGGGTTAATATAGTAAATTGATTTATTTTGAAATCTTACTGAATACTCATGTCAAAGTTCATGGCATCATTGATATTTATTCCTTTTTTATTTTTTAGTTTAGAAAGTTGTTCCAATTCCAACTCGACAATCAAAGCTCAAGATGTAACTCCAACGACGAAGCCAAATGTAAGTTCTCCTTCACCACAGCCGGCAGCAGCAAAACTTAAGGCCGGTTGGAGTAAAAATCTGAAAGTGGACGATGTTGCTTACGATATTTACGTTCCCCAAAATTATCGCAACCGTTCCATTGTTTTGCTTCCAGGCTGGGACTTTCCACGCGCTAGTTGGGTCGAAAATTCTCCCCTTGTTCGATATGCTGATAAATATGGATACGCTCTGATTTTGCCAGAAATGTTGCAAACCTTATATGAAAGTTCCTATTATCCAGAAACTAACCTGAAATGGAATAAAATGCCGGGTGGAGAATTTATTAAAAAGCGTTTTATTCCAGAAATTCAAAAACGACATAATTTGTTAAGGCAAGGGGACAATAATACATTGCTGGGACTTTCCACCGGCGGCAGGGGTGTGGCACTGATTGCTCTGGAAAATCCAGGGTTATTTGTGGCAGGAGCAAGTCTTTCTGGAGATTTTAGTCAAGAAAATACGCCTGAAGATCGGCTGATGACGGCTGTCTATGGCTCGTTTAATAAGTTTCCTGAAAGATGGAAAGGACGAGACAATCCGATGGCGCGAGTTTCTGAATGGAAAATGCCTTTATATCTGGCTCACGGCACGGCTGATGATATCGTACCCGAAGAACAAAGCCGGCTATTTTATCAAGCGCTTGTACAAAGTCAGGGCAATAAAATTCCGGTGGAATATTATCCTGTTAAAAGTGCGGCACATGACTATAAGTTCTGGGGGGGACAACTGCCGGCTGTTTTTACATTTTTTGACAAGATCATTGAGAGCCGGTGAGCGATAGTATTAAAAATTAGCCGGAATTAGGGGATTTAAAACTTTAGGGAAGGTTACAAGTTGAAAGTCTTGCGCTCAGATGAGAAATGCTCTCGGAAGCGGTACATTTGCCAACCCCATAACAGGCGCGTTGCCGCCATGCCAAAACCGGCAGATGTCCTGCCGTCGCATTCAAATTAAACCTGAGTTCGTTGTAGTAAAGCCACCCACCTCGAACACGCCATCCAATGCAATCACAAAAATCTGTGTAGCTAGTGTTACTGCTCTGCCAGATACTTTGCTGTACACTTAAACCAAAGTGACCATTACTGTAGTGTTCCCACAACCAATCAATCGTGCGTAAATCTGTGCAAGGAAAGTTTTGAATATCTTCAACAGTTAGCCAGCCTTCTTTCTCTCTACCAGCAGCTTTTAGCATCACTTCCCATGTCTGCCGGTCAGCTTTTTGCCATTTTCCGCTTTCTAGCAAGTTCTGCAATTCGCTGTAGTCAATTCCAACTTCTGAATACTGATAAGTTTCGCTTTGTTCTTCGGTTGGCCCTACATTTCCTTGTTCGAGCCGGTATAATACCCATTCCAACTGCGATTGCAAATAAACTCTTTCCTGTGCTGCTTGCTGCAACAGAGATAGCAACTGCGCTCTTTCTTCCCCTGCCTGTTGCAACTGCGCCTGCATTTCATCTAACCGCGCTTCTAGACGTAAAAGCGTTTCCCGCTTATGTTTTTTATTTTCCTTAGAACTGCCTTGCTTAGGCTCATCACCTGATTGAGATTTAGATTTTTTAGCCATAACTCTAATAACAAATTATTTAGCAAAAAGCGAGAAACACATCCCAACTCATCTGTGGTTAAAATTAACAAAAATATTTATCCCAAACAGTGAAAAAATCCTCCCCCTGAACCACCAGCGGAAGGATTTTCACGAGTTAGCGACTAATCACTAAACTGCCAACTATGCGCCGACAGATTCCTTAGCTGCGTACATCACTTCAACATTAATTTGACTGAAACCACGCTCACGGGCAAACTTCTCAGTATTGCGTTTAACCTTACCCCGAACAAAGCCAGGAACCTTATTTAATTCGCCCTGAGCTTCTTTTGTCCAAGCCAGATCTGAATCAGCCGAAATACCTTTGTGGATGACTTCTTTAGTGTCATGTCCGCCAAAGATTTCTAGCAAGTGATCTTCCATTCCTAAAGTAAAGGAATTGTAGACCAAATCTGCAATTTGATTCGTGCCTTCGTAACCGCAGAAAGGTTTGTAACCAATCGGGAAGTTTTGAACGTGAATCGGTGCCGCAATCACACCACAAGGAATATCCAAACGCTTGCCAACGTGGCGTTCCATTTGGGTGCCAAAGATAGCAGACGGCTCGACACGGGCAATTGCATCACCAATTTGACCGTGATCGTCTGTGATGATCACTTCATCGCAATACTCACTTACCTCATCGCGGAACCAGTCAGCATCATATTTGCAATAAGTGCCGGCCCAAACAACGTGAATTCCCATTTCACGCGCCAGAATCTTTGTCAAAGCGGCAGCGTGAGTATTATCTCCAAACACAACAGCTTTTTTGCCGGTTAAGTTTTGGCAGTCAATTGAGCGGGAAAACCAAGCTGCTTGAGACACATGGAGCGTTTGCTCGTTGATAAAGTCTTCGTAATCAACTTCAGCACCTTGAGCATTAATGACTTGCTGAATCTTGCGGATGCAGCGTGCTGTTTCCACCACACCCATCGGGGTGATATCAACATAAGGCGTACCGAATTCTTGCTCTAGGTAACGCGCTGCCATTAAGCCGATTTCGCGGTAAGGCACCAGGTTAAACCAAGCACACGGCAATTTCTTGAGGTTATGAACCGAAGCGCCTTCTGGAATCACTTCGTTCACTTCAATGCCGAGGTCAGCCATTAACCGCTTCAGTTCCGTGCAGTCGTGGTGGTTATGGAAACCCAGGCTGGAAATGCCGAGAATGTTAACTGAAGGCTTTTCTGTCTTACCTTCTGGGATGTCGCCTTTTTTGCGAGCTTTCTCGATGTAGAACTGGACAATTTGACGCAGGGTGCTGTCGGCTGCTTGCAGTTCATTCACCCGGTAGTGGTTCACGTCTGCCAGCATGACATCGCCTTTGGCATCTAGCTGAGCGCGTTGCACAAAGTTTTCTAAGTCTTCCTGCAGAATGCTAGAAGTGCAGGTGGGAGTTAGCACAATTAGATCCGGGTGTTCCTCAGCGTCCTTGCGGGTGATGTTGTCCACCACTTTTTCCTGAGATCCGCGTGCCAACACGTTGCGATCAACTGAACTGATCGTCACCGGCGTGAAGTTGCGGTCGCGTTCTAGCATTGAGCGCATAACGTTGAAGTAGTCATCGCCAATGGGTGCGTGCATGATGGCGTGGACGTTTTTGAAGGAACTGGAGACACGTAGGGTGCCGATGTGTGCGGGGCCGGCATACATCCAGTAAGCCAATTTCATAAGGTGTTCTCCCTTGTGCTAATTGAACACAGCCTAAATGAGATAGGTGAGTGATGAGTGCTGAATTTTGAAATCGTTTTTGATTTTCTCAGACTTGCAGCCATTTGGAGCGGTGACTTCTGGGTGATGTAATGCTGATCAAATGGCTGAAATGCGCTTTGTGATTGGGATATAGCTTGCACTTAAAACAACTATCCCATTGTTTAAGTGCAATGATTCTTAATCTTTCCCTACACTTTGTAAATAAGGGGCAAAGGGTTCGGCGTTAGATTGACAATTACTTAGAAAGATTGGAGGAAGTAGTGCAGACAAAACAAGATTGGGAATGGTTAGCAGTTTGCTCTCATTATCAAACTGCTGTGGCTGTGCGGCAATTTTTACAAGAGGGAAAGTCTGTGGAAGCCGGTGAGGGTTTAGATTCGCTGATTGAAGCAATGGGACGAACAGAAAAGCGAGCTGTTCAAAGCCAGTTAATTCGGCTGATGAGCCACATTATCAAGTGGAAATGTCAGCCACAACGTCGATCATCGAGTTGGGCTATCACCATTTTATCTACCCGAACTGAAATTGAAGATAGTCAAGAAGAAGTTCCCAGCTTGAATCGTGATTTTATTGCATCAATTTGGGATAAATGCTTCAATAAAGCGATGAAAGAAGCTGTTGTAGAAATGGGAAGAAAATGTCAATTAACTTCTCTTTCTTGGGAAGAAGTGTTTGAGGGAGAGTATAGTTTAGTTGAAGACGAAGAAGAAGATATTGAATGAGGGAAAAACTGTAATTTAAGTGATAGCAGTTCGCAGCGTTTCCCGTTGAATTTCTAATAATTCTCGAATTCCTTTTTCTGCGACATCCATCATTTGATTGAGTTGATGCCGGCTAAAACTACCGGATTCAGCAGTTCCTTGGACTTCGATAATGTTCAACTGCTCGTTCATTACAACATTAAGATCGACTTCGGCTGCGACATCTTCTTCATACTTAAGATCCAAAAGAAATTCATCCTGCAAAAGTCCGACTGAAATTGCTGCAACTTGATGGCGGATGGGCGAACTCTCTAACGCTCCGCTTTGTATAAGTGTTTCCAAAGCATCTGCTAGGGCAACAAAGCCGCCGGTGATTGCGGTTGTGCGGGTGCCGGCATCTGCTTGCAAGACATCTGCATCAACAATAACCGTACGTTCTCCTAATGCTTGCATATCTAAAGATGCCCGCAAGCTACGCCCGATTAATCGCTGGATTTCTTGGGTGCGCCCGGAGAGTTTAAGAAATTCTCGCTCTTGGCGCTGGGGTGTTGCACCCGGTAGCATTCGATATTCAGCAGTTAGCCAGCCTTGACCTGTATCTTTTAAGAATTTAGGGACTCCAGGCTGAATTGTGACGGTACATAAAACTTGAGTGTACCCGCATTTTGCTAGAACTGAACCGGCAGCAAATCGGGTAAAGTTTCGTTCAAAAGAAAGGGGACGTAATTGGTCTGCTTGCCGGCCATCAGGACGCTGCCAAGACATAGGAGATTTTAACCTTTAAATTTTAGATGGATTGAGAACTTTCAAGATATCCTGCTGGATCTGTGCCGGCGGTTGATAGGCGTCGATTTTTAAAAGTCGGTGCCGGTGTTCATAGTATTCCATGATGGGAATTGTACATTCATAGAATAAATCAATCCGACGCTGTACAATTTCTGGCAAATCGTCTGGGCGTGCGCGTGAAATTGACCGGCTCATTAAGACGTTTTCAGGCACTTCTAACCAAATGGCCCAATCTAACTGCTGCCCCAAGTCATCCAGCAAAAAGTCTAACTCTTCCGCTTGAAAGGCAGTGCGAGGATAGCCATCTAACAGCCAACCGCCGGCGGCATCAGACTCTAAAACTCGCTTACGAATGAATTCGATCATGGTGGGATCGGGCACGAGTTCGCCTTTTTCAACATAAGGTTCAGCTTGACGCCCCAGTTCAGTTTGAGCAGCGATGGCTTGTCGTAAAATATCGCCGGTGCCAATCAAAGGGATGTTGAGGTGAGCGCACAGCTTTTGCGCTTGCGTTCCTTTACCGGCTCCTGGCCCTCCGAGAATTACCAGTCTCACAAATAAGCTCCTACTTCCGTAGCGTTCCGCACAATTTTACTGGGCTGTGGTTCGCTAAACGCCATTATTGTAAGCTTCTTCGGGCATTCATGCCGGTGATTGTTCCACCCCTCATGTTGATTTTGGATTTGACGGGTGCCGGTGTAACCTGTGACAGGATAGACTGCCAGGTTTTGGTAAACCCGCGTCATCCATAAAAGTTATTAATCGGCTTAGATGAGCGTTCGGTTGAGCTTGGCTATGTCCTGTTGCGCGGCTGAAAATTTTTCTATCTCGAGGAAGGAAGATAAAGATACATCTAGTGTTATATTAGGCAACACACAAATAAACCACACTATATATTGGTTGCGAATTATAGACTAAACTGCCGCTATAGTGCTCAGTAAGCTTACTATCAAAATTCGTCACTTGTTAAATTTGCCATATGGTCGCACAGCTAGAAACCGCAGTTCTCAATTCTCCTGGTCGCATCCCTTATACCGTGGAAGGACTGATCCAAGTCTTCACCGGCAGCCACCGCAGCTTTTTTACCAGCGTCATGGCGCAAGCACTCAGAATTTCCGGGCAGGGGACGCCGGTGTTGGTGGTGCAATTTCTTAAAGGAGGAATTGGCCAAGGTCACGAACATCCGATGCGGCTAGGGCAGAAATTAGACTGGATTCGCTGTGATTTGCCACGCTGCATCGATACCCCTCAGCTTGACGAAGCAGAAACTCAATCGCTGCGTAAGCTGTGGCTGCATACCCAGCAAGTGGTGTTGGCCGGCAATTATGACCTCGTGGTTCTGGATGAACTGAGTTTGGCGATGAATTTTGGCTTGATTCCAGAGGCGGATGTCCTGGCATTTCTTGACAAACGTCCTCGTCATGTGGATATTATTTTGACCGGCCCAGAGATGCCGGTGGCCGTTTTGGAAGTAGCCGATCAAATTACAGAAATTCGCCGCAGTCACCGACCGTAGTTAAGTGATCAAGTTGGATAAATCTGACTAAATACTCTTAGTCAGTCCTCTAAAGAGAACTTTTGCGATTAGCCGGGAACTCAAACTCCCGGCAGATTTCGGTAAAAAAGTTTCGACTTTTGCAAAAGATTTATTATTTTCCAGCTAGAGATTTGCTCTTTTCAACTAAACGGATAAATTCGGTTCGATAGCCTTCCAAGTCTGTACCCTTCGATTGCTTGGCAAGACTTAAAACTTGATCAAAATTTGCCGTTCCTTTGTATTGAGAATCCCGCAAAACCATACCAAATGAGGCAACTGCTGCAGAAAATTTCAAGTTATTTGAGGCATTCTCTAATTTGACGCCTCGGTCAACTAATGGCTGTGAGATTAGCTGGGAAGTTTCCGCTTTAGGCGCTTTGTAACGTAATTTAACTAGCATCAGTTCATCACTTTTATAAGCAGCCGGTTCTACATTACTTTTTTGTTGATATCGCAAGTCATCAACAGCCGGTAATTGGATATCACTTTTTACCCCAGTCGGAATAATTTCATATAACGCTGTTACCGAATGCCCTGCGCCCAACTCTCCCGCATCTTTTTTGTCATCATTGAAATCTTGACTTTGTAGCAGCCGGTTTTCATACCCAATTAAACGGTACGCTTGAACTTTAGCGGGATTAAATTCGACTTGAATCTTTACGTCCTTAGCAATTGTTAATAGCGTTGCGCCCATCTCCGTAACCAGAACTTTTTTGGCTTCTAAAAGGTTATCGATATAAGCGTAATTTCCATTGCCTTTATTTGCCAACTGCTCCATCTTAGAGTCTTTTAGATTCCCCATGCCAAATCCAAGAATTGTCAGAAATATATCTCGCTTCCGATAATCCTCTATCAGACGCACTAATTCGGCATCGCTGGAAACCCCAACATTAAAATCCCCATCGCTTGCCATGATGATGCGATTATTGCCAGATTTTAGAAAACTGTTTCGGGCAACTTGATAGGCAAGTTGAATGCCTTCGCCGCCGGCAGTCGAACCGCCTGCCTCTAACTTGTCAATTGCCTGTAGTATCTTGTCTTTTTGGTTGCCCGGAGTTGGAGGTAAAACTAAGCCGGCAGCTCCAGCATACACAACAATTGAAACGCGGTCTTTTTCAGATAGCTCGTTAACCAGCAACTGCAAAGCTGATTTTAGCAACGGTAGCTTATTCTGGTTATTCATTGAGCCAGAAACATCTACAAGAAAGACAAGATTGCTCGGAGGTAAATTTTCAGTAGAAATGCGTTTTCCTTGTAACCCAACTTGAACTAGCTTGTGGGTAGGGTTCCAAGGCGCTTGAGAAATTTCTGTCGTGATAGAAAAGGGTTGTTCATTTTTAGGTTGAGGATAATCGTAGGTGAAATAATTAATCAATTCTTCAATTCTGACGGCGTCTGGCGGCGGAAGTTGACCTTGATTAATAAACCGTCGAATATTACTATAGGATGCCGTATCTACATCGATAGAAAATGTGGATAGTGGGCTATTATTAACAACCTGAAATGGTTTATCTTCAATGCGGTTGTAGTTTTCTGTGTTGACGAGTGCCGGTTGTGCTTGATTTTGTTTTGGGGAAAAGCTTCCCCCCCTTACCCTTCCTACAGAGGTTCCAGATGTTGGGATTGCAGCTTTTTGTGCGGTTACCGGCGTCTGTGCGGGAGGTGGTGGCGGCGGTGCACTGCCGGCAGGCGCACTTGAGGTGGTTGGCCCTTCCCTCATTGGGCCACAGGCTGCTAACATCAGGAAAGAAATACAGCCGGCGAGCAATATGATTTTCGAGTGTTTCACTAGGCCGGTAATTTGTGTTTTCATCGTATCCTCTTGAATAGAAGTGCACTACAGGATTTACAACACGGGATGGGATGGCATTTCCGGCTGCCTTCGTGTTCAGTCCAAGATAGCAATCTTCCTAAGGTTTACAGTGAGTAGATGTCTCTACTTAGTCTTTGCCACCGGCAGCGCATATTTATTGGTTCTTAACTGCCAGTGATTGTTAAGCAAGATTAACAAACAGTGCCAATTTATTGTTATGATATTGAGCCGGCTATAAATGCCGCAAGCAATTTTAGAAGTTGCGGTTCAAATACTGAAATTCGCCGGAGTTGCCGGTTATAAGCAAATACAGATGATTAAAAACGATATTTGGATTGCTCGAATGGCAGAGAAAGGCATGATTTCTCCCTTTGAGTCTAAATTAGTTCGACGCAATGAGGAGCTACCCGTTATTTCATTCGGTCTGAGTAGCTTTGGTTATGATATCAGGCTATCTCCCGTTGAATTCCGAATTTTTCGTCACATTCCGGGAACCGTTGTTGATCCTAAAAACTTTAATCCTGAAAATTTAGAACCAACGAAGCTTTATACAGATAAAAACGGCAGCTATTTTGTGCTGCCGGCACACTCTTACGGTTTGGGAGTTGCACTGGAAAGACTAGCAATTCCCGACACTATTACAGTGGTTTGTATCGGTAAAAGCTCTTACGCGCGTTGTGGAATTATCGCAAATATAACGCCGGCAGAAGCAGCATGGCGGGGTCATTTAACCCTAGAGTTTTCTAATTCTTCAAGTGCTGATTGTCGAATTTATGCCAATGAAGGCGTGGTGCAATTGCTATTTTTTGAAGGAGAACCGTGTTCGATCAGCTATGAAACTCGTCAGGGTAAATATCAAGATCAATCCGAGATGGTGACTTTACCCAGAGTTTAAGTGGAATAACACTCCTTAAGAATGAGCGTGATTAGACAGTTGTCAAGGAGCTAATCGCGCTTTCTTTAGCCTAGATTTCTCATACCATTCTGCTAATTCAGGCATCCATTCCTTGAAATGAGGCATAATTAGATCGCACAGTTTTTGACATTCTAACTGAGCATCTGGTTTAGCTCTTAGGTCAAGCAAATGCATTAAAGATCGCGCGTTAAAAGATACCACAAAATGCTGTCGGACATCAAAAGGAATAATTCCTCTTGCGTGTTCTTCAGAAACTCCTTGCTCAAGAAGTTGCTGATAGCGTTTTGCTGCTTCAATACACCAAGATAAGTCTTTTTCTCGCATTTCCTGAGTGTAGTCATAACGTTTTCCCTGCCGATCCAGATAATGACCGACAGGACGTAAATAAAACACATCTTCGATATCTTTTAAACCTTGAGCAGCTTGAGCAATGCGATTGCCGGTGTAGCGGTTAGATTGAACATCGAAAGAAATTCCCACACGATGTGTCCGTACCTGCTGCATGACACTGTGAGGAAAATAGCCACAATTAAACACAATTTGAACGTGTTCTATTGGCCCAAAATGCCCACGTTCGCCGGCTAAAAGACGCTTAACAATAAGTTCGCCACATTTTGACTCAGCCGGCCACGATTCGCGATCGTCAAACACAAACCCCTCACTATAATCTTGATGGAGGGCACCATAAACCACCTGTTGGGGATTTAATGTTTTAGAAATAACTTCAACTCGGAATCGATCCATTAGACGTTCGCAATTAATTAACCGCGCTCACACTATTTTTTGGTATTTGTGAGCCTTCTAAAATATTTTCTCAGAAAATGCCACAATCTATTTAGTCTAGACTTATCTATTTAAATCGGCCTCGACGCCAATTAAACAAACCTTCCAGAAAATCTTGCAAACGCTCATTACGGCTGAGACGCTGCCGGTTCCACTCCCCAGCCGTATTACCAGTAATTTCTGATAAACTGGGCCAAATTGCCGGCAGTTTTAGCTTTTCCACCTTAATCTTCTGTCGCATCGCTAGCGCAATCGTATAAATTAGCTCATCGGCATTGGGCGCGACAATAGAAGCGCCGAGAATCTCGCCATTGCCCCGAACAATAATTTTACACAATCCTGTCGTTTCTCCCTGCATCTGCGCTCCGGCAACCGTCTTCAAATACTGCCGCAACACCAAAACATCCTTCCGATACAGGCTTCTTGCTTGCGCTTCTGAGATTCCAACCCGCGCTAGTTGGGGATCGCTGAAAATTCCGCTAGAAATCCCGCCATAATCTGCCTTAAAAACCGGCAAAAATAGTGCATTCTTTAGCGCAATATCAGCTTCATAATTCCCCAGATGAGCGAGATTGTACCCACAGGCAAAGATGCGGGGATTCGTCGTTTGCAGTTTTTCGCTCAGCTCAATGCCCCGTAGGTGCCATTTTACCCCAACTGATTCTAAATTTAACGAGTCCAGATTTGGCTGCTCACCGGCAGCCAGCAAAATTTCATCCACTTCAATGGCTTGGTTGCCGGCTTGAACCCATTTTTTACCGTCGATGGATTTGGCTTGAGTCACCTCAGTTTTCGTGAGGATACGCACTCCCTCCGCTTCAAGCTGTGCCTCGATCAGCTGTGCCGCCTCTGAATCTTCTTGGGGTAAAATATAAGGGCTTCTGACTGCTAAGGTGACAGTTTTTCCTAATCGCACAAATGTTTGAGCGAGTTCGATTGCAGTGGGATTAGCACCAATTACCATTAAGCTTTGAGGCTGGGGATTGATGTTAGCAAACTGGCTAATTGTCTGGGCAGTAAGGTAGCCGGTTGCTTCCAATCCGTCAATTTCTGGAATTGCTGATCGAGTGCCGGTGGCAAGTAGGTAAGCACGGGCGCGGAGTCGTCGATCTTTAACTTCAAAACCGAGGTGAGGCTTGGGATAAAATTGACCGGCACCGGTAATGAAATCAACGCCTAAAGAAGACAAGACTGCGGGCGATTGCTGCGCTTCTAAGTTAGAAACAACGCCGACACACCATTGCATAGCTTCGTTAAATTTTACTGAAATTTGCGGGTATGCCTGTGTCTGTTCATCAGCGTCGCAGTAGATGCCAAATTGATGTGCCCCCTTCATTTGCTGAGCGATGCGGCTGATTTGGGTTAATGCTTTGCTATGTGTGCCGGCATTCACTAAGGGTTCGGGTGCGACTAAGGCAACTCTCGCTTTAAGGGATGCGGCTTTGGCTGCGGCATAAAAGCCAACAGGAGTGTTGCCAATGATTACTAAGTCGTAGTCAACTGCCATGTTTGAACCCTACAAATTTATGAAAATAATTTGAAATTTTGTTTTCTATCTTTTATTTGTAAAAAATGCAAAAATTTTATTTTTAACCACAGATTCCACAGGTGAAACTGGAATGTGCTTTGCTTGTCATTCAAGTTCCACCTGCGTCCACAGATAAACACAGATGGTTCTCTCGTTTTGTCGTAAGTCTGTTCAATTTGAATGGATACGATAGAAATTTTTTTATAGAGTAAATGTACAGTATAGAATGTCTTTTCTATCTTCTCACTCTTCAGGCTTGTCTTTTTCTGACAGGATTTCTGCTAGTCCTTCTAGTAAACGTTGGTTTTCAGATTCTAAGCGAACGGCAACCCGAAAGTAACGTTCGCCCAATTCGGGAAAGCTGAGGCAGTCGCGGATTAGAATTTGTTTGCGCTTGAGTAATGTTTGTTGCAGCCAGGAAGTTGGCTGCTCGGACTCTACGAGTAAGAAGTTGGCGGCACCGGCATGAGGTTGTAAACCGGGTATTTTTGCCAGTTCCTCAAATAGTTGGGTTCGTGCCGATGGCAACCAATCCCAGGTTTTTTGCTGAAAGTGGGTATCTTGGACCATAGCTATACCTGCAGCGGCTGCTAAAACATTGACCGGCCACGGATCTCGCCAAAACTTCCACTTGCGTAAATGCTCTGGATGCGCTACTGCATAACCCAAGCGAAGTCCGGGCAGGCTATAGAATTTAGTCAGTGATCGCAGAATCACTAAGTTGGGATAATCCCGCACCACCGGCACTAAACTCTGCTGCCGGTCTGCCGGCAGAAAATCCATAAAAGCTTCATCCACCACCACCAAAGCAAATTGCTCTAAGTAGGGCAGAATCGTTTCTTTCTGGAACAGGGTGCCGGTGGGGTTGTGCGGGTTATTGAGTAAAAGTCCTTTGTTTTGCGTCCCTTGGGATTGACTCAAAACAAATGACCACTGCTCTCTGACGAATGACAAAGGACACTCAAGCACATTCACATCAAATGCGTTGAGTGCCCGCCTGTAGTCACCAAATGCCGGTGTGAGCAAATAAGTCTCTGCCAGTTGCGAGAAATCCCTGCCGGCTAGAGTTAATAACTCTGCCGAGCCATTACCGGGAAGAATCCACTCAGGGCTAAGCTGGTGCATCTGAGCCAAGGCTGTCCGTAGTTCGTGATAATCCGGGTCAGGATAAGCTCTCAGCTCGCTGATATGGGTTTGAATCGCCGATATTGCGCTACTGGGAGGACCCAAGGGATTGATACTGGCAGAAAAATCAAGAATGGCTGAAGGGGGGCAGCCGGCTATTGCCGCTGCCCAAGCTAAATTCCCCCCATGTGCCGGTTGCTTCAAGGTTTGGTTCTTGCCTTAGAGAAACGATTATTCGGGCGCAACCTTCTCCTTGAACAACTTGCCGGCAGAGAAGGCAGGCACCCTCGTTGCCGGGATTTCCATTTTGTCGCCGGTTTTGGGGTTGCGACCTTCGCGGGCTTTGCGTTCGCGAGATTCAAACGAGCCAAAGCCGACCAATGTCACTTTGTCCCCTTCGGAAACGGCTTCCATAATCGCTTCCAGGGCTGCTGTGAGTACAGCATCGGCCTGTTTCTTAGTCACACTGGCTTTTTCAGCCACAACGTCAACTAATTCGCCTTTGTTCATTTCAAAGATCCTTAGCGTTTGTAGAACGTATTAAACATCACTGGGCGATCTCAAAAGTGAGATCCGAGAAGAAGTCTTGGCGGGACTTGCTAAAAATCGCTGAAAATCCCACAGACTCTAGTTTTCACTGCAATATTCTAAAGGGTGCAAGCCTGATATGGAAGCCTGAAACCTTTAATTTATGTGGATCTGAGTATTTTTTTGCCAATTTCAAGCCGCTTTGTCGCTTCACCGAACCCGATCTTTTCTGGCAAACCAGAATAAATACCTATTTTATTTTTCTAGAATTTTGCTATAGTCTTGCAAAGTTTAAAATCATAAAAACAATAATAAAATGCTTATAAATCAAGATTTACAGGTTATAAATAATTATTTCAATTCCATTATTTAAAATAAAAAACTTCCTTGTCTAAAATTCTAGAAACCGAGTGCCGGCAATCAGCAAATCTTAAAAAGCTGATTTTGCACGAATCTGGCTCGCCAAGCGTGCTTTTCACCATTAAGCTGACCAACAAGACATTTTGTAAATTCCGCCGTGGCCCGATCAAGATTGCTAAATCCCCTAATGCCGGCCAAAAACTCAACCTCGTCTTGCTCAAAAAAGCAAAAACCCCTGTTTTAGTTGAAACAGGGGCACAAAACTATAAAGAGAGAATACGTTTCTCTCTTGAACCTGTATTTACCGAGAATTGCCCTCAGGGAGCATCTGCCGTTGAATCAGCGGACGCACATCTGGGCCTGGAGTGTAGCCATAGCCAAACGGCGAGAGTTCAGAGTCATCCATAATCTGCGGTGTCAGCACCACAATCACCTCAGCCCGTTCATTGTCTCTCTCAGTACTTCTAAATAAAGCACCGATAATTGGCAGATCGCCCAAGAGGGGGATTTTTGTAGCGGTAACCCGGTCTTGTTCTTGAATAATACCGGAGAGGATTAAAGTCTGGCCATCTCGCAACCGAATCGCTCCCGAACTAAGAGAGCGTTCCGCCAGTAAAGAAATGGTGGTGTCTTCAAACTCTTGTTGCGCCCCAACGGATGTTACCTTGGGCGTGACGTTTAACGTGATAAAACCGTTATCGTCAATGCGGTCAATTCTGATACCGAGAATTAAACCGGCCTTCGCAAGTTCTGCTGTCGTTGTGCTTGTTGTTAGACCTTCAGAGGCTTCTCTCTCGATCTCGATGTTGCTGATTACATCTTGAGTGAGGTTGACAGTAGCGGTTTCCCCTTCTTGAACTACTAATGTCGGGTCAGTCAGTATCTTCGCATTGCCACTGACCACTTGAGCTTGCAGCAGGGATAGAAACCTTTTGGGGTATTGGATAAAAGGAAATAAGCTAAAAGTCGCTGAGCCAGCAGCCGTAACATTTCCCTGTGCATCCCTTGTAGCAGGCGTGTAATCTCGAAGACCTACGTCTAGAGGATCTCGCGATACAGGCGGACGGGGGTCTAGGGAAACCCCATTAGGATTGCCGGTGAACGGGACATTAATCGTACCGCGTGTATCAAAAAAAGGCGCTTCTTCCCTAAGGGGATTGGGAACAATAGGCGGATTCGTTATGCTGTCGGTGATAGTTGCTCCACGCGGTGGGTTGATCCCCCCAAAGTTGACGGCTGCAGCCCCGTTATCGTTGACAAAGAAAGTGTCACCAATTCCAAAAGAAAAACTGCTGTTGAAGTTCTCTACTGAGGAGAGGTTAACATCAATAATTTTGACATTGACCGCCACTTGACGCCGGCGCAAGTCAAGCTGCACCAATTGAGAGGACGCCATTTCCACTAAACGTCGAGGGCCGACTAAAGTGACGGAATTGAGCCGTGTATCAACCAGCACTTGCAAGCCTCGCAGCACAGCTTGAGAATCTTGCGGATTAAACCGGAGGGTATCAATGGTGGTTTGAGTTGTGGTGTTCGTTCGTGTAATTGCCTGATCAGTTCCTTGGATGGGAACAGCCGTTACCTGGGTCACTTCTTGAGTGGAGGTCACGGCACTCTCGGCTCCCATACTCGCCAAAAAGCCAGATGCCTGTCGGGCTGTCACTTGGTTGAGCCGGTAGGTACGAATCACCACATCGCTCAGCTCGTTGGGCAACCGGCTGCCGACGAAAATTGTGCGTCCAATTCGGTTAGCTTGCAAACCGCTGAGCCGGAGGACGTAGTTAAAGATATCTTGCACCGACTCATTTTCAATATCCAGTGAAATCGTCGGTATACCGGCACCGGCTGCCGCTTGGCCTCCTGGGGCTGCGGGCTGACCTGCGGGCTGACCTGTAGCCGGCCCACCTGGGACTTCTGCAGTAAAGGCGAGGTTCAAGCCGGCTTCTCTAGCCAAGAGTGACAACACCTCGCGAACCGGCGCGTCTTTCAAAACTAAGCGAGGCACACGCTGATTGCTGCCCAAATCGATAGTCGAAGCCGCTGAATCAGTGGTTGCCGCTGCAATATCGCCCACAGGTGGTGCAACTGCCCGTGGCAAGAAAGGCGGAGCCGCGCTGGGACCGGCAGCAGCGGGCGGCACGTTGGTCATCGGAGGAGTGGCCGGCACCCCATTAATGGTGACTTCGGGGTTGGGAACCAAAACATTAGGTGCCGGCCCTGGGGGAGTTTGAGCCATTGGCCCTGGGTTAATAGAGGGCAGACCCGGTGGTGGGGGTGGCACATTTTGGCTAGGTCGTCCTGCTGCTGCGCCGGCTCCCGGCGTGAAGCTAAAGAGAATTCCCTGACTGTCTCTACCAGCAATTTGCCCAGAGGGAGTGCCAGTCGTGCCGGCGACAATCACCCGAACGCTATTGGCATCAAGCTGAGTGACGACCACGGAGGCAATGCCAGGATAGGGGTTATCTTGACGAAAAACATTGCCTTGTGGTAAGCGAAGCTGTGTGTTGATGACATCGGCGACCAGATCGTTACCCCGGCTTACCGTGAAAATCTGAGGGCGTTCGCCGCTCCGAGTTTCCAAGAAAACCTCAATTCCCTGATTGCTTTGCCTAACCTGCACACCTGTGACTTGGGTAGCTTGCGCCCACACTGGCGCTTGTCCCATTAATACCACTGCTCCTCCGAGCAAGAGGCCGCCGATTCCCCGATCCTGTTTCACCGTTCTCTCCTCAACTCACAAAAATGGTCTGAAATTGCATCCGATGATTGTTGCCGGTTTTGGCTCCTAGATGCTAGAGCTTTTAAACTTCGCTTGTTTCGTCTTGTTTACTTGGCTGGTGGGGTTGCCGATGTTGCGCCGGCAATTTCTTTCGCTGATTTAGGCACAATAGCCGTCATCTTCAAAGTGGTGTCAAGAGCCGGTTCAGTTAGGCCGCGCACTTTGCCTTGTTCGTCTACCACAAGTCGCATCGTTTGTTCATCTATTTTCGAGCTGAATGCTCCCATCACTAGCAGTGGCTCTAACCGCTCAATGTTACGAATAATTGATTGTGTTTGAGCAAATGTCCCCGCTAGCTCCAATCTCAGTGGCACAGCTTTAAACTGAGCTAGATTTGGAAGGGGTGGTTTATCTTTTGGATACAGGGTCTGAGTGATTATTTCATCATCTGGTTTAAACAGTTGAATCCTGGCTCCGCCCTGTTTGACAATTTTGTTGATATCCAACAGTAAAGTATCTAGCTTTGTTTGATCTCCAAACAACGCTTCTACCTCAGCTTTTAGCTGTTTTTCTCTTTGTAATTCAACTTTGGCTTCTTCAATTTTTGCCGCACCAACTTTTAACTGTTGAATTTCACTTTCTTTGGCGCTAATCTTGCCTTTAAGTTCTTCCTGCTTTGTCCACTCAGGTTGCAGCACGTACATATACAGACCAACTGCTGCTGCCACACCGGCAACGGCGGCCAAAACGCCAATAATCGTTGGCGTAAATTTAATGCCAAATAGGCCACCAGCTTCCTGTTCTTCTTCGCCCGGACCCCACTCTTCACTAACTGTCATGGTTTAATGACCTCCTTGTTTTGCAGTTGTTCGATCCGAGTTGCCAGTCCAATTGCACCCTTCCGATTTAGCTCACGAACCACCTCGGAAGCATTTGCGTTACTAACACCGGCTTCAATTTTGTAATCCACCACTTTTGGCAGTAGTATTTCCGGAGGTTGTCCTTCATTTGAAGGGTCATCTGGCTTCTTATTTTTGTTCTGAGGCAGGACAGTTCTTGTTTGCAGAGGGTTGTCTGCCAAGGTCGATTCAACGAGCTTAACTTCTGACGCATTCAAGAATTTAGAATCCTGGAGACCTAGCATAAAATCATTCACTTCGTCAAACGATTTTGCTGTGCCCTCGATCACGAGTTTTTGGGTGAACTGTTGCCACGGGGATACTGCGGGTGGCAGTGCTGCTGGGGGGGCACCGGCTGCTGGAGGCGCACCGGCTGCTGGAGGTGCACCAGCTGCCGGTGGCGGGGGTGCTGCTGCTGGCGGGGGTGCGCCTGGAACCGGGGGTGCTACTACTACAGTTTGCTCAACGTTATCAATTTGAACGTTTGCCGGCACCCGGTCTCGAATATCTTGTAAAATCGCTGACACAGGCTTGAGCGAAGTATTAAAAAGCAGCGCCAATCCATCCGTCTCTGCCTTCACTTGATCGGCTTGCGCTCTAATGGCTCTATACTCGCTATCTTTGCTAGCCAATTGGCCGGCTTGCCCTTCCAATGTTGTCAATTGCTCCTGCAGTTTTTGATTGTTCGATTGGGCAACGAACCAAAAACCCATCACCAAAGCCGGAAAAAAGACACCTGTCGCCACTCCCGCAATTAACGCAGTCCTATCCGCAACCTGAATTTTGCCACCCTTGCGTTTGGTTTTTTGGGTGACATAATCAGGCCGGTCATTGAGAAAATTAATATCAAGGCTATACATAAAATTACACCTCCCGTAGTCCTAAACCCAGTACAACTCCCAATCCTGGCCGTTGCACGTCGGTAATTTCTTCATCCATTTCCAACGATAAACTTTCCACTGGATCTACCTGAGAAGTTGGCAGGCTTAGCCGTTGCATGAAAAATTCATCTAGTTGACCGAGCGCAGCACCTGGCCCTGCCAGTAGCAGCTGCGCTACCTCTAAGTTTTCGCTCTGGT
Organism: Microcoleus sp. FACHB-672; assembly: GCF_014695725.1. Lineage (NCBI taxonomy): Bacteria > Bacillati > Cyanobacteriota > Cyanophyceae > Oscillatoriales > Microcoleaceae > Microcoleus > Microcoleus sp. FACHB-672. The sequence continues at coordinate 105,735 of NZ_JACJOU010000019.1, read as the reverse complement.
TGAGATAGAAGTCAATGGAGCGACGGATTTCATCCGCGAGTTCTCCTAAAATCTTGAGCATAGCTGCAGTTCCGGGGTTTGTACCTCCCATTGTACCCAGTCCTGAGGTGTCTACGGGGGTAACAGGAATGGTCATCCCCGCTAGCAGGTCGGTGTTTCTCGAAGGCGGTAAGTTCATCGCCTTGGACAGCGCACTTTGAATTTGGAAGGTGCCGATTGGAATGGTTCGGGAAAACTGAGGGATGCCATCTACGACAATGGCAATTTCAGTCGTGTCAAACTCGATATCTGCTAGCACCGCTGCTTCTTGCGGGGTAAACTGCTGCAATTGCTCTCGAATGGTTCGGATCAGGGAAAAACTCGTAACCTCTATAACATCAATTTTTAAATCAGCCTGCTTGAAGATATCGATATAGACATCTGTAATTTCTTTGCGGGTGGCAACCAACAGCACCTGGTATTTTTCAATCCCATCTTCATCCACAAACGGTTGCAATTTTTGGAAGTCTACATCTGCCTCTTCCCGTGGGAATGGCAAATACAGCCCCGCTTCCGAGTTCATGTATTCCTTTAACTCTAAGTCATTGAGTTCTGCCGGCACCGGAATCAACCGGATCACGGCTTCTTTTCCGGGGATTGCCGTAGCGACCTGCCTTGCTTTAATCTTGTGTTCTGCCAGCGTTTCCGTGATCAAGGCAGCTAGGGTCGGAGAGTCAACAATTTGGCCTTCTTGAAAGACATCTTCCGGCACCGGCACCGAGACAAAGGTGGCCACTTTGTAACCCTGACCCTGTTTGCGGAGCTGCACAATATTGATCCGTTCAGGAGCCAATTCTATACCGACCCCTTGCTTGCTTTTGGAAAATAGACGTTTGAATGAGTTAACCACGGCTTTGTCCGCTCACGTATCAAGGTGGATGGGATATTGAAAATTAGCCAGAGCGAGATGATAATACCGAATTTATGGTACTCAAATCGTACCCAATTTCATCAAGAATCACCACGTTCGTTAGAAACTTTACAAACAAGCTGCCTCTGCTAGGATTTCCGATTTAGCGGCCCACCTTCCTATTTGCTCACTGGCCCTCACCAATGTGTTTAGAAGATCCGGTTAAAGTGCCTAGTCACCTTGCATTCAGCAAACAAGAATTTTATCGCTCACAAACACTAAATTAAGGTGCACAAAATAGATTTACTGGTATTTGCCTTTTGCTATTTCAGGTATAGTCGTCTCTGGGGCAGGCCGGCTTGCCTCGTCTGAACCATTCATCAACCGCTATCTTTAAGTCAACGTACATCTAATTTGTATCGTCCGCGAGCGGGTAAAAATATTAAATTCCTCGCCCCATCTACTTTTCTCCCTTTATTTCTTCTATCTCATTAGAAAAATTAAATGCGTAGCAGCGGATCTGCGTTCTCGCACTCCCCATCACGTTTCAATAATCTAGTACATTGGGCAAAATCGGTTCAGTGACCGACATCAAAGGCAAGCAAAATGAGCAGGATTAAAACTCAGAGGTCAAAGTTGACACAGTGGGTAACCTTTCGGATCGACCGAGGTTTGCGGAATGTTTTAAATTTAACCGCTAACTGGAAACGTTTGAGTATTTTTGCGCTGCTAGGCTTTTTGCTTAGCTGGGCGATGAGCTGTGGTCCCCTTCCGAGTGACGGAGGCACCGGCATCAAACCGGCTGCCACAGGACAGCAGGAAGTAGAATTCTGGACAATGCAGCTTAAGCCACAGTTTACAGATTATTTCAACAACTTGATCGCCTCCTTTGAAGCCGAAAACCCAAACCTCAAAGTTCGCTGGGTGGATGTGGCTTGGTCGGCGATGGAAAGCAAAATTTTAGCAGCTGTTTCAGCACAGACTGCGCCTGATGTCGTCAACCTCAACCCCAACTTTGCTTCCCTTTTGGCAGGACGCAATGCTTGGATGTATCTTGATTCTAAAGTGCCACAAAATGTGCGTCAGCAATACTTACCAAATATTTGGAAAGCCAACACGTTCAACGGTCAAAGCTTTGGAATTCCCTGGTATCTCACAACTCGCATCACCATTTACAACACCGAGTTATTTAAGAAAGCCGGCATCTCTAAACCCCCAGCAACTTATGCGGAATTGGCGCAGGTTGCCAAACAAATTAAGGAAAAAACTGGCCAATACGCCTTTTTTGTAACCTTTGTGCCAGAAGATTCAGGAGAAGTGCTGGAATCTTTGGTACAGATGGGCGTCAAACTTGTAGACGACCAAGGCAAAGCTGCATTTAACACGCCTGAAGGGAAAGCGGCGTTTCAGTATTGGGTAAACCTCTACAAACAGAAGCTAATACCACAAGAGGCCCTTACCCAGGGACACCGACGGGCGATCGAACTTTATCAAGCCGGTGAGACTGCCCTGCTGTCTTCTGGGCCTCAGTTTTTCAAGACAATTGCCCAAAATGCACCGACTATCGCTCAGGTTTCCGTCCCCGCCCCAGAGATCACCGGCCCAACCGGCAAGAAAAATGTGGCGGTAATGAACTTAACGATCCCAAAAGGCACCAACCGGCCTGATGACGCCCTCAAATTTGCCTTATTTGTTACCAATAGTGCCAACCAGTTGGCGTTTGCCAAAGCTGCCAATGTGTTGCCTTCTAACCAAGAGGCACTCAAAGATAGCTACTTCCAAACTCAGCCGGCAAATGCAACAGCGGTGGATAAAGCACGGGCGATCAGCGCGAATCAACTGAAAAATGCCGAGGTTTTAGTCCCCGCAATGAAGGATAGCAACCAGCTGCAAAAGATTATTTATGACAATTTGCAGGCGGCAATGCTGGATGAGAAGCCGGTGGATCAGGCGGTTGCTGATGCCGCACAAAGTTGGAACCGACTGAGAGGTTAATTGGGAGATTGTGGGCTGGAAGGTTGGCTTTTTAAGAAATCGCCAATTAGATACAGGGAGCCACATAAAATGGTTAAACTGTCAATATTTTTCATGGCTGCCTCTACACCGGCTTCCCATCCACTAAAACATCGGCACTCTAGCAACTGGGGGCAAATCATTTGGGCGTGGGGGGCGAGTTCTTCAGGTTCAGCAGAAGCATGATCGGGCACCGGCACGAGATACAATCGATCCCCAGGTCGCAGCAGTGCGTTAAAGATGCCGGTGCGATCTTTGGTAGACAGCATTCCCATTACCCAAGTTATCGATTGAACCTCCAAAGTCTCGACATACCGACGCAGAACGCCCGCAGCATCGCCGTTGTGGGCACCATCAATCAATAACGGGCAATCTCGCCATGTTAACCACTGTAGGCGTCCTGGCCAATTTGTTTTGGCCATTCCTGCCGCGATCACCTCATCTGAAATTTGCCATCCCTGCTGCCGCAAAATTTGCAGCGCTGCCATTGCTAGCGCCGAATTCCCGAACTGAACATCTCCCGGAATCGGTAACGGATACTCAATACCTTGGTATGTCGCCCACTCAGGCTGCTGGGGTGCTGGGTTGCCAAGATCCGCGAAATATTGACTTTCCCCCTCTCTTGTTTTGCTAACAGCCGGTGCCGGCCACACTGCCACACAGCCGAGTTCAGCAATGCGGTTTTCGACCACAGCTTTAGCTTCGGGAGGCAGCGATCCCACGACCGCCGGACACCCCGGTTTAAGGATGCCGGCTTTCTCAAAGGCAATATCCGCCAAGGTAGGGCCGAGGCGCTGCCAGTGTTCCCAGCTGATGGAAGTAATGATACTGACGAGGGGGCGATCACAGACGTTTGTTGCATCCAAACGCCCTCCCAGACCGACTTCTACCACGGCTACATCTACTTGCTGCTGGGCGAAATAAAGCCAAGCTGCTGCCGTTATCACTTCAAATTGAGTAGGTGAGGGTTGATCGGGTTGAACGGCGTTTTGCACTTGTACCAGCAACTGTTGCAAAGCTTCCGGCGTGATGGGTTGTTCATTTAGGCAAATGCGTTCGCCCCAATCTACTAAATGAGGGGAGGTGTAACGTCCAACTCGATAGCCGGCTTCTGTCAGTATTGCTGATAGATAAGCACAAACTGAGCCTTTACCATTCGTTCCCCCTACATGAATTACAGGGACTTGGTGATGGGGATTGCCTAAGTTGACTAGCAGTTGCTGAATTCGATCTAGGCCGAGATCGACGCCAAAATGTTCAAACGGCTTGAGAAAAGAATCGATGTTCACGGCTTATCAGGGCTGTCAAGTATTTAAGCTGCCAGGAAGACGCCCGCTCAATTGCGTTATATCAAAAGACTAAAGGCGGGTGGAAGAGAATTTTATGTCCCCTTTGTCTAGAATCTATGTTAAGGCACATCCGTAATAATATTGTTATACAACGCCTATTTTGAATAATAAATTAGAAGGTATAAAGGTGCATTAAAAAGACCTAAATAAAGGTATGAATGGTTCAACATTATCTGTAATTTTACAAAAATTTTAGATAAATCATTATATGAGAGAAACTTAAAACAAACTTTGCTTGTTTAGAATTCATGAAGGTGATTTACATCATGTTTATTTTTTAGAGATGATCACTGGATAAAATATAAAACCAAAAATCAGAAATGTATTAAATTACTATTGAGCGGCTTTTATCAATAGAAAATTAAACTGTATTGACTCTGGTTCGCAAGCTTCGGCTGCACCCGAAAGCAATGATTTAGGGGCGGAAAGTCAACCGCCCCTAACACGCTTCTTTGGCTTTTAGTCTTGTTTTAACCAGCTAAACATGGCCCGTAAATCTTTGCCCACTTCCTCAATCGGATGTTCGGCTTCTTGCCGGCGCATGGAAGTAAATCCAGGTTTACCGGATTGGTTTTCTAGCACGAACTCACGGGCAAATTGGCCAGATTGAATTTCTTGCAGAACTTTTCGCATCTCGGCGCGAGTTTGGTCGGTGACGATACGCGGGCCACGGGTGTAGTCGCCATACTCCGCTGTGTTGGAGATGCTATCGCGCATTTTTGCCAAGCCACCTTCCACAACCAAGTCAACAATTAATTTGACTTCATGCAGACATTCAAAATAGGCTAATTCCGGCTGATAACCGGCAGCCACAAGGGTTTCAAAGCCGGCTTTGATCAGAGCACTCAATCCGCCACACAGCACGACTTGTTCGCCAAATAAGTCGGTTTCCGTTTCTTCCCGGAAACTGGTTTCTAAGATGCCCGCGCGAGTACCACCGATGCCTTTCGCGTAAGCCATTGCACGATCGCGTGCCTGACCTGTCGCATCTTGATAAACTGCAAATAAGCTGGGCACACCTTGTCCCTGTTCATAGGTGCGGCGCACTAAATGGCCTGGGCCTTTAGGAGCAACCATCACCACATCTACATCTTCCGGTGGCACAACTTGGCCAAAATGAATATTAAAGCCGTGGGCAAAGGCTAAAACCTTACCCTCGGTTAAATTCGGCGCAATTTCATTGGTGTAGACAGTTTTCTGCACCTCATCTGGTAACAGGATCATGATGAAGTCAGCTGCCTTCGCGGCATCGGCCACAGTATGAACAGTCAAACCGGCTTTCTCTGCCTTCTGGGCTGACTTACTGCCCGGATACAGCCCGACAATGACGTTTAAGCCGCTATCTTTAAGATTGAGGGCGTGAGCATGACCTTGGGAACCATAGCCGATGATCGCAATGGTTTTATTGGCTAATAGGTCTAAATTGGCGTCGGCGTCGTAGTACATTCGAGCCATAGGGGCTTCTCCTTCCAGCAAGCGTCAAGATTTTGGTAGCAAATCTTGTATTATACCTGCCGGTGGTCATCCGAAGAAGCATTGAAGGATTTCAGACTGTTTGTTTGAGATTGTCAGTCGATCCCAAACTGGCCGCTCCAAAATCCTTCAGAATAAGCAACCCTAAAATTTAAAGAGAATTTCTAGGTTTTGGTTCAAAGTTGTGGGCGTATGTCTGTAGCAAAGCACTGACTTGAGTGAGCACTTCATTACCCGACGACTTGCCTATAACTTGGCGTTCCGGGAAGAATTCTGGTTGATCGAGGTTGCGGGAGATCGCTTCGTTAACTTGAGCCGCGATCAGGGTTTGTAGTTCTTCCTTAGCGCGGGATCGCTGAAAATTCGCTCCTTCCTCCGTTGTGGCATAGAGGGGGGGGAGCCGGTTCAAGGCGTAGGCAGCGATGTCTCCTACATCCAGAGTTTGCTCGCTAGTGGCTTCAATTTCCGCAACTCGTGCAATCGCTTCAGAGAGAACCAACTCTTCCATCACATTGATAAATTGTTTGCGAGGTAAAACAACGACCTCACCCGTTAACAGTGCCCCCATTAGACGATCAAGAGCCATATACTCTTCAATCGACAATTCAGAGGCCGTGTTACAAATCCGGCCTACCTCGGCTTCCATTGCTGGCGTCAGATAGCCATCTTGCAGTGCCTGCTCAACAATTCTTTCAATACTCATAAATTCTTACGCTCCCCGGCACTATATTAACAGGGCAACCCTGGAATAATCTTGGGCTAAATTCAGCTACGAATGCGACTAAAACCATAAAAATCGAAGAGTTATTCAAATCCTTGATATCGCCAGGGTACTGGATCGACAGACAAACCGTTTACATACAGACCCCAGTGTAAGTGAGGGCCGGTTGAGGCACCGGAATTTCCGACAGCACCGATCACTTGACCGGGTTTTACCATATCTCCTTCCTTAACATTTATGCGGCTCAAGTGAAGATAGATAGTTGTCACACCCTGACCGTGGTCAATACCAATGCAGTTTCCGTGGATCGCAAATCCGTCGGCTTCACGCCCCACCAAAGCCACACGACCGGCTGCCGGTGCTACGACTGATGAACCGTAAGCCCCAGCATAGTCTACACCCCGATGGTAATAATCTTCAGCAAATTTACCATTATAATAACGGCGAACTCCATAAATTGTAGTAATTTCACCGGCATTAGGCCGCAGAAATGCCCCCTTCCAAAACTTTTGCGGAGTTTGTAATTGTTTGAACGCGTCTACAAGATCAAACTCATAATCGCTAACATCCCCATCCTTTCCAGGTGGCAACCAAATGGACTGGGTAGGGAAGTCGCGATCTCGCAACTGCACAGCCAAGTTACGCACCTGACCTTCACCGGCTACCTCAATTTTCCAAGTTCCAGGGCGATCTAAGGGCGTCGAGGGCAACAAAGCCCGAAACCGATTTGGGCCTACCGCAAACGTCTGGTAGGTCTTCTGGTTCATTTTTACGGTTGGACGGGCGTTATTCGTTGCCGGCTTGTCTAACCGAATCATCACCGACATCGTATCGCCCAGTTGGGGATTTTTTGGACTTAGCTGGACTTGTAGGGCAAGGGCCGGCACCGCCCAGCTGACAGCACCGGCAGCGATTCCGACTGTCAAACCTGTCGTAACGCCCAGACGCCGCACCCAAGAAACAGCATCGGCAGCAACTCGCACAAGGCTTGGGGATGAACCCAGGCCATTATTCCAGAAATTATTTGTTCGATCCAAGGTACTTATCATTCGTTGGGATTCAGTCAGCATTGGCAACTAGACTAGCGTTTTGCGGGTTCTGTTTCCAGCCCTTTCTGCCGGGAGAGTGTAGGGGCTATGAGCGAGAAATGCAACTCATCGCCACCCCCTCTTCCCATCCTCCAGGCCCCATTCTTCATTCTTCTCTTCACTCTTTACTTAAACTTCTAGCCAGAATCCCAAAAAACTTTATATTCTGAAGTTTATAGACCTTAATAATTTTTCTCATAAACCTGTGCAAGAAGATTTTAGATTGATCGTTGACTTAGTCACAGTTCTAGCCGCCGCCGCTGCAGGGGGTCTGTTTGCGTCACTCTTGCGGCAGCCTGTTTTGCTGGGCTATCTGCTGGGCGGTATAGTCGTCGGCCCAGCAGGATTAGGACTGATTAAAGAAATCGTGCAGGTCGAAACCTTAGCTCAGTTCGGTGTGGCCTTTTTACTGTTTGCCTTGGGAGTCGAGTTTTCCTTGGCCGAACTTAACAAAGTCAAGCGCATCAGTCTGGGGGGTGGCGGGCTACAAATAGCCCTGACCATTGCGATCACGGCTTTAGCATCCGTAGGCATGGGCTGGGTGTCTTCACCGGCACAGGGTGTGTTCTTAGGCGCGATCCTCTCTTTATCTTCAACCGCTGTGGTGCTCAAGTGCCTGATGGAACGCAACGAAACCTCCACGCCCCACGGCCAGGTGATGCTAGGAATTTTAGTTGTGCAGGACTTGGCTTTGGGCCTGATGATGGCCGTTTTGCCGGCACTCGATCAGCCACCAGAAACCTTTGGCATGACCGTTGCCAGCTCACTACTGCGCCTCGCGTTATTTGCCGCCGGCGCAGTGGCTGCCGGCATCTGGGTTGTCCCCCCGTTGCTGCAATTTTTGGCGAAAACCGAGAGTCGGGAGCTATTTTTGCTGGGAGTCGTTGCCCTGTGCTTGGGGATTGCCCTGCTCACGGATCGTTTGGGGTTTTCCATCGAAATGGGAGCGTTTGTAGCCGGCCTGATGATTTCAGAAGTCGAGTACGCCGACCAAACCCTAACTTATGTCGAACCTTTACGCGATATCTTTGCCGCACTATTTTTTGTCTCGGTGGGGATGCTAATCGACCCACTATTCTTGTGGAAAAATCTAGAGCTGATCTTGGGACTGGTGGCGCTGGTACTTGTCGGCAAGTTTTTAATTGTCACGCCGATTGTCAGGGCGTTTGGCTATCCCCTGAAAACCGCTTTAATTGCCGGCGTGGGTTTAGCGCAGATCGGGGAATTCTCCTTTGTCCTGGCCAGTGAAGGGCAACTGCTAGGTCTGGTTTCTCGTGAAGTTTATTTGCTCATTGTGGGCACAACGGCAGTAACGCTAGTGCTGACACCCTTCGTACTGGGACTGGTGCCGAAGTTATTAGAACTGCCCGTGCTGAAAAAGTATTTCAATCAAGCGGATGTGCCCTTAGAAGTGTCCGCTGAAATGTCGGTGCAAAATCATGTCGTGATCGTAGGCTATGGGCGAGTCGGGCGCAATCTTGTGAAACTGGTGCAAGAACACGGACTGCCGGTGGTGGTGATCGATCAGTCTGAAAGTCAAATTCAGCAGATGCGAGAGGCCGGCGTTAGCTATGTCTACGGCAATGCGGCAAGTTTACACGTATTAGAAGCGGCTGGGGTAGAACAGGCGCGGGCAATGGCGATTGCGCTGCCTGACGCGATGAGCAGCCGGCTATGCCTCAAGCGAGCTTTGGAACTGGCCCCCGACCTGGATATTGTTGTTCGGGCCAACCGAGATAAAGATATCGAACTGCTGTACCAGTTAGGGGCGCGAGAGGTTGTGCAGCCGGAGTTTGAGGCGAGTTTGGAGCTGTCAGCTCATTTGCTAACCGGCATGGGGTTGCTGCTGCCGGTGATTCAGCGAGAAGTGGCGCAAATCCGCAGCCGTCACTACTTGGATCTGCGACCAGAACGCTCAGCATCTCAAGTGTCGCGGGATTTGCAAGTGGCGGCCAAGGATATGAACAGCAAGTGGTACTCGCTGCCAGAAGGCTCTCCCCTGGCTGGGATGACGCTAGAAGAAACCGACCTGCGCCACCTCACCGGCATTAGTTTGATGGCCATTCGCCGCTCATCAGGAGAGGAAATCGACTATCCAAACTCGCAGACTACACTTTTAGCCGATGATCGGCTTTTGGTGGTGGGAGAACCAGAAGAACTGGCTGCTTTTGCCCAATTGGTGAAAGGTGAGGTGGCTGTCCCGCGTGAAAGTATGTCCTGTCAGTGGTTGACGGTGCCAGATGGCAGTCCTGTGGTGGGGATAGCGCTTTCTGAACTGGAGCTGCGCCGGCTGCATGGGGTGCAGGTGCAAGCGATCCGGCGAGAGGGTAAGTTTATCCGCTTTCCGAATGGTGAAACCAATTTTCAAGCAGGCGATCGCTTGCTGTTGTGCGGGGGGTTCCATTCGCTCAATCAAGTACGCTGTATCATTGCCCCATCTCCCCACTTGCCGGTGTTGCAGGTGCCGATTGTCCGAGCGACTGTGAGTGAAACGCTTAAAGAATTTCTACCCAGCGATAGTTTTCGGGATGGTTGAGTGCGGCATTGGATCAGAAAGACAGAGAAAAGGGAAAACGAATTTCTTTCCTTTATCAATTCAAGATTTGGGTTTGATATAAACAATCGCGTGCCGCCAAACAATGGTGGGCTGATCCTGCTGATCGAATAAACAAACGCAGTTCTCATCTTGCCAGCGAATCTGACCCGTTAGCGAATCGCCGGTGGTGACTTTAATTTCGACCTGTTTTTTGTCTTTAATTAAATTCTGAACTTGGCGAATGCTGGGCAATCCGGTGTTGAACTCAGCCATAATTAAATCCGTCCTGGGGGATAATTTACAAAAAGTTTAAAGACTTGGCGATCAGACATTCAGTTGGTTACTCGCTCTGATGGGTGGTAGTGGGTTTGTCTCCGATTTTGGTCAAAGCCGGCAACAGATGAGTTTGGAGAAATGAAGCGCTGGGCGCAAGCAATCTATAATTCCCTGACTGACTTCCAAAATCGCCTCAATGCCCCCCAGAAAGCCGTACAGTAACAGTTGGATGCTGAAAGCGGCTAGCTAAAAGCGGAGAACTCAATGGCAATCGAATTTACAAAGTATCACGGACTTGGCAATGACTTCATTCTGATTGACAATCGCACATCGTCAGAACCGTGTTTGACGCCGGCAGATGCGGTGAAGCTGTGTGATCGTCATTTCGGCATTGGTGCGGATGGTGCGATTTTCGCCCTGCCTGGAGGTGCCGGCACTGACTACACGATGCGGATTTTTAATTCTGACGGTTCTGAGCCAGAGATGTGCGGCAATGGAATTCGCTGTTTGGCTCGGTTCTTAGCCGATCTGGAAGCCGATGCGGGTGGGGGAGAAGTCGCTTCTTCTCGTTCCTATCGCATCCACACAGGAGCCGGTGTTATTACTCCCCAAATCCGTCCTGATGGTCAGGTGACTGTGGATATGGGCGAACCTAGGCTTTTGGCGGCGGAGATTCCTACAACTTTAGCTGCACCTGATGAGAAAGTTGTCAACCAGCCTTTGGAAGTGGCCGATCAATCTTGGTCGGTGACTTGTGTGAGCATGGGCAACCCTCACTGCATTACGTTTGTCGATGATGTTGCGGCGATTTCCCTGGAAGCAATCGGGCCGCTATTTGAGCATCACTCGGTCTTTCCGAAGCGCACAAATACGGAATTTATTCAAGTGGTGCGATCAGATTACTTAAAAATGCGGGTGTGGGAACGGGGTGCCGGTGTGACGCTGGCTTGTGGCACCGGCGCTTGTGCGGCACTGGTGGCCGGGGTTCTAACAGGCCGGTGTGACCGCGCTGCTACAGTAGAACTTCCCGGTGGCTGTTTGCAAATTGAATGGTCAGCGACCGATAACCGGCTGTACATGACCGGGCCGACTGAGCGAGTCTTTACCGGCACTTTATAAGAAATCGGGGGATTTTAGATTTTGAATGAGCGATCAACCTATAATTTACGCCTTCAAAATCTAAAATCTTCAGTCCGCCGATTTGGTTTTTTGCTGGCAGTTTGGATTTCTTTCTTCCTTGAGTTAGACCCTCAAAGTTTTTTTTACAGCTAAAATGGGCACAGGATTACGGGCCAATGCCTGATGAATGAATAGGTGACTTGTTTAGGAGGTTTTTTGGCAACGCAGAGGGAGTGAGCGCGTATTGTGTGAGCGCCAAACAAAGGAGCTTCTCGGTTAATTAATTTTAATTTTTATTATCAATAATTTATGAATTTTTATTTCGTTTAAGGGCCATCTCAAATTAAAATTCTAGATAAAATTCAAAAGGTTTTTAAAGTTTGTGTAAACTCTCCAAAAGATTACAATAGAAGGATTTGTTACTATCAAAAGTATTGTATAAATAAAAGAATAGATGGGGAGTGTTTTCATTCACTTTCACATAAAAAAACAAAAGAAAGCAGTTGTGCATCAGGCTAATCAGCAACCATAGGGGGATTTCAATGGGTGGAGGTATTTATCTCATTCAGGATGATGATCGGCTTGTTGAAATGACAGAACAAGCCTATGACTCAGAAGATCGGCTGCAAGAACTGCTAGAAAAATATCCCAATCTTTTAGCTGGAGACCAGATAGATCGGGCGACTCCCCGACGATGGCTATTGATCGCACGAGAGGTGGCAATCCCGGAAGAAGAGGGGAATGGAAAGTGGTCGCTTGATCATTTGTTTCTCGATCAGAATGCAATTCCCACGCTTGTAGAAGTCAAAAGCAGTAACGACAGTCGCAGCCGGCGAGAAGTGATCGGGCAGATGCTCGACTATGCGGCGAATGTCGTCGTTTACTGGCCGGTTGAGTCAATTGTTGTCCAGTTTGAATCGAACTGTCGAGATCAAGGTCGCGATCCCGAACAGATATTTGAAGAATTTTTAGGATCTGACGCTGATGAAGAATTGTTTTGGCAAAAAGTCAAAACCAATTTGCAAGCCGGTAAAGTTCGTTTGGCTTTTGTCACGGATGACATTTCTGCTGAATTACAACGGGTAGTGGAGTTTCTCAACGAACAAATGGACCCCACAGAAGTGCTGGCTGTGGAAATCAAACAATATGTAAGCGAGAACGGTTTGAAAACTTTAGTGCCCAGGATCATCGGGCAAACAGCAGAAGCTCAACACAAAAAATCTAGTGCAACTCGTGAGAGAAGGCGGTGGGACGAAGTTTCATTCTTCCAAGAATTTGCAGCTAGACAAGGCAGGGATGAGGCGAAGATTGCCAAAAAAATCTATGAATGGGCGCGTGAGCAAGAACCTGACGTCCATGTTCAGTGGGGCACCGGCGACACCTACGGCGGCTTTGCGGCCAAGCTAAAGCATAAAGGAATGTTGCTCCCTGAACTGTTCACGGTGGATATTTCTGGCCAACTAGAAATTTCTTCTAGCAATTATGCCTCGCAACGGCCTTTTAATTCTGAAGTAAAATGGCTGGAACTCAGAAATCAACTGAGTTCCATCGGTCTGTCTCTCCCAGCCGATCCCACTGAAAGAAGATTACCCAGTTTGCGCTTGTCTACTTTGCAAGATGAAATGACACTCCAGCAAGTTATGGCAACCTTTGAGTGGATCGTTGACCAAATTATTCCGTAAAAAACTGAGCATTTCGCCTTAATTTCTTGTCCTCAGTCTTTATCAATTAGGTAAAGACTGAGGATTAGTAACGGCTAACTTACTCAAGTTCATCCATCGTGGCTTTAAACCCCTGCCTTTTGAGCTTTTCCATCATTTCATCGGCGTTATCTCGTGAGCTAAAGACGCCGGCTTGCATCACCACCCGACCGTTAAGGAAGGTGCGAAATGCCTCGGGAACAAGCGCTCTCACACGAGCTTGCTCTCGTTCACCACTGGTTTCAACGATCACTCGATAGCGCAGTGCTGCAGAACCCCCACCGGCAGCCGACGCTGGGGGGGCACCATCTCCCAAGGGAATATCAGGCCCAGGAACCGGCAGGACGACCGGGGCGGCAGCTTGTGTACCGGGAGGCGGTGGGGCGAGAATGGGCAGCGTTGACCGGCTTTCAGAAGGCGGAACTCGGCTGGCGCTGGCTGATGAGGGCGGAGGAACGGGGATATCAATTGCGGCTTGTGAGGCACTCACCGGCTTGTAGGGGCGCGAGGAAGACGCAGCAACAGGGGCACCAGTGGGTGCAGGTCTCACAGGTCGGGAATTCCTGGCAACGCTTGGTTGTGCGGGGGTAGCTGCCGGCTGAGGGGTCGTCGCTGCCGGCTGCGGATTGGTTCTCGCCGATAAACTCGCTGCCCGGTTTGGTTGAGGAAGAACCGGCCTTGGGGCTAAGGCCACCTTGCCGGCTACATCGATGCGACCGCTGGTACGATCACTCGACAGTTGGTTGCCAAAGGCTGGGATCACTTGATTGGAAGCTTTGGCATTGATATCTAATTGACCGTTGTTGCGAAATACATTCTCACCCCGTTCTCCCCCATTTCCCAAGTCTGGCTGAGCTTGGGCCAGGGCAACAAGGCCATCTTGCACATTGCCTTCAATTTGATTATTCCGCAATACGGGCCGCGCGTTGGCTTGCACTAAAACGCCTGATCGGTTGCGAATAATCCGGTTGCCAGTTAACACCGGCGCGGCATTCTGGCCAATATTTACCCCAAATCCCGTATTTTCAAAAACGTTATCCTGCACTTGAGGCTGGGAAGATCCGTAGATCGTGATTCCGTTCGCCCCATTTTGCTTAAAGTAATTGCCACGAATCACCGGCGCACTTGTCCCCACTACAGAAATGCCGTCATGGGTGCTGCCGGTGAAGGTATTATCCGCAACCAGAGGGCTGCTCGATTCCACCCACAAGGCATAACCGCGCGGGTTGGGGTTGGTGACCGTCACTCCCGTTAGCCCAGCTTTATCAGCAGCCAAAATGGTAATGTTTTGCGTGGCTACCGAGGGGCTGAGGAAGGCACCGCCACCGATGATCGTAATGTTTTGGCCACGGCTGCGGGGATCGCCCTGAACCGTGACACCCGGTTTCAGCATCAGTGGAAAAGTTTCGCCGGTTTGAGCGCTATACGTCCCTGGTGCTAATAAAATTACAGTGTTTGGCGCAGCAGCGCTCAAAGCCTGTGTGACGGTTTTGAACGGCGCACTTTCAGCCCCACTGCCGGCTGAGTCCTTCCCAGACGTGGGATTGACATACAGCACGGTGCTGGGCGAGGGTGCTTGGGCCATTAATAGGTCGAGTTGAGGCGCTTCTGGAATCGCCCCAACCGATGATGGGGTTTGAGCAATAGCGACTGAGTGAGACAACCAAAGTAAGGCTGTGGCCGCCAATCCTAACCCTGTGCGGGCTAACTCCTTACCGGCTGGCTGCATCAAGCTGTGGTGCCGGCTGGCGGTTGCGCTACTTTGACAGTTGCGGGAGTATAACAAACTCACGGATCTCCTCCAACGGTGGTTTAGACTTTAACCGATTCTTGATGGACGTGCACCCGCTCAAATGAGACAGTTAAAACAATCTACAGATGGAATAAATCCCGTCTGGTCTACTGAGCAAAGCTGAAAATGATTGCCTCCCATTTTGTCGGATCTGCCAAGGCGGTGCTCATCGCTTAAAAATAATTAAAATAACCAGGAGCAATGGCAAAATTTTAGATTGTCCCTGTACTGGTCATGGGGTCTGAGTTGAGTCTCCAAAGGCAGCCGCATGGTTGCAATGGAGGCGGATAATTCTTAGCATTGAAAATTCATGGGGGTGTTTTGATGGGCGATCGACATAGCTTGAGTGAAAAGGCGCAAGGCTTTGTGTCTCTAGGGGGACATCCGGCCCTTTGCCGCATTTTAGATGCAAATTTAGACCGCGCTCGCGAAGGATTGAGAATTGTTGAAGAATGGTGCCGGTTCGGTATTAATAGTGCCCAACTTGCTGGGGAGTGCAAACATTTGCGCCAGGAATTGGCAAGCTGGCATACGCCGGAGTTGCGATCAGCAAGAGATACTCCAGGCGATTTGGGAACCGAGTTAAGCCATCCTCAAGAAGAACACCGATCTAGTCTCCAGCAGCTGTTGCAAGCCAACTTTTGCCGTGTGGAAGAAGCGCTGCGAGTGATAGAAGAGTATGGCAAATTGTATCACCCGGATATGGGTGCGACTTTTAAGCAGATGCGCTATCGCGTTTACACCCTGGAAAGCAGCCTACTCGCTTATCACCGGCTTCAACTCCTGCTGCGAACGCACCTTTATTTAGTGACTTCTCCTTCAGAACATCTGTTTCCTGTTGTGGAAGCGGCGCTGCAAGGGGGATTAACTTTGGTTCAATATCGGGATAAAAAAGCTGACGACGGTGAACGCCTCAGAAATGCCCAAAAGCTGTGCAAGTTATGCCGGCGCTACGGTGCGCTTTTTCTGGTCAATGATCGTGTGGACTTGGCTTTAGCCGTTGACGCCGATGGGGTTCATTTAGGACAGCAAGATGTGCCAATCGCCCTGGCGCGGCAAATGCTTGGCCCTCAACGCTTAATCGGTCGTTCTACTACAAATCCAGAGGAAATGCAACGAGCGATACAGGAAGGCGCAGATTATATTGGGGTCGGGCCGGTTTATGAAACACCAACTAAAGCTGGGAAAGCGGCTGCCGGCTTTGATTACATCCGCTACGCCACTAATCACTCACCGATTCCCTGGTTTGCCATTGGGGGAATTGATATGAATAATCTCAATGAAGTGCTCAATGCCGGTGCTGATCGCGTTGCAGTGGTACGCGCAATTATGCAAGCCGAACAGCCAACCCTGGTGACTCAGTATTTTATGTCCCAATTAACTCGCCTGCAAACGATGCGAGCTTTAAAAAGTGCGGAGGGATAAGTTTATTCATCGCAATTGCTTAAGTGAATGATTAAAAGTAAGTTTTAATCTGCGATTAAGCAATGGCAAATAAACCGGCAAAAATGGCAAGGAACAGATCAACGCTTTTTAAAACTGGAAAAATGACGAGTGAAACTCAACAAATTAGCCTGCAAGTGAATGGGGAAAATCGTACTTGCTCACCCCAAATATCCCTGCCGGCACTATTGGAACAAATGGGGTTGAATCCTCGTTTGGTGGCGGTGGAGTATAACGGTGAAATTTTACACCGGCAGTTTTGGGAGAAAACACAAATGCAGTCAGGTGATCGCCTGGAAATTGTCACGATTGTTGGCGGCGGCTAGCTCGATTTTTTAGTTTTAATTCTTCCCATTGCCGGCAGGGTGCATTTTACAGAAAAAAATAGAATTTAGAGAAAGCTGATAGGCCATTTATGATAAAGAAAATCAGAAGTTCTGACCCTCTGATTTATAAAAGTGCCGGCAGAAACTGCTAAGCGGCTTCTCCTATTCTTTAAAACTGCGCCGGCAGCACCCGTGAATTCAAGCGCAACCGGCTTAGCGGATTAACTCATACTCTTTTTCTTCCTAAAGTACGGATATCTACCCCAGGAATCTGCCCTGAGATGGCTCCCTAGGGATCAGAGAAAGCGATAGATTAGGAGTGTGCCATTGCTGACACCCAGCCAAGACCCAAGCTAAGCAGATTGAGCTAGAGAACCGGCAAAACCAATCGTCAGTATGGCAACCCCCAAAGCCAGAAAAGCTTTGATCGTCGGATGAAATAGGGACAATATTTATGCGTAACAAACTGCTTTCTTTAATCAAACCCTTTGTAAAATCCCTGCTGGTGGTCGGGCTGGTGATTAGCTTAGCCTTCTCTCATGCGGATGGAGCCTTGGCAGCCCGCACCGGCGGACGGATTGGCGGTGGCTCATTTAGTGCCCCCAGTCGCACCTTCTCCTCTCCCCGCACTTACGCACCACCGGGCGGCGGCGGATACTACCCCAGAGGCGGCGGATATTACCCCGGTGGTGGTGGATTTGGCTTTCCCTTCCTGCTTCCCTTCTGGGGCGTCGGCGGTGGATTTGGGGGTATCTTTACGATCTTGATTTTTATCGCGATCGCCAACTTCTTGGTGCAAAGCTTCCGTCGCGCCGGCACTTCAGTCGAAGAACTTGACTACAACAACCCCACGGTGTCTGTGGCGCGAGTGCAAGTGGGACTGTTGGCTGAAGCCCGTTCTCTGCAAGGTGAACTAGACGAACTGGCTGAACGCGCAGACACTGGCACAGCTGCCGGTCGGGCACAAGTTTTGCAAGAAGCCTCACTCGCTTTATTGCGTCATCCTGAATACTTATTCTATGGTGCCGCCGAATCGCAGCAAGCTCGCTTAGAAGCAGCAGAAGCTAAATTCAATCAACTGTCTTTGGCAGAACGCAGCAAATTTACCGCAGAAACGCTTTCCAACGTCAATAACCAACTGCGCGGATCTTCAGAGGCTCAAAACTACCTGCCGGCAAATCAAAAGGGTGGAGAATTGGCGAACAATGAAGGGCCGGGAGAATACATTGTTGTCTCGATTATCGTTGCCACCCAAGGTAAGCTACAACTGCCGGCGATCAATAGTTCAGATGAGTTGCGTCAAGCACTGCGTCAAATTGGCGGCATCTCCAGCGAACAACTGTTGGCCGTAGAAATTCTCTGGACGCCTCAAGCTGCCGGTGACACATTAACCTCAGATGACATCATGGCTGAGTATTCTAACCTGAGATTGGTCTAATACTGAGTCCTGAGTCCAAAAAAAAGTTAGACAGTGTCTCTAGTTGCACTTAATCTAATCTAAGAATCAATTCCATCAAGCAGGCTTCTAGCCTGCTATTTTTATGGAGAAAACCTGTTTTAGCGTTTCTTTTGTTCGCCTTGATTACTTAAATACTGACCGATAAATCCAATCGTTCCTGATCCCAGAATTAGAATTACACTTAGGGCATTGATATCAGGTTTAACGCCGGTTCTGATGCGACTGAAAATTTCCATTGGCAGCGTTGTTGCACCTGTACCGGACGTAAAACTAGCAATTAAAAAGTCGTCCATGCTGAGGACAAACGCTAAGAGACAACCCGAGATGATTCCTGGCATGAGTTGAGGCAGCAGAACTTTGATAAACGCTTCTGCCGGCGTCGCCCCTAAATCAAGGGCAGCTTCCTCTAAGTGCGGGTTTAAATCAGCAAGTCGGGTGGAAACCACAAGAGCAATATAAGCCAAGCAAAACACAATATGAGCTGCTACAATCGTCCACAAACTTAAACGAAATTGTAGCGCCGCCAGAAATACCAAGGTCGCCACCGCAATTGCAATATCTGGGATAATTAATGGTAGGTAAGAGATTCCTAGAAATAAGTTTTTACCAGGAAATCGATAACGAGCCAAACCCACCGCCAACAGGGTGCCAAATATTGCTGAGATGACAACCGCGCTGAAAGCTACCGTCAAACTATTTTGCAGCGCCGTTAAAATTCGTTTGTCACTGAAGAGTTTGAGATACCAATCCCAGGTAAATCCTTCCCAGCCGGCACTGTAGGGAGACTGGTTAACGCTATAAATAGTCAGCACCACAATTGGCAAGTACATGAAAAAAAACATCAGCAGGGTAAAAACGACCTGCCAAGAAACCTGAAATTTAGGTTTAGATTGCACCATATCTACGGGTATATCCTCCTGTTGATGGCTTAGCGTTTCTGTCATACCGATTTTAGAGTTTAGAGTTTAGATTTCTGCTTTTGTGAAATTGCCGAAATCATTAATAAAAAGTGATTTCAACTGCAAAGAAATTTTCTGAAAAAACAAGGATTATTCAGGGTATTTTTATCCTTGGGGCTTAGTATCACCATATTTCAGCAAAAGCGCAATTGCAATACTGACGAGAAAAATTAAAACCATGCTCAGCGCTGAGCCGAAGCCCCAATTTTGAGTCGCTCCTAAAAATTGGTTGTAAATTAAGCGGGCGACTGTCATGCTAGATGCCCCACCTAGCAATTCTGGATCAACAAAATCGCCTAAACTGCTGATGAAAACCAACAGTGAGCCGGCGGCAATTCCAGGGAAAGTTTGGGGGACGGTTACTTTCCAGAAGGTTTCAATCGGATTAGCTCCCAAATCTGCTGAAGCTTCCAGCAAGCGCCGATCAAGTTTTTCTAGGGAAGCGTAGAGAATCAAAACCATGTAGGGTAAATAACTGTAGCTCATGCCAATTAAAACGGCTGAGCTGCGGTTAAGTAAATCCAAAGCCGGCAATCCTAAACTCGTGAGGAATAAATTAAGCACGCCAGTGCGTCGCAGAATAGTGACCCAAGCGTAAGAACGCAGTAGAGAAGAAGTCCACAGGGGCAAAATAAAGCCCAGCAGCAGCAGATTTCGCCATCGCTGGGGTGCCATTAAGGCAATCCAATAAGCAACAGGAAAGCCTAAGAGCAAACAAATTAAGGTGGTGCCGATGGCAAAGAATAGGGATCTGGCCATAACCTGCAGGTTAAGGGATTCAAACACTCGCAGATAGTTGCCCAACCCCGAAGGAATTACCAGATCCCCCGGTCTGATATTTGGCACTAAACTTAGCTCGAAAATTACTAGGGTGGGCACCACTAGCAACAAGAGCAACCACAAGCCGGCGGGGCCAAGTAACACCGCCGGGCCTAACAATTTTGACCCCAGCCGGCGGACATCGGGCTGAGACTGTGGGGGAACGGGAGGGGAGGTTTTAGTAGATACAGACACCGATTTCCTCTGGAATTAATTGTTAGTTGTTATTGGCTAATTGTGACGTGTTCGCTGTCATGAATGATGAACGATTCGCTATTTTCTCAAGAACGATTTAGCCACTGGTTAATTTCGTCCAGTAGCGTTCATAAAGTTCGGTCACTTCTCCCACCGGCGCGAGACCTTCACACTTTTCTAAGGCTGATTCTGACGGAAACAAGCTGACATTGTTACGAATTTCTTCAGGCAGCTTATTGACGGCTGCTTGATTAGGCGTGGCAAAGCTCAATCGCTCGCAGATTTTTGCAGCCACCGCCGGCTGCATCAAGAAGTTAATCCAAGCATAAGCGCCCTCTACATTAGGGGCAAATTTGGGGATGACGAGGGTATCTATCCACATGGAAGACCCACTTGTTGGCAATACATACTTTAATTCCGGGTTTTCTAAGATCACTTCATTGGCATCTGATGAGAAACACATTGCCATCAGTAAATCACCGGCTAATATTTGATCGCGCCATGCATCGGAATTAAACGATGCCACTGCCGGCTTGAGTGCGACTAACTTCTCATACGCCTGTTTAATGTGTTCTGGATTGGTGGAATTGTAGGAGTAGCCTAAGCTTTTTAAGGCGAAACCCATAACCTCGCGCACATCATTAAGCAAGGTGAGCCGGCGCGACAAATCTTGCTGGTTATCCCAAAGGTAGTTCCAATCCTGTGGAGGATTTTGCAACTTTTTTGGATTGTAAATCAGGCCGGTGGTTCCCCAGCTAATCGGCACGCTGTGGCGGTTCGCCGGATCGTAGTCAGGATTTTGAAATCGTGGGAACAGATGGTTCATACCCACCAAACGCGAGTGATCGAGTTCTCGCAAAATATCCAGCTCAATCATCTTTCTCACCATGTACTCAGAGGGGTAGATGATGCTGTAGGCACCCCCACCGCCGGTCTGGATTTTGGCGAGCATTGCTTCATTGGACTCAAACACATCAGCAATCACTTCGATGCCGGTTTGCTCAGAAAAATTCTTGAGCAACTCTTCATCGGTGTAGTTCGCCCAAGTGTAGATGTACATTTTGGTGGGCGGAATCGGGCCAGGAGAGGATTGCACGTTGGCCAGCCTCCACCCACAGCTCGATAGCGTCGATCCCACGACCGCCGCAGTTGATGCTTGTAAGAATCGGCGTCGTGTTGTGGAGAACCCAGATGCGTGTAGATCTTTTGAAGGCACTGTTTTTTAGTGATCGTAAGCGATGAACAGTCAGCGAATTTTAAATTGCAGATTGGATATCTTCTATTTTAGATGACTGATGGCTCATCTAAAATTCAAGCATTCAGCATTTAGCTGCTGGTCGCTCTCATGAACTCGCTCTATCTGATTGAGGGTTCCCTCTGCAGTTTTCCTATTTTTGCATCCATTTTTAATCGGTAAAAATCCTTTTTCTTGAACTTTTAATGCTTGAGTTTAACCCATTAATTCAAGCATTAAAATTCAAAATTCAGAATTTCTCTAGCCTCCGGCTTTAGGGAGTTCCATGTCCCCAGAACCCTTTCCAGTGTTTTAAGCCGGCAGCGCAATACAATCTGTAGGCGACCAAGAAACATAGATGGGAGTGTCAGCACCCGGCAAACTCCCGACCGTGTTGGGCTGCATAACGGTTAAGGTGTCTCCTGACACTAACTGCACCACATAATGCACATGAGTACCCATATACATAACGTGTTTCAGCCGGCCCTCAAAGCAGTCAGTTGGGACGTTTGGTGGATACAAATTTAATTGAATTTTCTCTGGTCGTACGCTGACAACCACTGGCTCTCCCGCCCCTGATTGAGTCCAAAGTTCTGGCTGCTGCACAACGATCTTGAGCTTTTTCTCAGTCAAAATCTGGAGAGTTGAGCCGTCCTGACTTTCAATCCTGCCGTTAAATAAATTGGTTTCCCCAATAAAATCTGCAACGAAAGGTGTGCGGGGTCGCTCATAAATTTCGCTGGGGGAGCCAATTTGCTCAATGCGGCCATGATTCATTACAGCAATGCGGTCAGATAAGGAAAGCGCCTCTTCCTGATCGTGCGTAACCATAATAAAAGTTAGGCCCAAATCTTGATGCAGATTTGACAACTCGACCTGCATTTCCTTCCTCAGTTTCAAATCTAAGGCACCGAGGGGTTCATCAAGCAACACCACTGCCGGTCGGTTTACCAGTGCTCGCGCCAAAGCTACCCGCTGTTGCTGGCCTCCCGATAACTGAGCGGGATACCGGCTGGCGTAAGCTTCCATTTTGACAAGCTTGAGCGCTTCTTTCACCCGATCTTCGAGTTCGGCTTTACCTAAGCGTTTAATCCGTAGTCCGAAGGCAATGTTATCCCAAACACTCAGGTGGTTAAATAAGGCATAGCTTTGAAATACCGTATTGACGGGACGCCGGTAGGGTGGAACTTGGGTCATAGATTGGCCCCGAATCATGACCTCTCCTGCTGACGGCGTCTCAAATCCGGCCATTAGGCGCAGTGTGGTGGTTTTACCACAGCCAGAAGGGCCAAGAATACTGAAGAACTCTCCCCGATGGATATCGAGATCGACGCCGCGTACAGCCGTTTCGCCGTTAAATACTTTAAAAACTTTACGCAGTTCAACGTCGAGACTGGTCTCTGTTCCCGTAGCGCCTCGATTTTGTGTAGCCGTCTGAAACATAATAGTCACCCCTGCGGTGATGCCCCATTTAAAGGCTGTGCCGATTTTGCTGGTTTATCTGTGTTGGGTTTATTGTATCCACAGCACTTGAATTTCGGAATGCAAATTACACTTTATTAAAGGTTTTTGCGGCGCTGTCCACAATTGCACACTGCCGGCATTTTGTGCGATCTGTGCCGACGACTGGTGCGGTGTCTCTGGTTGTCGGGTAGCCGGCCCTAAAAAGGGGCGCAAGAAATACTACCCAAGGGTGAATCAATTGCTTTAATATTGTGCCACATTGGCAAATGGCTTTTAAGTTTTATTTTGACGGCGAAGTTTAATAGCGGAAACGCTTGTCATTCCTGCTTTTTTTGACTGTGAAGGGAATTTATCCAGATGAGTGCTAGATTTTTCTCCATGTCTGTGTTCTCACGGATTCAGCAGCCGGTGAAATGGGGAAGACATTACTGGTGGCTTTCGGCTCTGATATGGTTGATGGTGGTGGCACCGGCACAGGCAGCGCTAGAAATGCGAGTGGCCATTGAAGAGGAAGCCAGTAAGGTTAAAGTCGGCAGTTCCACGAACGCAATTGTTCGCAATGGTGCGGGTCAAGTTTTAGGCGAACTCGCGGGCATGAATGGCTTTTCTGCGGAACTGCGAGGCAAGTTTGTCGCCATCAATCGCTGGCAAGCCGGTCAGATTTGGATCGAGCCAACCGGCGACGGTTATATTTACATTAATGATCGCTGGTATCGGGGCCGCACGCTCTTGGTTCCCACCGGCAAAGGGATCACAGCGGTTAATTACGTCGATCTCGAAAAATATCTCTACAGTGTTCTGGGTGCCGAAATGGACGGCGGTTGGCCCCTAGAAGCCCTGAAGGCGCAAGCGGTCGCCGCCCGTTCTTACGCCCTTCACGAACGCGGGGCCGGCACAAATGGCTTGTACGATGTGGGCGACAACCAAGGATGGCAGGTTTACAAAGGCGTTGAAACAGAATCTCCAGGCACCTATGCAGCCGTAGATACCACAGCCGGCCAAGTGCTCACCCATAATGGGGAAATTATTCTCGCAGCCTTTCATTCTTCCTCTGGGGGACACACGGAAAACGTTGAGGATGTGTGGGAACAACCCCTCCCTTACTTACGCGGCGTTCCGGATGATGATCGGGGAACACCAGGCTATGAGTGGACAAAAACTTTTTCCCGTGCAGAACTCAGTCGCTTGATTTCTGGTGTCGGCAATGTGGTGTCAATGACCCCAGAACGTACCACGCCCACAGGTCGGATTATTACGATGAAAGTGGTTGGGGATGCCGGCACGCGGTCGATGAGTGGGGATGCCCTCAGAGACACACTGGGACTGAGAAGCTCTCGTTTTAAGGTGAACCCGCAGGCCGGTCAGCAGCCTAGTAAAGGGAATTCTAAGCCGGTGCCCACGGCTTTTGTGATTCAAGGCTACGGTTTCGGTCATGGAATTGGGCTAAGTCAGTGGGGGGCTTACAACATGGCTAGGCGGGGCGTTCCCTACCAGTCGATTTTGGCCCATTATTACCAAGGCGCAACCCTGGCTACAATTCAGGTAGAGTAGCGACCTCTGAATGCTTGTTTTTGTCTGTCTCCTATTGATTAGGCTTGGGATAGGCTGCGATTAGCAAATTAGGAGTTTTTTTCTGACAAATTAAGAAAATATTTATATGGGAAGGAATTTTGTCTGAAATTGAAAGGGGCATTATGCCGAGATGGGAATATCTTTTCGTTCGGTTTGACTATTTTGCTGGGGATCTCCGCGCCCAAAGCGTGAATAGTCAGGAAACGCGAGATTCAACCGTCAATAAGCCTCTACATGAATACGCCAATCAAGTTGGAGAGGAAGGTTGGGAAATGGTTGGCATGAATTATACGCCGGCTTATGGGTACGGCTTTTTAGTTTTTAAGCGTCCTAAAAATTAGAGGGTAGGGAAATAGGGAGTGAGATAAATTTCCCACTTCCTATTTCCCTAACGCCCCTATTCCTCGCTGTTAAGCCGGCGCTGCCACTCGGCATCAAGTTTGGATGTTTGCTCAATTTCTTGCTCGATTAAATCGGTTTCTGTTGTGTAAGCAAGGTCTTCATGTCCAATAATGCTTTGTGCAGCAAATTGTTGGGCAAAGGCAAGTTTTTTCTGCAATTCAGCATCCGGTTGATTTAGAATGCCGACGCGTTCTTGCCTGATTTGATTTCGGGCTTCTATTTTGCGGTTTTTCCACTGAATCCAGAAATAACGGCCTAAAGGAACTGCCAAAAACCCGATTCCGTATGCAAGTAAAACGCCGTAAATTGACGCTGCGAAGGCAACGAAGCCCCCTAATTTTGCGGCTGTGCCACTGGCTAATAGAGAACCCAGAACAAGCGCACCCACAAAATTTACTGCACCCAACCCAATTGCTAGCATTAATTGGCCAGAACTTGCCTGACTGAAACGCCACAGCCATTCCCGCAAATAAGCTTGCACCGGCTGTGTCTGTTGTTCTTTGGCTGTGGTTTGCAACTCTGGGAAATGATAGACTAATTGACCTTCAGGGCTAACTTCAGGCCGGCCATTAAAGCGGCTAAGCACCGGCAGCATATATTCTTCATATTCGTTGGCATAGCCGGTGCCGGTGTCGTCTAGATAAGGGGCAATTTGTTCGGCAATCACCGCACCTCGGTTGTTACGAATGATTGTCCCAATTGCTTGCCACCGGCGCTTTTCCAGATCCGCATTAGGATTGCCATCGCCAAACAGGAAGGAGAAGACGACTTCCAGAAAATGCATCTGGTTGCCTTCATCAGTGGATTGCCGGCGTTCATACTGCCGGCGGGGGTTATCATAATCCCAGTATAAAAACCAGAACCAATCTGGCCCGAACCAGAACCTGGGCATGAAAATCATCCCGCCACCCGAATGGCTGCCTTCGCTTCTGCTGTCACCGTCTTGATTTGTGGCGGTGATAATCAGAAAAATGCTCAGAAAAATTAGGGCGATTGAAAGCAGCAAAACAATCCCAAAGGATATCCGGATTAGGTAAAACAATACCCGCCAGATTTTTTCCCACCATTCCTTCAGCTGTATCTGTAAATACTTATTGCGGATAATTGTCCGGAAGTTTTGGGGAAACAGATAAACAACATCCCCAGTTTCTGCAACTTGTAAATGCCCACCGGCATCGGACGCAAGGGCTAATAATCCTCGTTCAGCCAGATTGATATTTAAGCCGGCTTTGGTGGCTACGTCTCCGACTGTGACGCGGTAGCCCATCTGTTCGACTGCCTGCATGATGATGGGATTTGGAGCCATGTCCTTCCCTCAAGTATGATTGCCTGTACTACTTACAAGTATAGGCTTGTGGTGATTTTCAGGGGGTCAGTTCTTACTCTTTTGTGCCACTCCTATCATTGATGGGTGCGCTTATGGTGCCGGCTAATGCCATTAACCGAACAGTAGCGCAAAACATTTGGATATATAGATTTACGATCATTTGTATAAATTTTCCCCTGGGGTGTTAGCGCAGCGTGCCCAAAGCACATAGCATTCGGTTACAGATATTTCGGTTTTCAACAAAAGTTAAAGTCCCAAATGCTTCGCCCTGACACAAGATTTATCCAGCCAAAGCGTCCTTCAGCAATTTACCCAAAACCGAAATTCCACGCTCAATCTCTTCTGGTGTGTGAGAAAAATTCAACCGCATTGCTGGATATCCCTGTTCATCTGGGAAAAAAGCCTTACCATCAGTGGCTAAAACATTTTGAGAAAACGCTTTCTGACAGATAGACTTTATGGGTAAACTATCGGGCAAATGTACCCACAAAAACAGCCCGCCATCTGGAACAGTCCAAGAAGCTTCTAAAGGGAAATAGTGTTCCAAAGCACTTAACATCGCATTCCGGCTTTGTAAAAGATGGCTTTGCAAATAACTTAGCCGGCGGCGATAATGTCCCGAAGCGAGATATTCACTAATAATTGCCTGAGAAACCGTTGAGGTGTGCAAGTCACCCAGCAATTTACGTTCGACAAAAGGCTGGTAATTTTTTCCCGTTACTACCATGTAACCCACGCGACTACCAGGCATCAAAGTTTTGGAAAAAGTGCCCAAGTAAGTCACACAATCATGTCGATCTAGGGCTTTAATCGGTGCCGGCACCGGCTGGAAATTCAAACCTTCATAAGCATTATCTTCCAAAATCGCACAACCATAACGTTCAGCTAGTCTTAACAATTGTTGACGGTGAGATTGGGGCGTTGTCACCCCTGTAGGATTATGCATTGTTGAAACTGTGTAAATCAGCTTTGGGTGATGCGTATAAAGGTACTGTTCCAGTAACTCCAAATTCATTCCTTCTGCTGTCATCGGAATGCCAATCACCCTGGCTCCCCTATAAGACAAAATTGACAATGCCCCGTGATAAGTGGGACTTTCTACAATCACCCAGTCTCCGGGATTCACGTAGTAATTAATTGCCAAAGATAATCCTTGCTGCGAACCATTTGTGACGATCAAATTCTCTGGCGTCACTTCCAGTCCTCGCTGCACCAGCATCCGACTAATTTGTTGGCGCAAAGTTAACTGTCCTTGCGGCACATCATAGTGAAATAAAGCCTCAGCCATTTGCTTAACTGCGCGTCTAGCAATGCGCTGCAAATCCTCCAATCCTGAGTCGAGGGGAAACCCACTGCTGAAATCAATCGTACCTGAGTGGTGCCGCGCATCCAGTGAACTCATGATGACGTTGAAAAACGACCCCCCCTGCCGTTCCGATACAATCACATCTTGGGGTGGCGCAAAGGTTGTAGCCGGCTGGGGACAGGCGATTGTAGGCTTACTAACGAAATAACCAGCGCCTTGACGAGCGTGAATTAATCCATCCGCTTCTAGGACGCTATAAGCTTCAATAACGGTTAATTTGTTGACTTGTGTACTTAAAGCTAACGCCCGAATTGAGGGGAGTTTGTCTCCGGGTTTTAAAACTCCTGATTTGATAAGCCGGCTGATGCGATCCCGAATTTGCAGATAGACGGCTTTAGATGATTGTCGCTCCAGTGGAATAATCACGGTGCGTTTCTTCCTCAGAATGACAGCAGAGGGATGTTAAGCAATATAAGCGATGCAAAACCGCTTTAGGTAGTACAGTTTTACTAAGTTTTACTAGAACAGTTCTACTTGTGGCAACTGTACTACCTAAACTCTACCAATCTGTACCTTCTCAGGTCAATCGCTATTAGGAGAAAGTAAAGGTAACAAATTCAAAAGCAAACATGAGGTTCTAGTTATGACAACCTCTCAGACTCCAGAAGCGGTATCTCAGGCATCTTTAAACGCCTCGAAAAATGCCTCGACACGCTTTCCTTTAATCTTTAAAACAGTTTGGCAGCGCCTTTTTGTGTGGTTAACAAGCGGTGATGAACTGCGAGTTTGGAAAACATCCGAGCGCAACGGTGAAACCGGCTGGCACGCTTACGATCCAACAACAGGACGATCTATTTGTGTGGCTTCTGATGCTGAAATGCGCGAATGGATTGAGCAGCGTTACCACTAATCAATAACCTGGTGTTATGAGTTTGGTAAAAACCGGCATTAGGAAATAACTGAATACAACTTGCTGTTTCTGACAGAAAAGCGCGTTTTTGAAAACTGAATATGGCAATTATTGGAGGGAAATCAGATGAAATTTGGAATTTTGGCAATCACTGTACTTTGTCTAACAATTGGTTTATCAGCGGTTAAAGAGGCTGATTCTAGAGTGCCGGCTGGGGATGGCTCAAATGCTATTGAAATAAAAGCGCCGGTGACAGGGAAACATCAAGATGTTCGTCCCCCAAATTCTTGTGTTTTGGTTTGCCGATAAGTTATTTTGATTTATTTTCCTTTGAGCGCCGCACTTTTTACGCTTTTAAACAGCGCAAGAATTCTAAAGGCAACCCATCCGTATCAGCAATAAAAGCAACTTCATAA
Source organism: Microcoleus sp. FACHB-672 (assembly GCF_014695725.1). Lineage (NCBI taxonomy): Bacteria > Bacillati > Cyanobacteriota > Cyanophyceae > Oscillatoriales > Microcoleaceae > Microcoleus > Microcoleus sp. FACHB-672. The sequence goes on along the minus strand of NZ_JACJOU010000019.1, from coordinate 76,947 downwards.
ACGCGATCACCAATCATCTGTTGGGTGGGTTCTAGTAGAATTTTTAAAGGTTGGAATTGTTCGGGTTGCTCACCGGCAGCTTGGGTAAACCGTTCTTTTAGGACACTCAACCAGCTGGGTAAATCTGCTGTTGTGTGGGTCAGGTCAAACGATAAATGATAATAGCCTGTATAGTTCTCATCCCCAAAGGCGTCCGGTGCCGGCTTAGGTTGGGGAATTTGAATTAATTCTATGCGCCCATCTAACCCTTCCATCCAGCAGGCGAGGGTGATGCCGGCAGTAAAGCGCTCACAAACACTAAAGCCTAACAGTTCGTAAAACGCCATCGCCCGGTGAATATTCGCAGTGCGAATGGAAGCGTGATGCATAATAAACTTTAATTGTCAATAATATGGGCGATTATTAGTGAGTGTTTGACTGCCGGCACAAAAATAATCTTTTCAACCCGCTGCAACTGTACGAGCGGGTTTTTTTGAGTGATTCTCAGCAGCCGGTGCAAAAACTGTTTGCGAAATCCAACTCTACTCAAACAGCCGGAAATAAGGATAGCGAACCGGCACCCCCGGCTCTTTGTCAAGCTCAAAATTAATCACTTCCCAGCAAGGTTCTTCTGCGGGATCGGGGCTAAACTCCACCGGCAACCCGTAAAGTCGGGGTTTTGGAGAGTCTGATTGGCCCCGCCAAGGTGTACTGCGCTCCAAATAAGCGCTAATCAAGTCTTTATAGCGTTGGGCAATAATCACCCGTGTGGCGCGGAACCCCTGGGTGTAAAGGCGATCAAGTGCCTCATGGATTTCAAATCGAATCCCGTCCGGATGGGTGTGTTGCCGATACCACTCATTGTTCCACCGACGCCAGTGACGCCCAGATTGAAGATGGATCAATTCCCCCGTCTTCGGATTTGCCTCAAATGCACCATGACGTTGGCACAAATAAGTATCTGTTAGTGTAAGTGCCGGAATCGTTTGCCGGCAGTGGGGGCATTGAATCTCCGAGCCAAAAATAGGGTACTGCAAGCCTGGATTGATCATGAAGTGCATACCAGCATATTATTTATGCGCCAGTTTCAGTGCTTTTATTATAGCTGTGGGTATTCCGCCCTCAGCTCAAATTCTACGGGGATTCTCTGATTAACCGGCAAACAATGGTGAGCAATTTTAACCAACCTTTACCGATATCGGCCTCCTATTGGCCCCCTGCTGACCTTTCCCTCGCTGCTTTTGTCGCCCCGAATGCCACAGTTATTGGTCAAGTGTTGGTGGCTGCCGGCGCGAGTATTTGGTATGGCGCAGTCGTGCGAGCAGATGTAGAAAAAATTGAAATCGGAGAGAACACCAATATTCAAGATGGTGCGATTTTACACGGAGATCCGGGCCAGCCCACGATTCTAGAAGAATGCGTAACCATCGGTCATCGAGCCGTGGTTCACGGTGCTTACATTGAGCGGGGTAGCCTGATCGGGATTGGTGCTGTCGTGATGGACGGCGTGCGTGTGGGAACCGGCAGTATTATTGGAGCCGGCGCAATTGTGACAAAGGATGTGCCCCCATTTTCCCTCGTGGTTGGGGTGCCGGCGAAGCGATTGCGAGAGATTTCGCCAGAAGAAGCCGCTGCACTCATCGAACACGCACAACGCTATCAGCAACTGGCTTTGGTTCATGCCGGCAAAGGCAGCAATCTTGGATTCACCTCTCCCCACTAATCCGAGTTAAGACGTGAGATTGTGGATTTTTAAACGTTTGTTGCCGATTCCTCATTTACCCTTGATCCCAAGCCTTAACAAGCTGAGCGCTCAATTAAGGGAAAGGTCTAGTAATTTCGCCCCTTTCGCCGCAAAATATTAAAAATGAGAACGGTGTAACAATCTTTTAAAAGAGGGAAACCCAAATGGACTTTGATTGGCGTGTGCTTATCGTTGTTGGCCCTATCGCTCTGGCCGCAAGCTGGGCATTGTTTAACATTGCGCCGGCAGCCATCCGGCAAATTCAAGGGTTTTTGAATAAAACCTGAATTAGAGACTAGGGACTAGGGGCTAGGGAGAAGAGAGGTTGAAAATTCCCCACTCCCTAATTCCCCTAGCGCAGAGCTTCCTTCAGACGGATTTCCATAATGCCACCCGGTTCCAGAAGGTTTGGTTTCTTGTAGCGTTCTGATTGGGCCGCTAGGGGGATATTCCGACCAAAAAGAGTAATGGCTTGAGCGACAAACCGGCTGCCCCTGCGATTGCTTTCAAACCGTCCAATCACCGGCGTTCCTTCAGGCGCAATTAGGTTGCCGGCCCGATCAAAAATCGCCCCATCTAAAAGCAATACTTCCTGCCGGTCTAAATCGGGGTGGAACTTCAAAATTCTGTCACCGGCATAGCGGACAAACAGTTGAGCGCCAGCCGGCAGCAAAATCTCATTTCTCCGCTGCTTGGGAAGGCCGGCAGGGACAGGATTAGCCGCACCAACTTTTGTTATGCCCACAGGGGATTGCCTTTCCAGAGAAGGCACCATCACCGTTGCCGAGGGTACAGGAATTGCAGAAGTCTCTGTGGGAAGTGCCAGAGGTAGGCTGCCCAGGGGATTCGAGCGCGGCAGTTGGGCTGCAGGAGACAGAGATTGGCCAAACTCACCCACTGCCGTTGGACGCGGGAAATTGGTCTGTACTAAAGGCGGAACAGTCACAGCCGCAGACTGAGGGGTGTTATAAGTTGCCGGTGGCAGAGGGGAAGCAGCTTGCCAACCGCCTGTGCTAGTGGGTGCCGTAACGAAGGGACGTAAAACCCACCGATCTCGGAATGGGCCGCTTTGAATTGGCACTGATACCCGTTGCAGCTGCACTTGGTCGGGATCTAAAACAACTGCGGGATCGAACTCCATTACAATTCTGCTCGTTCCGCCCTGGATCTGCGATATCTCAATTTGACGCACAGTGCCTGAATAAGCCTTTTGGCCGGGATTGACTCCCAACTCAGTATTAGGCAAATCTAAAACAATGCGTGGGGGTTGGCTCAACACCGAGACGCTCGGCTGCGTCCCTTGCTGCACCATAAATTCTAGCTGGTTGCTCGTTGAGTTAAAGTTCCAACTCGACAGAATCGCTGCTTGTGCCGGCAGCACAACAATTTCTTGCGTCCACATCATCATCATGCCGGCAAAGCCGAGGGTTAAAGGCCGGCACAGCCGGCAGCCTGGGGCGGTTAGCAATCCCCAGCACAGCGAAAATCTTTGGCCTAGTTTTGCTGTCTGCATTGCTTTTTACTGAAATTGCTAATTGCAAGCTTGCGAATAGTTTATGGCATCAACCATAAACCATTAGCCCCTACCCTTTACCTTTTCCGTTCATCTATTCTTTGTTGACTTTGCCATCCGGCATCGTTGCCCTTGTTAAAATCACACTTGATAAATCTACATCAGTTAGATTTGCATCTCGCAGATTCGCCCGAACGAAATAAGCTCCCCTCAAATCTGCTTTAAACAGGTTGGCGCGAACCAACGTCGCAAAAGTCAGTTGAGCCTGTCTGAGGTCTGCATTGGTTAAGTCAGCGTCATCCAAAGAAGTTCCGTTCAGATCAGCCTTCACCAGAGAAGCGCCGCTTAAGTTGATATTACTCATGTGGGCACGATGAAGTTTCGCACCAGACAAATTAGCCCCTTGTAGGTTCGCATCCGTCAGTAAAGCACCCCGAAGGTCAGCATTGCTGAGATCGGCCTTGCTCAGGTCAGCGCCCTTGAGGTTACAACCGCGACATACATTGGTATCAAGCAAGCGTCTGAGATGTTGGGGATTTTCAGCAAAAGCTGGATTGGGTAGACAGAGGCTAGCTAACAGTGTGCAGATCGCTAGAATACTGAGTTTCATATTCCTGAGTTATGCCAAAACAAAAGTCGGTGAGTCTGATGCGGTTTGCGGCGAAAAGTCAAAACAAAATCTTTGATTGACTTTTCGCCAGGTTTCAAGCCCTAGTTTCTAGTCTCTAGTGTCTGATTTCTAGTTCCTCAAGGGCAGACATTGTACCGCAAATGTTGGTAACTGGCTTACTTTGCGCTTTTTTTGCAGTGAGTGTCAACTTCTTTCGGGATGGATGTTTTGGGGCGCAGATGAGATCTGCTCAAATCCCTGAGTTACCCGGATTATTACCCCGAAGGTAACAAAAGGCTGTTTTTAGGGGCTGAAGATGGCAGAAGATGCTGAGGCGGAAGGCAAAACCGGCGCACCGGCACACTGCTCGTTGAGCCACTCCAAGATCATTTTGTTAACTTGCTCTGGACATTCATCATGGAGGCAGTGGCCGGCATTTTCTAACTCAACGACCTGCAAGCCGGTGTTATGCTGGCCAAACTGGCGGGCGAGTCCAGGGGGGATCATGCGATCTTCACGTCCCCAAATCAAGAGCATCGGAATTTTTAGGTTTTGCAGAACTTTCTTAACGCTTGGCCCAAATTTGGAACTAGCCATTGCTTTGAGAATGGCGCAAAAAGCTTGGGCGGAACCGCGATCTTGAGCAGGGCCGGCTAAAATTTCCACCAATTCTTCCGTTACAGCCGTCGGATTCGCATAAGCAATGCTGGCCCAACGGCGAACAATTGAGGGGCGTCTGACAAAATAAAATATCGTTTTCAGCAATGCCGGTGAGGCTACGACTCCTTCAACGGTTGTAATAATCGGTCGCAACCAGGCTGGGATCGTCTCCTCTCGTATAGAGGGATCAGGCAGACTGAGCATCACAACGCCCCGCACCATTTCTGGATGAGCCTCCGCCGCCGCCAAACAAACCAAAGAGCCTATCGAGTTGCCCACCAACACAACCGGCTCATTAATAAACGCCTTCCAGAAGTCATAGACTTGCTCAACCCACAGTGATACATTGTACTGAGCCGGTGCTTTTTGGGACGCTCCAAAGCCCAGCATATCTAATGCGTAAACCGTGTGGTGCTGAGCCAAGTCAGCCAAATTGTTTCGCCAGTGGCCAATTGATGCCCCAAACCCATGCAGTAGAATTAAGGGAGGCGAAGCGACTGGCGGTTCACCCTGCCCCTCGAACCCTGGAGAGCGCAGGTAGGTATAGCGAGTTTGCCACCCGCGCCAGATCCAGTCCCGCTGACTTCCAACCCGTTGCTGCCATTGCCCGGAAACAGTCACACTTGCCTCAACTCAAAATTACTTTACAAACTTTCTTCTCAATTTTAATGGTTTTGGCCATAGCCTTGGGTCTGCATTTCCAATGGCTATAGCTTTTTGAGGCAAGCTATTTCCGAAGATAGATTAACACAGTTACAGAAACTCAGTCAGACTGAGTAGAATGGCAATTACAAGTTCACATACATTGTGCATGGATTGAATACGGTATAATAATCGCCTTCTTCATGAATGCCTCAATCATGACATTTTTTGATAAAAGTTTGAGGCCGTTTACTGACTCACCCAATAGCCCACGCAAACCCTTAACTAACAGCTCCCATCACCTCATACCTTATAACGCCTGTGATAGAAAAGAGACGCCCGAATCGCGATTTACCCCAAATTAACGAAAGAATTCGCTTTCCCAAGATACGCGTTATTGATACCGACGGAGGACAGTTGGGAATCATGACGCCGCAAGATGCTTTGCGTCAAGCTTATGAAAAGGAACTGGATCTCGTGCTTGTGAGTGACAAGGCAGATCCACCCGTTTGCCGGATTATGGACTACGGCAAGTTTAAGTTTGAACAGGAGAAAAAAGCCCGCGAAGCTAAGAAAAAGCAACACACTGCTGAAGTCAAAGAAGTGAAAATGCGCTACAAGATTGAAGATCACGACTACCAAGTTCGGATCAATCAAGCAAAGCGCTTTCTGCACGATGGAGATAAGGTTAAAGCAACCATTATGTTCCGGGGCCGAGAAATTCAACATACAGACTTGGCAGAAGACTTACTGAAGCGGATGGCAACAGATTTGCAAGAAGTCGCCGAAGTTCAGCAAGCGCCCAAAAAAGAGGGGCGTAGTATGATGATGTTGCTCTCCCCCAAAAAGTAATAACATCAGTCGCATAAGCAAGAGCTGACACCGGCTCAAATGCGGGATGGACAAGTGGGCAGCGCTACGCCTTGACGATAGCGCTGCCTAAGATAGATGCGCCACTCGCACCCCTACCGGCGAGTGGGGAACGCGACAAGGCGGTTTGTCCTCCTCAGAAGCTAGCAATGCCGGTGAATCCTCCAAAGGCAAGTTAGCTCATCGGTTCGTGGTTGGTGAAGCATTCAGAGTTCAGTGACAAAAAACTAACAACTGATAGCACAATAGACATCTGACTGGTACGGGCGAGTGTGAGAGCGCAATTTTGGCTCAATTGCAGACAATTTACCCGCAAAACCAACCCCGACCGACTGACCGAACAGCTAGCACAAAAGCCATCTTCGGATATCTACAACACAGGAATTAACGGGGCATGGAACTGAGAGATCAGCGGTTTGGGGGAAGATGGGGGCAGATACTTCTACAGTGGGTGAATTTGCGGCCAGAGGAAGCAGAACGAACCTTCCTGATGTTCGCCTTCTACACAGCAACTTCTGTGGGAGTTCTCTGGCTAGAAGCCAGCACAGTTGGACTGTTCTTAGACGAATATGGCGCAGAACAGCTGCCGTGGATTTATATCTCCGGTGCCGTAATTGGTTCTGCTTTAGGCGCACTGTATACGTGGCTGCAAAGCATCCTGCCCCTGCGCCGAGTGATTGTGTTGATTGCCCTGATCATGGCAGCCCCCCTGCTGCTGTTTCGGGTTGGATTAGGGCTGCCGGTGATACTAGGTATCACCGTCTTTCTGATGCGCCTGTGGCTGGATGGAATCTACGTCCTCAACGATCTCAACACCTCCATCACCGCCAACCAACTCTTTAACATTCGGGAAATTAAACGCACCTACCCGATCATCAGTAGCGGCATCTTGCTTGCCGATGTCGTGAGTGGTTTTTCCCTGCCCTTCTTTCTCAATTTAGTCGGGCTAAATAATGTCATTCTCATGGCTTGCTTGATGATGGTGCTAGGAGCCGGCATCCTGTACTATCTCAGTCAAACTTACCAGCAAGCATTTCCCGACTCTCCCCTCAGAGAAGAAGAGGATGAACAGGCAGAATTCACCAACAAACGGCTACGCGGTCCCATCCAGCACTACGTCGTCCCCGTAATCGCCTTTTTTGTCCTTGCTGAACTGCTGAATATCCTGGTAGATTTTCAATTCCTCAGCGAGTTAGAACAGCAAGATTTAGGCGATAAAAGTCTCGGCATCGCCGCGTTCATCGGCGTTTTCAACGGCGTCCTAGGTATGTTTGAACTGGTGATGCAGTGGTTTATCTCTAGCCGGCTCGTTGAACGCATGGGCGTGTTTGGCTCCGCTATCATCTTACCGGCTGGTTTAGCTGTGATCGGACTGGGTTCCGTCATCACTTCTGTTACAAACCTGTTGCCCCTATTTTCCGGTTTGGTGATTCTCAAATTTTTTGAAGAACTCTTACACTACACCCTATTTGAAGGCGTTAGCCCGGTCTTATTCCAACCCATCCCAGAAGCCAATCGGGATGACGTGCAGGCCGTTGTCAATGGCATTGCTGAGCCGCTATCCGATGGCGTCATAGGCTTGTTGATTTTTGCAACGATTTGGTTCTGTCGCTTTGTACTGCCCAAAGCGACAGATGCCGCAGTTGTGCAATTAGAAGGATGGATTTTCGTCGGGCAGATTGTACTCTTAGCCGTGGCTTGGATGTACGTCGTTTGGATGCTGCGATCTCGCTATGTCGGCTTGCTCGTCTCCAGTGCTGAGAGGGGCCGGCTGGGGGTGACAGACGTGGATCTGCGTGTCCTCAAACGTGCCGTGGTAGACACCTTAGAAAAGCCCGGTACAGAAGCCGATAAACGCTCTTGTATTGAACTCCTCACCCAAATCGATCCCAACAATGTTGGTGAAGTTCTCGCGCCACTGCTGGTAACGCTGCCGCCGGCTTTGCAGCGCCAAAGTCTGGAGACAATGCTCAATCATCCCAGTCCTGCCTACCTCCCCCAAGTTCGGGCACTGATCGAGCATACCCTGCCGCCAGAAGTCCTAGCCTTGGGCCTGCGCTACGTCTGGCTCACCGAGAAAGCCCCAGATATTCAAGCTTTAAGACCTTATTTGCAACCCCAAGTAGACCCCGTGGTACGCGGAACCGCTGCTTCCCTGATCATGCGCCGGGGCAACCGGGAGCAAAAAGCCGAAGCCACTAACGCCCTGCGGCGGATGCTCACCCATAAACAAGAACGGGAACGGGTAATGGGCTGTCGGGCGCTGGGCGAGGCCGATTATTTGCAAGGCTTGCGACTTTATATCCCCAACCTCCTACAGGATGAATCGTTGCGGGTGCGCTGCGCTCTGCTGGAGGTGATCGCCTCCACACACTTAGAGGAATATTATCCTTCTCTGCTGCGTGGACTTTACTATAAATCCACCCGCGAAGCTGCCCTGCGTGCCTTGGTTCGATTAGACAACGAAATTATTAACCCGCTTGTGGTACTTGCAGAAGATGCTCACAAGCCTGATTTAGTGCGGATGCACGCTTGGAGTGCGCTGGGCCAAATCGGCACGCGGGAAGCCCTTGACGCCCTGGCTTCTCACTTGATGACGGCTTGGGGTACAACCCGGCGAAATATTCTCCGCATTCTGCTAAAAATGCCCCAAGAAGCCGGGATTGAAGGGGTGTTGGATCGTTTGGGTCGTAGTGGCGTAGAAACGTTGATTGACCAGGAATTGAGGTTCCTCGGTCAACTTTATGCAGCACTGGTGGATCTGCCGGCAGAACAAGTTGCCGGTGAGGAAGCAGAACTGTTGCGACGGGCGCTGCGGGATCTGCAAGCGGATGCGGTAGATCGGTTATTTTTGCTGATGAAGTTTCTTTACCCCCACACGAGCATTCAGGCCGCCTCATTTAACTTGAAATCGGGTTCGCGGTCGAATATGGCGCGGGGGCTGGAAATTTTAGATAATACTTTGGATATTCCGACTAAACGAGCGCTGCTGAGTGTGTTAGACCGGCGTGAGGATCGGGAAAAACTGCAAAACCTGTCAGAACTCCTGGTTTATCAACCCATGAACCCTAGTGATCGCTTACGCCGGCTGCTGGAATTACGTCACTTCCTCTCCGATTGGCCCCTGGCTTGCTGTTTCCATCTGGCTAGATCCGCCCGTTGGAGTCTGACGGCGGATCAGACACTCGCTTGTCTGCGCCATCCCAGAGGTTTGGTGCGCGAGTCGGTACTTGCCTACCTGGGAGTTGCTTCGCCACGCGCATTGGTAGAATTGCTACCAATGCTGCAAGACGATCCAGATCGCCTCGTTGCTGCCCAAGTCAAGCAGATGATGGCTGAATTAGGTGTTAGCAATTCAGCAGAAGCCGCATCGGGGCGGGGGTATTTCGACCAGGCCGGCGAAATGAACCGCGCTTCCAATTATCCGGGGATAGCCGGATTTGAGGCAACTTAATGAAGGATGAATGATGAATTAAACTGTTCTTCCCCTCATCATTCAACGTTCCCGATCAATCGTTTCTCTAGAGGCAACCGGAATCCTGAGGATGAACAACTTAAATGCTGACTAGCGTTGACCGCCTATTATTTGTCAGGGGAGTCCCGATATTTAAAGAGCTACGGGATGATTTTCTCGTCCGGTTGGCTTCTGTAATGGATGAGCTTTCATTTCCAGCTCAGCACACGATTTTTACTCAAGGGCAAGAGGGGCGTTCCCTCTACATTGTCGTTTCTGGGCGAGTCCGGGTTCACCTTGCAGAGCAGGATCTGGCACAACTTGACCAAGGTGCTTGTTTTGGTGAGATGTCGTTGTTTGATGCTGAACCTCGTTCGGCTTCTGTCACGACTTTGGAACCCTGTGACTGTCTGATGCTAACGCAGCAGCAACTCTACGATGCAATTGAGGAAACCCCAGGAATTGCGGTCAATATTATTCGTCTTTTATCTCGCCGAATTCGTGAATTTAACCGCAAGTTGAATGCTAAAGAGTCTGAAACTCCCGCACCCGAATTACATGGCGCGGCACGCAGTTTGGGAGGCTAGGGACTAGGGGCTAGTTGCAGAGCGGGAAGAAATAGCCAGTGCCCCTACCTTTAGGTTGGCGCAGCCTTGCCCCATGCCCCTCTCTTAGCGTTGCTGATGTTGTTCGAGAAGTTGTTTGGCGCGTGGTTTATAGAGTAGATAAAACAGCGACTCGATATAGCGCAGCATATCCTCGCGGTTTTCTTTGGAAGTGTGGTTCCAGAAACCGTAAATTTTGCCTAAAGATAGCAGCCGCGTAGTGTGGATTTTCCAAGTATAGGTGCTGTAAACCCGCTCGATACCGGCTTTGGAGATTTGGTGCCAGTAGTTGGGATTTTGGTCACATTTGGCAATAAAGTCCAAGATTCTTTCAGCGGTTTCTTCTAAGTTTGTGGGGTTGATGTAAAATCCGTTGACTTTATCTTTGATGATTTCCAACGGTCCGCCAAATTGAGTACCAAAGGTAGGAACGCCGCAGATCATGGCTTCCAAAATTGTTAACCCAAAAGCTTCAAATAAGGCCGGCTGGACAAAAATCCCTTCATGATCGGCAATCACGCGGTAAATTTCGCCGGAGTCACTCTTGGGTAAACGCACTCCCAACCAGCGAATACGTCCGTGCAAATTGTATTCGTCAATGAGCCGGTAAAGCTTCTCCATTTCGCTGAGTTCTTCGTGATCGGTTGACTCATTAACGTGTAATTTACCGGCAACCAAAATTAAGTTGCATCTCTCTTGCAACGCCTGACTCTTTCCAAAGCATTCTGCCAAGCCGGTGAGGTTTTTAATTCGGTCGAGGCGTGCCATTGAAAACAGCGGGCGCTTGCTGGGATCGTCGAGTCTGCCAAATATGTGAGCGGGGTCTTCTTGATGGAAAAGCAAGTCTTCAAGACGTTCGCGGACGCTGCTGAGCCGGTCTTCTTGCCGGCTGTAGGGAAAATATACGCTCTCATTCACTCCAGGCGGCACGACGTTAAATTTGGGACTGAATAACTCAATTCCATTAACAACGTGATATAAATCCGGCATTGTGAAGCGCTTGTAAGACTCATACTGCCCCACGCTATCTGGCGTTCCCACAATTTCTTGATAGGTGCTGCTGATAACAAAATTAGCAGCGTTCATCGCAATTAAATCGACGGTGAACTGCAACGAGAAGTGATAGGAATTTTCTGATTCTTGCCAGTAAAGGTTACTGAACAAATATTTCGATTTTTCTAGGGCGTGGGCAACAATGCACTGAGTAACCTTGAGGCGACGTGCTAGTAAGAAGGCGACTAAGTTGCCATCAGAGTAGTTGCCGATGATGAAGTCAGGCCGGCCTTGAAATTCTGCCAGCAGTTCTTTTTCGGCATCAATAGCGTAGGTTTCTAGATAAGGCCAAATCTCAAACCGGGAAATCCAGTGCTGGGTGATGTTGGAATTAAAGTCGCGGAAGGGAACGCGCAAAATCCAAGCGTTATCGGTTCCGTGAACTTTTTCCAAGCGTTGGTTGCAGCGGGTGCCATCACTGTTGGGAATCAACCGGCTGAGAATAATCACTTTGGGTTCCACACCCAAAGCATCTAAACCGGCGAGGGAAAGTTCCTCTTGTAGTTGCGTTTCTAAGCTTTTGGCTTGGTCGAGGACGTAGACGACTTGGCCGCCGGTGTCAGGCCGGCCTAGAACTCCTTCTTGGCCAAACCATCCATGCACAGACACCAAAACGATGCGGAAGATCATCGGAATGCGGGAGATGAAAGCTTCGAGAACGGCATCGTCAGGCGAGTCTATCAGTTCATCGAGTATTTCCAACGTTTCGCGCACTCTGCCGGCAGTGTTACCCCATCCGGGTTCAAAACCCATGACTTGCAGATCCAAGCGGAAGTTCTCGTAGGGTTCATCCGTTGGACGAGCACCGACAAATTTGATCGCTTGCTTGATCCGATCAGAAAGCTGCTGCTGGTTTTTAATGCGTTCGTTAATCAGTAGTTGAATGCCATTGTAGCGGTGCACGCTCAAAAAATCGTACAGCGCCGCCAGCCATTGTTTGGGGTCTTGAAAGAGTTTGCTGGATAAATATCGGTTAAGGAATTGCACTCCTTTACCAATGTTTTTCGGGTCGCGAATTGTAGGGGAGTAATCGTAAAACGGCCCGAAATCAATCTCAAATACATCTCCCTCATTGGGGTGAAAGTGGTTGACGAAGAGATCGCGAACATCCAGTAACTCTTGGGCAGTCAGGCGATCAATTTTCAAGTCTTCCGTGAGCCGGTAAATTTCTTGCGAGGCAATTTTGGGGCGCACGATCAGACAGATACTGCCCTCCTCAATGATAATTTCTTGAGTTTCGGAAATAAATTTACCTAAATGGGAAGAATGAGCAAACTCTTCGGGTTTTTGGTAATTGATGCAGAAGTTTGCGAAGGCCGTCAAGATGTCATTTCTCAGTAAATATCGTTTTTCTTGTTGTCGGATATCACTGATAAATTGCCGGAGATCGCTTTTTTCACTACTTTCGATAACAATTTGTAACAAATCAGACATGAAGCCTCGCTTGTAGAAATTAATAGCTTTTACAACCACTAAGTTACAAAATGCTGCCCTGAGTGAAACTCCCTCTGGAGTATAAAAAGCGTTAAAATCTGGCAGCCGTTACATCGGGTACAATTCGCTGTATTTGCCCCGAATGTAGCGGATGAAGGGTTCGACGCTTAAAGGACTGCCGGTGACGCGTTCTAGCAATTCATCTGCAGTGTACTTGCGTCCATGCTGATAGATGTTTTCTTGAAGCCACTGATGCAGGCTGGTGAAATTGCCTCGCTCAATATCAACGGGAATTTCTGGATTGATATTGAGGGCTGTTTCATAAAACTGGGCGCTCATCAGGTTGCCGAGGGTGTAGCCTTGAAACATCCCGCCAATCACGCCACTATACCAATGTACGTCTTGCATGACGCCTTCGCTGTCTGTGGCAGGGACGAGGCCGAGATCGCTGCGGTAACGCTCGTTCCAGGCTTCGGGGAGGTCGCGCACCGACAGGGAACCTTCGAGCATGGCTAATTCTAGATCGAAGCGAATTGTGACGTGCAGGTTATAGGTGACTTCGTCAGCGTCGGTGCGGATCAGAGAGCGGGCGACTTTGTTAATTGCCCGGTAGAATTTGTGAATGGAAATATTGCCAAGTTCTCTGAGGAAGACGCCTTGCAGTTGGGGATAGAAGCATTCCCAAAAACCCCGGCTGCGCCCGACGAGGTTTTCCCACAGGCGAGATTGGCTTTCGTGGACGCCGGAGGAGACGCCACTGGCTAGGGGGGTGCCTTCAAATTCACGGGAGATGCCTTGTTCATACATGGCGTGACCGGCTTCGTGGATGCTGCTGAATAGTCCTTGTCCCAGATCGTTTTCGTAGACGCGGGTGGTGATACGAACATCGCCGGTGGAAAATCGGGTCATGAAGGGATGCAGAGTTTTGTCTTGCCGGCCTCGTTTGAAGTCGTAGCCGATGCGCTCAATGATCCGGCGGCTAAATTCTAGTTGCTTGGTTTCGGGAAAATGCTGGTGCAGGAAGGCATCATCGGCTGCCGGTTGGGAGGTGATCTGCTCGACGATTGGCACGAGTTCTTGGCGCAGCCGGCTAAATATCTGTCTCAGGGTAGATGCTTTCATGTCGGCATCTGAAAAGTCAATTAGTGGGTCGGCGATATGCTCGTATCCAGGAAAAAAGCCGGCCAATTCGCGGCTTAAATCCAAGGTCTTTTCTAGGTAAGGCTGAACAATGGTAAAGTCGTTGGCCGGTCTGGCTTTCGCCCAAGCTTCGTAGGATGCCGATCGGTGTTGAGAAAGTTCTGCCATGAAGGATGCCGGTACGCAAACAGATCGGTTGTAGCTGAGGCGGGCGATCCGGATGAGACTGGCTTCGTTGGAGTCGTAGGAGAGGCTGTCTTCGTAGGGTTTTAAATCTTCTAGCAGTTGCCCAATAACGGGATCGGTAAATTTTTCGTGGGCGATTTGTCTTAGGGTAGCGAGTTGGCGACCTCGTGCCGGTGCGCCGCCGGCAGGCATATAAGTGGCTTGATCCCAGTGCAGCAGTGCTGCTGCTGATTCGATGTCGTCGATCTCTGTCAGACGAGTGTTCAGTTCTAAAAATTTAGGGTCGCTCTTTTCGAGGCTTTTCATGCTAGCGGCATCAGAAGACATAAGCATTATGATTTACCATTCAAAACAGCAGATATCCGTATCTTATAAGCAACTGTAGATTGAGCTGTACAGTTGGGAGGAAGTGATCTGTCAAAATTAGACGAAATGTCATCCCCGATTGTTACTGTTCTTCCTGCTGCCGGCTCTGAAGTGTGAGGAGTTAATTAAAACTGAAAGAGACTAAGTTGTAGGCTCAGGCTTCATAAAGTTGTAAGTTTTACTTTCTTTTTTATCTGTCGTTGCTGCCGGCATTAAACATTTAACTGACTGGCCCTCGAAGTAAAACTCGAAACCTTACATCTCGGCGAATTTTATCAAAATCCGAATCTGTCTTCGCCATTTCTATATATCGTTCAGAATTTAAATTAATAGCAGTTTGTAGGTTTTCAATAGCTAGATCTACTTGACGCTGTAGTGCGTAACAGCAAGCTTTGTTATACCAAATTAGCGCTTGATCCGGTTGGATTGTTAAAGCTTCGCCGTAGCTGTCGATGGCATTTTCATAGCGGCCAAGTTTCCCCAAGGCATTGCCTCGGTTTGTCCAAGTTTCGCAATTGTTGGGTTTAATGACTAAAGATTTGTCGTAGCTGATCAGTGCGTCTCGGTAACGACCTGATTCATATAAGGCGATGCCGCGATTGTTCCAAGCTTGCCAGTCGTTGGGTTGAATCGCGATGGCTTTATCATGACTAGCAACGGCTGCTTGGTAGCGACCAAGTTTCCGCAGGGAAATGCCGCGATTGTTCCAAGCTTGAGATAGATTCGGTTGCAGGGTTAAAGCTTGGTCGTAGCATCTCAGTGCGTCTTGATGACGGTTGAGTTCAGCGAGTGCAATACCTCGATTGTTCCAAGTTTCCGGGAGATCGGGTTGAAGGGCTAAGGCTTTGTCGTAGCTGGCGATCGCATCTTCATAGCGACCCAATTTTTCTAGGGCAACGCCTCGGTTGTTCCAAGCTTTGTAGTTGTCTGGGTGAGTGGTGAGCTGCTGATCGTATTGCATAAGGGCTTCTTCAAGAGAGCGTAAGTTTTCCATTGCTAGATTGAGTTGCCTGAAACCAGGTTGTGCCGGCGAACAGCTTGTTGCTGCCGGCGCAGTTTTTCCGTGGCGTCTTGCCAGTAGGCGAGTTCTTCCTCTAGGGTCATATCTTTTATTATTTCAAATATTTTTTGATTTCCTGCTCTTTTCATCCGCACGCAGTCGAATGTTTTGGTTCGGGTTGGAAAGCTAACGGCGGGGGAATCAACCGCTATCAAACCGGCTTTTAAGTTATCCCGGCGTTTAGTTTGCTGGCGCTTCCGCAAAGCTTCTGTGTGTTCCTGCCAGTAAGCTAGCTGCTCTTCTGGGTTCATGTCTTTAATTTTATCTAGAATACGCTCGGTGCCTTGGCGTTTCATTTCCACACAATCAAATTTCTTGTTCGTCTTCATAAGGAATGACTTGTAAAGGTGAGTAAATGGCAATTTGAGAGTATCCTTCCAATAAATTAATCGCGTTATAAAGGCGAATTTTTTTAAAATGGGTGATGTGCTTAAAGTCCCAACTCACAAGGGCAGAACACTCGGAAACGGTTGCCATTGCAACATGAAGGGCATCAATGGCTAGGGTTGGGGTAACAATTGCTGCATCTAGGTAAGCTTGCTGGAGTAGCAGAACGCTTTCAGTCAGGTTGACAATTCCTGCGATCCCAAGAATTTTTTCAAAGAGTTCCTGAACCTCTGCCGGTGCCGACTCTATTTCATTTTGCACAACTACGGAGGTGACGAGGCGGAAGCGCCCACTCTGAACTTGACGGAAAAAGGCTCGACTCGCTTGTTCAAATTCCTCGTCGCAGATGCCGCAAAACACAGATGTATCGGCATAAACCCGAAGGATGCGGCTTTTCATTCTAGTAAGTTGTTAGCAATTTTTTAGGTTTGCTGGGATTTTCCCACTGAAATAGAAGGTTTTCTACTTCTAGATTAATCGTGGCAGCGACTTAACGATGCAAATTTAGCAGAAAAAAGCTGCCCTCGCTACCCACTCTGGTAATTACTGCCTCACTGCATATCTGTTAAGTGGGCCGGTTGGAGGAATCTGATACCTTGACTTATTGTTTTATTTATGCATTCAGATGAATGACTTAAAAACTGCTGTGCCTTTTACTTTTAAATACGAAGCTGAGGGCGTGAGGCTTTAAAAACACAATTAATTGACTTTATTATCAACAGAATTGCCTGAGAAACGATGCTGATGCCGGCACTATTTTAGCGAATAGAGAATTTTACATAAATAAAATTTTTGAATTGAAAGCCCGGCTATAAAAAGAAAGTCCGCGACTGCGGACTTTAAATTTTACTAATTTTATAATCGGCTTGCTACTCGCCTAGATTTTTATCGCCTCGCAATTTACTTCTGAAATCTCACTAGAACGCTTACAAAGTCCGCAAAGACGCCCGCTGTTCTCGCCCGACTTCTAACACCCAGTCCAGCACTTCTGGATACTCTTCAAATTGAGCTTTCTGGGATTTGTAGAGTTGCAAGGCAATATTTAGTGATTCCTCGTTCAGACAAGACTTGATCACCGGCACCCAACCTTTCGCCCACTCCCAAGCATTATCTAATCCGGCATTTTGCTCTCTTAAGTCTTTCAGCCTATACTTTTGCTCATCCAAGAAATCCCGCAACCGCTCTCGCTGTATTTCTGAATAGCGGTAGGTTTCCAAGTCACTTTCTACGAGCAAAATCAGCTCTTCTAAAACTCGCCAATTATCACAATTAGCAAGCAATTCCTTGACTGCTTCCAACCAGCATGGCAAGGAACGATAACTGCCAAACCGGCCTCCTTCACCTGACACGACAATTAGGAACAGCGCCGCCCATTTCCAGGCATCTTCGGGTGTTTCATCTTCCGGTTTGGGCCGGGGAAAATAAAGTTGCTCAATCGGTCTCCTCACCCCCTGAGCAATATCAGACAGGGTGATATTAAGGGTGCGGGGTTCGATGATATCTATTAAGCGCTTATTATCCATAACTCATGCCTGCGTTGACTCTGCATTTCTGCTGTGATACTCACTCGAATTTAATCAACCGAATATCTGTTTAAATAAGTTGGTAAAACAACTTAGCTTTCCAGTTTGTGGAGAGCGAGCTTTGTTTGAGTCTTCGCTCGGAACTCTCTATATTTTATGGGTAAATACCCCTCACTCAAACGAGTGAATTTACTGATTTATATGGGCTTCTAATTTCCGCATTTTGTAAGGTTTTACAACCTCTTTTATTATAGCGCAAATTGGCTCATTATGTTGTTTTTTTAATCAACATTTTACAAGAAGTAAAAAATCTAATTGAGACTTGTTATTGAAAAACATTGAGTCGATTAACTTATAAAATCGCCTTAAACAAAAAGTTTATTTAATACTTTGCCGGCAAACGCTTTTGCAGGGGGTGTTAATGGGGAGTGCTGAGTGGGAGAGTGGGACAGATGTAGGTTGGGCGCAATGAAACGGACGGTTCTCAACCCAACGTCTAAGATGCTTGCCGGTATTAAATTTCGCTTTGCTCTACCCAACAGACTTATCTAAAGAATTAATTTTGTAGCAATGCCTGAAACTCCTCCGACTCGCGAATCGCATCAAAAGCCGGCTCAGCGGTGGCTTGCTGTCGGTACTCATCCTGACTAAGCTCAAACACTTTTTGCAGGTGTTCGATTGTTTGCCGCACATCACCCTGCGAGGCATAACAGCAAGCCTTGCCATACCAGGCATCGGAGACATAAGAATCGAGTTCCAGCGCTTGATCGTAGCTGGCAATGGCATCGCAAGTTCTGCCTGAAAGCTGCAACGCTAGACCCCGATAAACCCAGGCGTCTGGGTAGTCGGGTTGAATTTCGACGGCGCGATCATAGCCGGCAATGGCATCTTCATATCTGCCTAACCCCAGTAAGGCGTCGCCCTGCCGGTAAGTGGCCCAATAGTCGCGCGGCCTCAGTTCCAAGGCTTGATCATAGCTGGCAATGGCATCTTGATAGTGACTTAGGCCAAATAGAGCAATACTCCGCCTGTACCAACTCCAGTAGTCGTTTGGCCGCAGTTCCAAAGCTTGATCGTAGCCGGCAAGCGCTTCCTGAGAGCGGTTCAGGTTATACAGAAAAATGCTTGCCCGATGATACAAAGTCCAGTAGTCATCTGGTCGAATTTCCAAAGCTTTGTTGAAGCTGGCAACGGCGTCGTAATACCGGCCTGCATTACGCAACGCATGACCCCGCTGATACCAACTCCAGTAGTGTGCCGGTTTGAGGGCCAACGCTTTGTCATAGCTGCCAATGGCATCGTCATACCGGCCTAATTCTGCCAGTGCGTTTCCACGTTGATGCCACGCGCGGTAGTCATCCGACCGGCAGGCTAAGGCTTCTTCGTAACTATCAAGGGCGTCCTCATAAAGACCAGTCTGCCGCAGGGCATTCCCGCGCTGATACAAAGCCCAGTAGCCATCGGGCCGGCATTCCAAATTTTTGTTATAACTCGCCATTACGTCATTATGACCGCTAGGGATGCGTAGCGCGTGAAAGGCTTGATAGGGACTCATAAGGACAGCGGTACACGGAATAGCTTCTAATTCTCAGTATATGAGAATTGGGAGTAGCTAGGGACTAGGGACTAGGGAGGGGCGAGGGGGTGAAAATTTCCCATGCCCAATGCCCAATGCCCCATGCCCCATGCCCCTATCAATCATTACCCTCGTTACCTGCAATTAACGTCAAAAACCGATTATCTGTGCGAATCGCATTAAATTTTGCGTCTTTTTTAGCGAGTTTGCTGTATAAATCAGGATTTTGATTGATGGCGTATCGCAAGTTTTTGATCGCCTGCTCAACATTGCCCAAACCGGCATAACAGCAAGCCTTGTCATAACACGCTTCCGGGTCATTCGGTTTCGTTTCCAGGGCTTTGTCAAAACTGCTAAGGGCGTCTTCAATAAGACCCAAGCGTTCCTGGGCTAGACCTCGCCGATGCCATGCCCAGTAATCATCCTGCTTGATTTCTAAAGCTTGATTGTAGCTGGTAACTGCGGCTTCATAGTGGCCGGCATGACGCAGCGCTTCCCCTCGACGGTACTGCGCCCAGTAGTCATGGGGTTTGATGTCGAGGGCTTTGTCGAAGGAGGTGAGGGCATCTTCTAGCCGGCCTAAATCATCTAGGGCGATGCCGCGCTGATACCAAGCCCAGTAGTCATTTGGTCGTAGTTCTAAGGCTTTTTCGTAGCTAGCGAGAGATTGTTCGTAGCATTTTAAGTCTTGCAAGGCGATGCCGCGATGATACCAAGCCCAGTAGTCATCCGGGCGCACTTCCAGGGCTTTGTTGTAGCTGACGACAGCATCTTTATGCCGGCCTAAGTCGTCGAGGACGTTGCCCCGCTGATACCAAGCCCAGTAATCATCCGGTCGTAATTCTAAGGCTTGGTCGTAGCTAGCCAAAGCGTCTTCAAGCCGGCCTGCGTTATGGAGGACGCTACCGCGTTTGTAGTAATCCAGATACTCATTTGTACCGGCTGCCGGTGCTTGCTTTTCATCGGCCTTCATCGCTGCCGTGGGGGTGGGGTCTTCTAAGACGCTACCCTGTATTTCCCTGGCTTGAGATTCTTCATTGTGGCTCATCTAAACCCCCGGCAGTAGTGCAATTTGAATTGAGTATAAGGGGAACTGAACTCTGAAAGTGTTACCCTCAAGCACAATTCAAAGTGAAGGGAAAATAATTTTGAATGGGTGAATTTTGAATGAAAGAATCTATTTTAAAATTCACGCACTCACCCATTCAGAATTTCTCATTTCAATGGTGACTTTTTCCTTCAATCAAAGCTTGAAATTGTTCTGAAGACCGAATGCTGTCAAAATCTGAAGTATTGCCGGCAAGATGCCGGTATTGATCGGGATCGATCAGAATTGCTTGTTCTAATTTCTCAATTGCCTGTTGCACATTTCCTTGCAAGGCATAGCAGCAAGCTTGACCGTACCAAGTATCCGGTTCTTCCGGTTCAATCTCCATTGATTGATCGTAACTGGCAAGGGCGTCTTCAATGCGACCTAACTGCCGTAATGCCTGGGCGCGGTTGTTCCAAGTCCAGGCTTCGGGATAGTCTGGGGGGCATTTTAAAGCCTGATCGTAGCTGGCAATGGCGTCGCCGGCACGGTCTAATTTAGCGAGGGCAATGCCTCGGTTATTCAGTGCTCTGGCGTAATCAGGCCGGCGTGCTAAGGCTTGATCGTAGCTGGCAATGGCTTCTTCGTAACGGCCTAACTCATCGAAAGCCATGCCCCGGTTATTCCAGGCTTCTGGATAGTTAGGTTGCCATTTTAAAGCGTGTTCGTAACTGGCAATGGCCTCTTCATGCCGGCTTAAGTGGCCCAAGGCAATGCCCCGATTAAACCAAGCTTCTGGGTTGTCGGGTTGAATCGTGAGAAGTTGATCGAAGCCGACAAGGGACTCTTCAAAGTGTTCTAACTCATCAAGCGTAATGGCGCGGTTGAGCAAAGCTTCTGGGTGGTTAGGTTGTAGTTCCAGCACTTTCTCGAAGCTGGCAATGGCTTTTGCGTAACTTCCTAAACTTCCCAGCCCTAAGCCTCGCAGATACCAAGCTTCGGTAAGTTCGGGGTTAATATCGAGGGCGCAGTCATAGCTGACGAGGGCGTCTTCATGCCGGCCTAAATCGTCGAGTAATTGAGCGCGATTGTACCAGCCGGCAGCGTCATTGGGTCTCATTTCCAGCGCTTCGCTGTAGCTTGCCAAAGCGTCTTCATAGCGTTCCAACTGGTGTAGGGTTTCGCTGCGCCGGTAGTACGCCCAGTAGTCCCACCAACGGTTTTCAATGGCTTTCTCAAAGCTGGCGAGGGCGTCTTCATGCCGGTGTAAGTCATACAGCGCCACACATCCCCGTTTATACCACGCCCAGTAGTCTTTGGGGCGCAGTTCCACCGCTCGATTGTAGCTGGCGAAGGCGTCTTCGTAGCAACGCGCGTGCCGATAAGCCTCGCCGCGCTGGTAAGTTGCCCAGTAGTCGTCCGGGCGCAATTCCAAGGCTTTCCCAAAGCTGGCGGCTGCTTCTTCGTGCCGGTTTAATTCATCCAAAGCGATGCCCCGGTTATACCACACCCAATAGTCTGCCGGTTCCTGTTCTAAAGCTTCGTCATAACTGGCAATCGCTTCTTCGTAGCGGCCTCTATCCAGAAAAGCATTACCTTCCCGGTATAAATCCCTATTGCTATTTGATTCAAGCTCTAATTTTTCATTGTGGATTGCGCTCACGTTAGTGATACCTCCTGTCTAAACACCCACTCTAGATCATCACCCCGAAAGTCTTAAAAAACCTCATTCTTTTTTAAATCTTCAGCATTTCTAAAGGTTAAAGATTTGATGACATTTGCCAGAGTTAAGTTTTCTCTCGGCGGATTTAGTAAAAAAGTCGGTTGTGTTTAAATAAAAATTTTATAAGCCCACAATCAAAGACGTTTAAGCATTAACTTTATCGGCATTTATCTATTTATATATGCCTAAGATCAAGCTGCGCTATTATCTGCTGTTTTAAAACAGAACGTAACCGATGCAATTATTAGATTATGGAAAACTGAAGAAAAATCCGCTATCAATTTTTTAAAGAAAATAGGAATCTGCTATTTTCCTTCAGCAATAATCAGCTACTTTAAAATTACACCAAACCAACCTTTCTTAATGCAACTTCAGCAGCACGTTTTTCAGCATCTTGCTTGCGCCGGCCCTTGCCTAGTCCGTACATTTTGCCCTTAACATACACTTCAGCCGTGAATTCTTTTGCGTGTGCCGGCCCATCTTCATCTATAATTACATATTCAGGATTTTGTCCGAATTTTGCTAGCGCCCATTGCTGAAACCGATTTTTCGAGTCTACGAGATTCTTAGGATCAGCATCACACGGGGGACAAACAATGCTATCTGCTACCGGAATAAATAGCTTCTTTACAAAAGCACGAACCGGAGTAATAGTAGAATCGAGAAAGTACGCACCGATAATCGCTTCAAAGGTATCGCTAAGCAAAGAGGGGTTTTGCCGGCCTCCATCTTTATCTGCGCCTTTACCGAGCCGCATTAACTCACCAATGCCAAGCTGACTTGCAAATTTCGCTAACTGCTTTTCGTCTACCAAAGCAGATCGTAAACGGGTGAGTTGTGCTTCGGTCATATTATCATAATACCTATAGAGCAGTTCTCCAACCAAATAACCCAGCACAGCATCACCTAAGAATTCTAGGCGTTCGTTGTTTTCACTTTCATCAGGGTGTTCATTAACATAAGAACGATGAGTCAGTGCTAGGCGCAAAAGAGATTCATCTTTAAATTGTGGAAGTTTTGGCATTTTTATCTCTTTTCTTATTAAGTTCATTCATCGCACGGAAAGGGCGGGTAGGATGACTACCCGCCTAAGAAATATTTTTACAAATTTTGGGTGCCGGTTATCAACAGGTTACTGGTTTCCAGCCGGGAGGGCAAGGACTGTTTCCCCGTGAGTTGTTGCACCGGAAACAAGCAAGCTGTAAGTTTTCAAGAGAGTTAGATCCGCCCTTGCTCCTGGGGTGCAGGTGATCAAGTGTTACCTCAGCTTCTGGGAAAAATTTATGGCACCAGCAACAGCAGGAACCAAATTTTTCTATGAGTTGCCGCTTTTTGCTTTTCTTTTGCTTGGAACTCATTTTTTTGGTTTTATTTAGTTTGGAACTGATTCTTGCCATGTTTACGCTTCCTTTTCGCGTTTTATTAACATGACATCCTCGGTAAATTACGCATCTAGCGCCCACGGAGTTTTGCTCAAAAGACTTGCCACAGAGAACTATTTCCCAATAACCGCAATTCACAAGTAGCGAAGAATGCTACTTCTGGATCACTCAGGATATAGGGATAATTTTCTAAATGGAAGTCCATAGAATGAGAACAACTCACACTAAGCGAACACTTTTAAGGTGGTGCTAGGTGTGAGCTGATGTCTCAGGTGCGGTATTACTTGGTAGCAATTCTTTGTCATCGAAGGTATAACCTCGATTAGATCTAGTAACCCTTTGGACAAGCGCCTCTGTACTTTGCTAGATCACAAATTGCTATTTGTTCGGTTCTTAATGGGTGTTTGAGGCTTATAGCTAGTAATGCTTCTGACGATTGCGTCTGTACCTTACTAGAGCAAGAACCGCCGTTTTCATACCGCATCTGAGACAGCAGCCCACGTATTAAGCTAGGTGCTGACTTCAGATGTCATAGCAAAAGAATATAGCACTAACATCATCTACTGTCAAGACTATTATTAAAATAGATTTTGCAAGAAACCGGGCGTATGCCAGAGAGTATAAATAATGAACGCAAACAAGAAAGTAATTAAAAGAGTCAAGATATAGCTAATACAAATTAATAAACCATCCGATTCTAAAGTCGCAACAACAAACAGCAAAATTCCAATCGTGGGGATCGGGTTTGTAAAAGGAATTGGCAACATAAGTAACAGCGTTAGCCAAGCAATGCAAATTCCATTAATTTGCCAAACGCGGGGATTGTCTGCGATTCGCGGCAACCGGCGCTTGGTCAATTTTTCCAAAATGCGGGTGATTTTCTTGAGATTTTTTAATAGCAGCAGGACAAATGCGTGGGGAAATTGAAACTGAGCAACTTTTTTGGGCAGCCAAGGGGTGCGCCGGCCTAGGGCCATCTGTGCGGCCAAAAGTAAGCTGCCTATTCCTAAAACAGCGGTTAATCCCGGCGGCATGGGAAACAAAAAAGGTAAAGCAAGTAAGCCGATAACTAGGCTAAATCCCCGTTCCTTTGTTTCTATGATAATATCTGCAAGGGTGATAGATTTTTCGGATAACCGTTTGAGAAGGGACTCGATATCCTGAGAAAATTTCAACGGCATAAAACCCTAAATGCGTGATTGGTTTTTCGCTGATCGTAAAACTCTTTAAGTTTTAATGATAGCAATCTGGTAAATGGCTTGCAGAAACACCCGACGCAATGGATAAAAAATCAAGAATTCGCAGACACCGGCATCAGCCATAGCTGACAAATTGCTCAATCAGTTTGACAGCGCCGGCAGCACCATTCATGTATGCTTTTGGAATTTCAGCTGAGGATATTGATTTCTTAGCCTGATTGAGGAAATCGCAAACAGCCGAGAGTGCACCCTCCACACTTTCAACCAACTTCACCGGCACAGTTGCTTGATTCTCTATCCACCGTAGCACACGCATTTCCTGCCGGTCGTATTGCCGTTTAAAAGCAAACGCTACCAAAGGAACACCCACAGAAAGACATTCATAAAAAGTGTTATAACCGGCACCTCCCACCACCACATCCGCTGCCGGCAAACATTCAATTCCCGGCCAGTGAAACACCCACAATTCAGCCGGACAATTTTCTGGGCACTCAGGCGCTAAACACCGCACTGTCACTCCAGGCAGCGATTCAGCCAGCACTCGTGTCAAGTTGCCATACAAGCTTAACTCTTCAGCACGACCGGCAGCGCAGATCACTATCAACGGGTTAGTGTCAATGGGATTTAAACCCAATAAAGTTCTAGCGCGGGTGACATCTGGCAGTTCGCCGGCGCTGCGGATCAACCACGGCGCAGTATGTCGAACCTGGGGAAGTTCTGCCAAAGGCATCTCCTCACCTTCTCCCGGCACAATTACTAAATCAAAGTTATCTGCAACGAAATCCGGCAAATTCTTAGCAACAACATAATCCGGATTAATGTCTCGATGAATTAGAACTTTCGGGGCGCTTAATAGCGGTAATATCTCTGCAAGCTCTCCGCCAAGTCCTCTGGGGAAAGTATCTACAATTACACACTCATACTGCTCCTCCGCCAGCATTTGACGCACCTGATTTTTGATAGTGCTAGATGACGCGATGGGTGAAATGACCTGGAGATAACATCCCTCCACAATTGGCAAAGGTTCAGTTGTTTCTAAGAATTCTGAATTTTCAAAGGTGAAACGTAAATCTTCCGAGAAAGGTAACATAGAAAGAGTAGAAAGTAATCCTGAATACTCGTCTACTTCTTGTTTTTGTATCTTTACGGGTTCCTTTGCAAGCAATAAATCAGCGTAAAGCCGACGATCAGAGGCTTCATATTGCAATAATTGAGCCGCATAAGGACTGTTGCAGAGGATAATCACGGGCCTGTGAATTGCTGCAATTCGACCGAAACTCAGCGAGCGAACTAAATGACCCCAGCCGCCGCCAAGGGCGTAGATCAGCCAAGGTTCAGTTGAAGGGAGAGAGGCCAAAGGAACCAGTGAGGATTGGGGGATTTCAATATTTAAAGCCTGTTCCTGAATCATACACTTAATTAGCTGCTCCGAGGTACAGAAAATAGGGATCTGATAGGTTTACGGGTGGTTTAATACCTGTTTTGAGGGAAATCTGTACAGAAGCGTCGAATTCAGGACTTTGTATAAAGCAAGACAGTACACTCTGCAATTTAACGGTTACGTTTTGAAGAAGCCGGTTTAAAAGCCAAATAACAGTTAAAATTATTGATGACATTAACATGACGAATTGCACCCCATTGATTCTATAAAAGCAGACGCTAGAATTAACTTTTAAGTTCATTCCAATTGTCTTTCTCAAGACTTTCGACAACATACCACAGACATCAGCTAAAAATGCTAAGCATACTCAAGATGTTTTTAGAGTGCGTTTTGAGGTGCGGAGAAAGTCAGTGAAGCAGCGATCCTGCGGTTGTAAATGCGCCTCAGAGTGAATTTTTTAGAGGCTTGGTGAATGCAGGAGCGTTAACTGATTAAATGGAGTCTGATCGGTTGCCGCCCACAATAAAGTTGGCGCAACTCATAACCGGCTAGTGTGGGAAGTCACCGGCAGGGGCTAAAATCTGGGCAGCAAGCACCTCTCAACCCATGACGAAACTGATTATCCAAATTCCTTGCTACAACGAGGAAAACACCCTAGGCGTCACGCTAGCAGCCTTACCGCGCCAACTGCCTGGGATCGATGTGATTGAGTGGCTGGTGGTTGATGATGGCAGCCAAGATCGCACGCTTGAAGTGGCGAAGGAGTGTGGCGTTGAACATATTATTCGTCTTTCCTGCAACCAGGGTTTAGCAAAAGCGTTTATGGCAGGGCTAGAAGCTTCGCTGAAAGCCGGTGCTGATATCATTGTCAACACGGATGCAGATAATCAGTATTGTGCGGAGGATATTCCCCAGCTGATCCGGCCTATTCTGTTAGGGCAAGCTGAAATTGTGGTGGGAGCACGCCCCATTACAGAAATCAAACACTTTTCGCCGGCTAAAAAATTCTTGCAGAAGTTGGGCAGTTGGGTGGTGCGCCTTGCTAGCAATACCAATATCCCCGATGCGCCTAGCGGCTTTCGCGCCTTTAGCCGGGAGGCGGCGATGCAGTTAAATGTCTTTAATGAATATACCTATACCTTAGAAACCATTATTCAAGCCGGCCAAAAAGGGATGGCTATCACCTCTGTGCCGGTTCGCACCAATGGCGTGTTACGATCCTCCCGCTTGGTCAAGAGCATTCCTTCCTATGTGGTGCGTTCCCTGTTTACTATCTTGCGGATTTTCATGGTCTACAAACCGCTCCGCTTTTTCTTATTCTTAGGGAGCGTACCGTTTAGTATGGGTGTAACTCTTGGCATTCGCTGGCTGATTTATTTTTTTGCCGGCACTGAACGTACCCGAATTCCCAGTTTAATTCTGGCTAGCATTTTAATTTTGATGGGCTTTCAGTTATGGATTTTAGGGTTAGTTGCTGATTTACTGGCAGCTAACCGTAAACTGATGGAAGAAATTCAACTGCGACTACGGCGGAGGGATTTTAGGGGATAGAGTCTTGAGTGCTGAGTGCTGAGTTCTGAGTCGAAGAGTGAAAGTAATTAAGAATTAAGAAAGTTGTCAAGTATTAAGTCTTGGTTTTATGGTGTGCTTAATTTAAAATCTAAAATCTAAAATCTAAAATTACTATGAGAGATTTATTTGCCCGTGAGGCATTGGCACAAATTCCGAAAATTTTAACACTGTTAGATCGTAATCGCCACAGTCCGACCTATGGGTGTTTTGACCGCAACTTCTGGCATTACAAAATTATTGATTTTCCGAGTGGAATGTCTCAGGAGTTTGTTTGGCCCTTGGCTTTGGCTTACGATACAAATGTGCCAAATAACCCTTTTTACCAGCAGCCGGTGATTCGAGATTTCGTAGAAGCTGGCATACTTTACGCAGCCCGCAGCGCCCATGCAGATGGGTCTTGTGATGATTATTTCCCTTATGAAAGAGCCGGTGGGGCTGCAGCATTTTCCCTACTAGCGTGTATCGAAAGTTATTTGCTAATGGGGCTATACAGTGATGAAGCCGTAAGATTTTTTGAAAAACGGGCAGACTGGTTAGCAAATCACAATGAAAGTGGGCAACTAACGAATCACCAAGCTTTAATTGTGTTGTGCCTAGAATTGCTGTCTCAGCTATTAAAAACCTCGAAGTGGAAACGGGCAAAAGCAATACGTTTAGAACGGGTGCTAGATTGGCAAAGTAAGGAAGGCTGGTTTCAGGAATACGAGGGTTGCGATCCGGGCTACCATACCCTGACGATTTTCTGTCTGGCTAAAATTTACCAGCTAAAACCGGATGTGAGATTGAAAGAAGCAATTACGAAAGCGGTTGAGTTAGCCGGCCATTTTATGCACCCCGATGGATCTTATGGCGGTGAATATGCAAGCCGCAACACTTACAACTTTTTCCCCCACGGGTTTGAATTAGCCGGTCGCTGGCTGCCAGATGCCCTCAGAATTAATGATTATTTTTTGCAAGGATTGGATGCCGGTTTGGCGGCTTCTCACTCAGATGATCACATCATTGGTCACCATACCTGGAATTATTTACTCGCTTGGCGGGATTTTGTGCCCGAAAGACCCACACCGATTCTCCCCCCCAGCACTCGCATTTGGTTGCCCGAAGCTCAACTTTTAATTGACCGCACTTTTGAGGACGATATCACTCGCACAGATAAGGTTTCTCGCGTCTCTACAGAATTGTATTTAGCGGTTAATAAAGGTGGGGTCTTTAAACTGTTTCGTGATCGCAAGTTGGTTGCATCTGATACGCAGTTTTCTCTGTTAGTACGTGAGGGGAACTCTGTTAAAAATGCAGTGGGTCATTTAATCGGCCCTTATCAAGTCCAGATCGACAAAGAAGAAATTTCGATTCAAGGTCAGTTGGGGTGGGCGAAACAGCAACAAATGACGCCAGCCAAATTAATTTTATTGCGGGTGGTGATGCTTGGTTTTGGGCGGTTTTTCCCGAATTTAATTCGCAAGTTATTACAAAAAATGTTAATCACCGGCAAGCAGGATGCGCCCTTCCGTTTCACGCGCCGATTGCGGTGGGAAAATTGCCGGTGGGTTGTCACCGATGAACTGCAAGCAGACTCCTGGCAAAAGGTGGTGGGTGCCGGCATTGGGTGCGACCAAACTTCAATTTATGTGGTGATGAGTCGCACATTTCAGTTAGGTCAATTACAACCTTGGTTAGACCTCACGGATGAGGTTAAAAAACTTGCACCCGGTGAACCGCTAAAAGTGGAGCGCCGGTTGTAAATATTCGAGGTTAATTTTGAATTTTGACTTGTTTTCTCAAGCTGAAAAATTAGCAGAACATTGAGGGCGATCTTCACTGAAATAGGAATGCCGGCGGCAAAAAGTCACCTTAAGACAGATGCTAGATTTGGTAACTGCATGGTAATCTCCTGACCAGGAATTTGGCGACCAATGGGAGAAAACCAGTGAACCGAGTGTTGTTCCGTATGGGGTTGGGGCTTTTAGTCGCGTTTTTTGGGCTGATTAGTTATTTCACGAGTACGGTAGAAAATCCGATCACTGGGGAAAAGCAGCGGGTAAAACTCTCACCCAGGGAAGAGGTGGCGCTTGGGCTTCAGGGACGAGGGAGAATCGCCCAACAGTTTGGTGGTCTTTACCCAGATGAACAGCTGCAAGCTTATATCGATCAGGTGGGACAGCAGGTTGTGCAAAACTCGGTAGCGTCTGGTTCAGGCTATCCGTTTGAATTTCATTTACTGGCTGATCCGAAAACTGTGAATGCCTTTGCGCTGCCTGGGGGGCAGATTTTTGTTACGGTTGCGTTGCTAAGAAAGATGAATTCGGAAGCTCAACTGGCGGGTGTGCTGGCCCACGAAGTCGGTCACGTCATAGGTCGGCATGGGGCTGAACACTTGGCAAAACAGCAGCTTGGCGGGTCACTGGTAACGGCTGTAGGTGTGGCAACGACGGATGAACAGGGGGGCGGAAGGCAGGGGGCTGTGCTCGCGCAGGCTGTTAACCAAATGGTGAGTTTGCGTTATGGACGCGAGGATGAGTTGGAGAGTGATCGGCTAGGTGTGCGGTTTATGAGTGAAGCCGGTTACGATCCGAGGGGGTTGATCGAGGTGATGAAGATATTCGAGGCAGCAAGGAGTGGGGGAGCATCGCCAGAGTTTTTGAGTTCTCACCCAAACCCAGGCAACCGGGTTGAACGCTTACAGGGTGTGATTGGCCAGCAATACCCGAATGGTGTTCCTGCAAATCTTCAGAACGGACGTGAAGAATTTGCTCGTATTGTGCAGTCGCGTTTGCAGGGGCGCTAGTGAGTGCCGGCTTTATTTCGGTGAGGTTTTGAGTCACATTAGCGAATATTTGTCTATCTCGCTGCGGCGAAATAGGCAAAATTCTCATACCAAAAGCTGTTGATTATATTCATAATATTGCTGGGAGACTTGAAAAACGCTGCCTGCCGGTAGCTGCAGATGTTAGTGCCGGCTGTGTATGGCGCTATTGTCGCTACAATTCATTTGATAACATTAGATTCCATGAATGAGCAAGGCAAAGGAGAACAGGTTATGTATTTGAGCGGTTATAGCAAAGCAATGTTGGCCGGTTTGGCACTGAGTTTATGTCTCGTTTGCCCAGTATCAGCGAAGGAAGCGATCCCGAATTTCACAGCCCAAGCAACTCAACAAACGCAGAAAATTACAGAAACTCAAGTTCGCAATATTATGGAGCAAATGAAGCTTGCTACAAAAAATAGAAATGCTGAGACGATTACTAAATTTATGTCTCCTAAGATTGCCATTGAAGTAACTCTGCAAGCCGCGTCTGGTTCTCAAACCCTTCGTTTGAACCGTGAAGAATATCGCCGATATCTGGAACAGGGATTTCAGAGGATGCAGAACTACAACGGTTCCTATTCAAATTTAAAAGTTCAAGTTAGTCCGGATGGAAAAACTGCAACCGCAACTTTTAATGCGAATGAGGAAGTCACGTTTCAAGGTCAAAAAATTCGTAGCAATTCGGCTGAAACTATTAGGTTTGAGTTAATTCAAGGTAAAATTTTGGCAACTTCGCTTAAAGCTGTTTCAAGGATTGAATGAAGATTGAGCTAAGTTGTGTCATTGTTTGATGAAAGAACTGCCACCAAAGCGCCATTACACGCCTGAAGAGTATTTGGCACTGGAGGAAGTGGCTGAATACAAAAGTTAGTACAGGAACGGTGAGATTGTTCCACTACATTGGGAGGAAGATGTGATGCCGGCGCAAACGGAAAAACGCTATTACACGCCTGAAGAGTATTTGGCGCTGGAGGAAGCGGCTGAATATAAAAATGAGTATAGAGATGGAGAAATCGTACCCATGACAGGTGGCACTACTAATCATAACCAAATTGTAGTTAATCTTAGCGCTCATTTACATTTTGCTTTTCGTCGGCAAAATTATCGCGTCTTTATGAACGATGTGCGTTTGTGGATGACGCATTATAAATTGTACACTTATCCAGATATTATGGTGATTGAAGGGGAGCCGGCATACCATGAAAGTCGCACGGATACTGTAATGAATCCGCTGGTAATTGTTGAGGTTTTATCTAAGTCAACAAAAACTTACGATAGAGGTGAGAAATTTGATTTTTATCGCTCGATTCCTGAATTTAAGGAATATATTCTGATTGATCAATATAGGTTTCATGTTGAACAATTTTCTAAAACTTCTGAGGGCAAATGGCTGTTGAGTTACTATGAATCGGCGGATGCTGTTTTAACTTTGTCTTCGATAGATTTTACAATTGCTTTAAGTGAGATGTATGAGCGGGTTGATTTTGAGTTGAGGGAGGAGTAATAATTTTTAACCACAGATGCACGCAGATGAATACAGATAAATACAGATGATAGCGCAGCGTGCCATTAGGCATATACAGATGAGTTAACGGTTGATTTTATAAAATGATGAGTGATAAATAAGTGATAAGAAAACATAAATGAAACGAATTATTTCTTTGGCTGTCAGCCTGATTATTTTGGCGGTTATTTATTCTAAAATTGATTTTCTTAACCTAATTAAAGTTTTTCAAAATTGTCATGTTATTTGGATAGCAATTAGTCTGGGTATGGTGGTGCCCCTGACGATGTTGACTTCATGGCGTTTGCAACAATTGATGCCCACCGGCAGCAGATTGGGTTTTGGTGAGGCGAATGGTTTAATTCTAGCTGCAAGCACGTTGAATATGGTGCTGCCCTCGAAAATGGGTGATATAGCGAAGGCTTATTTTATGCGGGATAAGGGACATTTGAGTGGTTCCCTTTCACTGTCGTTGGTGGTGTTTGAGAAGGCTTGCGATATGTTGTCGCTGCTGCTTTGGTGTGTGTTTGGGTTAATGTTTTACCGGCACAAAGATATTTTGTTTTGGCTGATGACGGCTGGAGTTGCTACCGGCTTGCTTGCAGGCATACTACTGCTAAGTTCTCGCCGGCTTGCCCAGTTATTTTTTACGATTTTGAGCGGGTTTGCTCCTAAAAAGCTTAAGGTTAAACTTGACAAAATGCGCTTTTCTTGGTCAGAAATGCACGATTATTTTTGGAGCGATAAGCGTCAACTGGCTATAATCACCGGCACTTCTATTTTTATCTGGTTTTGCCATCTATTACAAATTTGGTTTTTTATCCTTGCCCTCAATGCCTGGACGCCTTTTCTGGCAAATCTTGCCCTTTCTCCTCTGGCGATTTTGGCTGGTTTATTGCCTTTGACGTTTGCCGGTGTTGGCACTCGTGACGCGGCGCTGATTTTGTTTTACCAGCCTTATTTTAATGCGCCAACTGCTGCGGCGCTGGGATTACTTTGCACGTCGCGTTATGTCATTCCTGCCCTTGCCGGCTTGCCTTTTTTAGGGCAATATTTAACAGCGGTGCGCGGTAAAGTTTAATTTAAACTGGCAAGGCAAAGATTGCTTATCTTATTTCACAACCGCATATTACGTTTATCGATCATGTCTGCTAGAAGCGAAAACATCGCGATCTGCGTAGCAGCGACAAAGAGAATGAGGGTTCTCTCGGTTAAATCTTCCCGAACAAAGATATCTTGAAAAAGTGTGAATAGAAAGCCGGCAAAAAATATACCTGCTACGGGCAAAAACACTCTCAGCGGTGCAAAATAGACGCCGGTTCTGAGAATTAGCTGAATAAACCCTAACGTATCGCGGATAGGTTTAATCTTACTTTTACCTACCCGAAACCGATAATCAATTGGCTCATAATGAACCAAATAATGGTTTGTCAACATTGCCAGGGTGATCGTGGTTGTAAAACTGAATGTGTCGGGCAAAATATTCAGAAATCGCTCTACAACGCTTTTGTGAAAAACTCGCAACCCACTATTCAAATCGGGAATCCGACGTCTTACCACCCATTGGGCAAAATGAACAAGGAACCACTTAGGAATTTTCCGGATGTTGGAATACTGAACGTTTGCCCCGATTCTCGCGCCGACAACCATATCTGCGTGCATTGCCAGTGCAACCAATTCGGGAATTCGCTCATTCGGATAAGTGCCATCCGCATCTGTAATAACGATTAAGGGGTACTGAGCGTGTTGAATTCCCGTTTTCAGTGCGGCACCATATCCCCGATTTCGCGGGTGTTCGACAAGCCGGATATCTGAACGAGCGCGTAAAATTTCGCCGCTTCTGTCTGTAGAACCATCGTTTACGACAACGAGTTCATATTTGCTACCGACACCCTGAAGCGTTTCCTGAAGGTGATCCAGCGTTGTCGTAATGCCTAATTCTTCGTTATAAACCGGCAGCACGAGCGAAAAAGCCGGACAAATCGCTCCTAAATTTTGAGCGGTTGGGTTTCCTTCTTCACCCAATATCTTGCCTTCGGCCATGACTTATCTTCCACTCCTGCTTACATTTATTCCACCACCCCATATACTATTCTGATTTGAGCCTTTCATCCGTCTGTCTGACTGCTTTCATCTGAATTTGTTATAAATTTGCATGAATTAAATAACTTAGAATACCTCAATAAGCTTGATTAATCAATTTCAAATCCACGCATTCAAAATTCAAAATTGATATGATATCGCATTTGCACAGATTTTTAAGCGCCCCGCTTGGCAAATCATCATCGCCATTAGTGTTTTGGTTGACGTTAAGCCTAACTTTTGCGGTGATTTACAGCTTTTTGGGGCTACAGCAAGCCTTTGGCAGCGAGTACGTCGTGCAAGACGATGCTGTGCAGCACGTATTTTGGATGCAGCGCTTCATCGATCCACAGTTATTCCCGAATGATTGGATTGCCAATTACTATCAATCCTCTGCGCCCCCTGGATATACTGCGTTCTACCGGCTGTTTGCCACCCTCGGCGTCGATCCCCTATTTTTCAGTAAAATCTTGCCATTCGGGCTGGTATTGCTCACCACCGGCTACTGTTTTGCCTGTGTGATGGAAATCTTGCCGGTGCCGGCGGCTGGGTTTATCGCCACGCTGCTGCTGAATCAAAATCTCTGGATGAAGGATGACATCGCCTCAGCCACCCCCAGGGCGTTTCTGTATCCGCTATTTCTGGCATTTTTATACTATTTAATGCGGCGATCAGTTTTTCCCTGCCTCGCAGTGATCGCCCTGCAAGGGTTGTTTTACCCGCAATGCGTGCTGATTTCAGCCGGTGTACTCATCTTGCAGTTAGTGCGTTGGGAAGGCTGGCGTCCCCGTCTATGTAAAAATCGGCGCGATTTTGGGTTGGTTGCTGCCGGCTTGGGGGTGGCGCTGGTGATGATGTTACCTTACGTCTTAGAAGCCTCAGAATTTGGCCCTGTCGTCACCGGCGCTCAAGCCCGAACAATGTTAGAGTTTTCCAAAGAGGGACGGAGCGATTTTTTCCGTGAGCATTTCTCGAAGTTTTGGTTATGGGGAGATCGCAGCGGCTTTTTTCCAAGAGAATGGCAGAAATTACCCCACAGTTATTTTCTGATATTTTGCGGTTTGGGGTTATTATTGTCGGTTCTGTTAAAATTTCCTTCCCGCTTTCCCCTGACAACCCAAATTACGAAAGGCATTGCAATATTACCCCAAATCTTACTGGTTTCTACGTTTTGGTTTTTTGCTTCCCATGCCTTGCTGTTTAAGCTTTATCTTCCTAGCCGGTATACGCAACATAACCTGCGAATGTTAATGGCACTTTCAGCCGGCATTGCAGTTACGGTTTTATTAGATGCTCTTTTTTCTTGGGCACAAGGGAAGAGAGAAAAGCAGAGTAAATTTTCACTTCATCGTTTCCCATTCCTCCCTCCTCTATTAGCACTGAGTTTAACTGTACTATTAGGGACTACCTTCATTCTCTACCCAAGTTCTTTAAAAAAATTTCCTAGAGCCGGTTATGAAGTGGGAAAAATTCCCGAACTCTATCAATTTTTTCAACAACAACCCAAAGATATTACTATCGCGTCTTTAACAGGAGAAACCAGTAATATTCCCACATTTACCAAACGCTCAGTCTTAACAGCACGGGAATACGCAATTCCTTACCATACTCGTTACTATGCTGAAATTCGGCAGCGCACGAGCGATTTAATCCGCGCTCAGTATAGTCCCGATCTTAAGCAAGTGCAAAGCTTTATAGAAAAGTATGGGATAGATTTTTGGCTCATAGATGCGAAAGCACTGAAACCGGAATATTTTGCTTTTTTAGATGATGATGATTCCCATACCAGTATTTGGATTAAACAGTATGAGCCGGCATATTTAGAAGCAAAAGCGAGAGTGCAGCAAGGTGCGGTTCCAGCTTTAGCCGGTGTGACGGAGCGCTGCAGCGTTTTGCAAACTCAAGGATTGGTTGTTCTCCAGGCAGAATGTATTGTCAATTCAATTAAGAATTAAAACTTGACAACTTTGACTTCTTAAGGTTTTCTTTTTCGCCATGCTAATCGCGCATCTGCACAATTTTTTCACCGCCCCAAACACTAAGCCTACAAAATCTCAGTGGATTTTTTGGTTTTCTTTAAGCTTGACTTTTGCAACGTTTTATGGATTTTTAGGGCTACAGCAAGCGTTTAGCAGTGAGTATGTTGTGCAAGATGATGCGCGGCAGCACGTATTTTGGATGCAGCGGTTTCTAGATCCACAATTATTTCCCAACGATCTAATAACAGATTATTTTCAATCAGTTGCGCCTGCCGGCTACACAGCTTTGTATCAGCTATTTGCACAGTTAGGAATTAATCCGCTACTGCTGAATAAATTTTTACCCATTGTACTGGGATTAATCACCACCGGCTACTGCTTTAGCTGTGTGCTGCAAATCCTGCCGGTGCCGTTTTCTGGATTTGTTGCTTCGCTATTGCTCAATCAAAATCTCTGGATGAAAGATGATTTAGCATCTGCCACGCCAAGGGCTTTTTTCTACCCATTATTTACAGCTTTTTTGTACTATTTGTTGCGGCGCTCATTGCTGCCGACAGGTGTAACAATCGTCTTATTAGGATTATTTTACCCGCAGTCTGTGTTTCTCTGCGCCGGCATCCTAATTTTGCAATGGCTGAAATGGAGAAAAGACGCAAAGTTTCGTATTTGGCATCCTTATTTTTCTCAAGATCAAGGCGATTATTTATTCTGTGGGGTTGGTTTGGCTGTGGCTTTGCTCGTGATGTTACCTTATGCCTTAAAAACTTCAGAATTTGGCCCGATTATTACAAGTGCTGAAGCGATGAAAATGCTAGAATTTTCGTCCAAAGGAAGAAGTGATTTTTTCCTCTCCAACTCTTGGAAATTTTGGCTCTATGCACAGCGCAGCGGCTTCTTTCCCTTAGAGTGGAGTTGGTTGCCATTTAAGTATTTTCCCGTAATGTTTGCGGTGGGATTATCGCTGCCGGTGTTGGCAAAATTTCCCGTCCAGTTTCCTTTAATTAAACAGCTAAAAACAGGCATCTTTTTACTGCCTCAAGTCGGCTTAGCTTCCCTGGCGATGTTTATTGCCGCTCATGCTGTCTTGTTTAAACTTCATCTTCCCAGCCGATATACTCAGCATAGCTTGCGAATTGTGATGGCAATGTCAGCCGGCATCGCTATAACTGTAATATTAGATGCGCTGTTGAGAAAGGCGACAGGTAAACCCTCAAATTCTCAAAAAAACGCTTTGTTTCTTTTTCCGTTTCTTTCCGTAATTTTAATTTTACTATTTTATCCTAATTTTGTTCCTTACTTTCCCAGGACTGCGTATAAGACAGGTCAAATGCCGGCACTCTATGAATTTTTTCAACAACAACCCAAAGACATTGTCATTGCATCTTTAGCCGACGAAATTGACAGGATACCCACATTTGCTCAGCGATCTATTTGGATCGGTAATCAATATGCCATTCCCTATCATTTAGGTTACTATCGGCAATTTCGCCAGAGAGTACTCGATTTGATTCGCGCTCAATACAGCTTAGATTTAGCAGAGGTTAAAAATTTCATTCAGACATCGGGTGTAGATTTTTGGTTGCTAGATAAAAATGCTTATAAACCAAATTATGTAGCAAAAAATAAATGGGTAATGCAATACCAGCCGGCAGCCGACGAGGCGATTGAAAAAATGAAGGATAAAAGAAAGTCGGTTTTAGAAAATCTTCTACAGCAATGTTCTGTATTCGACAGAAAAAACTTAATTGTCCTGAGTTCAGACTGTCTTTTAAAAGCTAAATAAAAGTAAAGCTAGAAATTCTAGGCAAAAAAAATTGAAGCCGGAAACCCTAAATAAAAACAATTGAATGAATTATCTTGAGCGGGTGCGAGAAATTAATAGAAAAATGGGGCAAAGTCGAGCTTTGCAGCAAACCTGTTTAATATTTTTAATTACAAGTTTGGTAATTTTTGGAGTTTATTTCAGATTTTTCAATATTGATAAAAAAATTTATTGGATTGATGAAACTTACACATCCTTGCGAATTTCCGGACACACCGAAGCTGAAGCAATCCAAAAACTCTACAACGGCGAAGTAATTAGCGTTGCAAGCCTACAGAAATATCAACAACCCAATCCAGAAAAAGGCTTAGCCGACACTCTAAATTCTTTAGCCATAGAATCTCCCCAACACCCACCCCTTTATTATATAATGGCGCGATATTGGGTGCAGCAATTGGGTCATTCTTTAGCAACACCGAGAACTTTATCGGCCTTAATTAGCTTGTTAGTATTTCCTGCTCTTTATTGGCTGTGCCTAGAATTATTTGAGTCGCCCCTAGTTGCCTGGATTGCCATTGCACTCATGGCTGTCTCTCCTTTTCACGTTCTCTACGCACAAGAAGCACGAGAGTACAGTTTATGGACGGTTACCACTTTAGTATCAAGTGCCGCACTATTGCGAGCCATACGGCGTCAAACTAAACTACATTGGGGTATTTATGCTGCCACTCTAGCACTTAATCTTTATACCTTTCTCTTTGCTTGGTTTGTAACAATTGCCCAAGGCATTTATTTCTTAAAAACTGAACATTTTAGCTGGAATAAAACCGTTAAAGTTTATCTCATCGCTTTATCTGCCGGCATTCTTGCTTTTTCTCCTTGGCTATGGGTAACAGTTGCTAATTTAAACCGGCTTCAGACTAGCGCTGCTTGGACAAATCAAAAAGTTGCTTGGGGATTTTTATTACAACGGTTGCTAGTTCACACAAGCAATATTTTTTTCGATCTAAATACCGGCTATAAATCCTTAAACCCTCCCAGTATCGCTATATTATTGATAATTGCCTATTCAATTTATTTTTTATGCCGGCATACCCCCCAAAAAGTCTGGTTATTTATTCTAATATTAATGGGAGTGCCGGCACTCGCTTTAATCCTACCCGATTTAATTTTAGGAGGACTGCGATCTACCACCGCTCGATATCTAATCCCTTATTATTTAGGTATTCAACTCGCCGTTGCTTACCTTCTTGCAAGTCAACTCCCCACCTCTAGACACCCCCGGCAACAAAAATTTTGGCACTTGATTCTAATTGCCCTAGCATTAAGCGGAATTCTCTCCTGCACTCTCAGTTCTCAATCTCAATTCTGGTGGAACAAAAGCCCCTCCAAAAACCAATATCTACCTCAAATTGCCAAAATAGTTAATCTAACGCCTAACCCACTTCTGATTAGCGATAATTCCCCTATTCTGGGCGATTGTTTTACCTGCCGGATGCTATCTCTTAGCTACCTTCTCGATCCAAAAGTCAAACTTCAATTAGTCCTTGAACCTCAAATTCCTAAAATCCCCGCCGGCTTCAGCGATACATTTGTATTCAGTCCTTCCCAAACCTTAATCAAAGGAATCGAAACCCAGCAAAAGCGCCAAACAAAATTAATATTAAACAACCAAAATTTCTGGCTGTGGAAACTCAAAAAATAACCCCTATCTAACCCTTGCATATCACCTTAAAACATTCCTCTATACCTACCGGCACGCTGCGCTATCATCTGCATTTATCTGCGGTTAAAAAATAAAATACAAACCCCCCATGCTCATCACCCACCTCCATAAACTTCTAACCCAAACCAAAACCTCCCGATCTCAACTCATATTCTGGTTCAGCTTAAGCCTAACCTTTTCATGTATTTACGCACTTCTCGCACTGCAACAAGCCTTTAGCGGCGATTATGTCGTGCAAGATGATGCCAGACAGCACGTATTTTGGATGCAACGCTTTAGCGATCCAGAACTATTTCCTAATGATTTAATCGCCAACTACTTTCAATCAGTTGCACCTTGGGGATATACCACCCTTTATCAACTGATAAACGCAGCCGGTATCGAACCCATGCTGCTGCATAAACTCCTGCCAATGGTACTAGGATTAATCACCATCGGCTACTGTTTCGCCTGTACCCTGCAAATTTTGCCTATACCGGCAGCCAGCTTTCTTTCCTCATTGCTGCTCAATCAAAGCTTGTGGATGAAAGATGACTTAATTTCCGCAACCCCAAGAGCCTTTGTTTATCCCCTATTTGTAGGATTCTTATATTATTTACTACGCCGATCATTCATAGGCACCGGCATCGCTATTTCCCTTTTAGGATTATTTTATCCCCAGTATGTATTCATCTGTGCAGGTCTCTTAATTCTGCAACTTATTCACTTTTCAAAAGGACGTATTCAACTCCTTCAAGATCGCAAAGAATATTGGTTTTGTGCAGTTGGATTAGCCATTGCTTTTTTGATTATGTTGCCTTACGCTTTAAGTGCTAGTGAATATGGCCCTGTAATCACCCCAGCAGAAGCAAGAATACTGCCTGAATTCTTACCCAAAGGGCGCACACCTTTTTTTCACGACGATCCTTTAAACTTTTGGCTGGATGGGCGAGGTAGCGGCATCTTGCCATCCCGCTTGCCGATTCCCATCTGGAGTGCGGTTTTGCTGCCAGTTTTGCTGCGCTATCCGTCTCGCTTTCCTTTACTCAAAGAATTGCGTGCCGGCGTCACCGTTTTACCTCAAATTCTTTTGGCTTCCCTTGCCATGTTTTTGGCGGCTCATGCTGTTTTATTCAAACTTCATCTCCCCAGCCGTTACACTCAACATAGCCTGCGAATTGTCTTAGCAATTGCCGCCGGTATTACCTTAATTATCCTTTTAGAGGCAGTTTTACAAACCCTCAAAAATTCTATTTTAAATAACAAAAAATCAAAAGTCTCTTTATTATTAGGCTTAATTTCTTGCGTAATCAGCGTGATAATTTTAATTTATCCCAGCTTGGTTAAAACCTTCCCAAAAAGTGATTATACGGTGGGACAAGCTAGGGCTTTATATCAGTTTTTTCAACAACAACCCAAAGACACCCTGATCGCATCAATTGCGGAAGAAGCCAGTAACATCCCCTCTTTTGCTGGGCGCTCCATTTTAGTCGGGCGGGAATATGCGATTCCCTACCATGCCGGCTATTATCGCCAATTTCGAGAACGAACGCTGGAATTAATTGAGGCTCAGTACAGCCAGAATTTAGCGCCGGCACAACAGCTCATTCAAAAGTACAAAGTAGATTTTTGGCTGCTCGATAACTCCGCATTTACGCCAGAATATATCACAGCAAATCGCTGGCGACGGCAGTATCCTGTAGCAATTGATGCCAGCAACAGATTGCAGCAAGGAGCAGTGCCGGCTTTGTCCCGCATCGCCGAGCGTTGTTCTGTTTTTAATCAAGAAGGTTTTATAATTTTGCGCTCTGAGTGTATTGTGAAAGCAGCCGAGAAATAATCTGGCCGTTTGATATATTTATTTTTCATTGTTTTGCAAGACAGTTGCGAATCGGTTGGGCAGCACTGCCGGTTAACAGTCAGGTGCCGCCGGCATCAAATCAAGCGTGCCGACTTTCTGACTAAAAGTTATCTTGATTACAGGTTAACTTAACCTTGGATTCCTTCCTTCGATAGAAGTGCGACGAGAGCATCAGTGCTTATTGAACGCTGAAGATGAAGGACAAAAGTAATTTGTGAGGCAAATCTCAAGACAAACAGCGCCTCAAGAAATCCAGTTTCACAAAAAGCTATCAAACTCAAGCCCGAAGGGGATTTAACTGAGCCTCAGCATTCTTTGGAAAAACCAAAATACATACACCGGAGGGCGGATTTTGAGAACAGCAAAATCCTCCTAGAGGCTGTAGGCGAAAGTAAGGCATTAGTCATAGCGTAAGGGGGAATAATCAAACTTGCAGCGAGGGCCGTACAGACTGCCAGTGAAATGGCTGTAGATTGAACGGTTCTCCTGGCTCGTCGTGAGTTCGCCCGTTACAAGCCGGTGACACCCTAAAAGCCTTGTCGAAAATGTTTGGAAAAGCTGGCTTAAATGCAGCAGCTACTTCAACAGGCAAAGCGGATTGAGAAAGACAGAACGGTCAAAAATGTTAAAGCCCAGAGGAATGTAGATTATGAAACCTTCTAACTTGTTGAAAATTGTTTGTGCGGGTGCTTTTACTATAGCTGTAGCTAGTCTGCCTTTAGATTTGCCTTCCTCCGCCCAGTCAGGCGGTGGGGGTGCCGGGGGTGCCGGCAGTGGTTCAGGAGCCGGCAGTGGTTCAGGAGCCGGCAGTGGTTCAGGAACCGGCAGTGGTTTAGGAACCGGCAGTGGTTCAGGAACCGGCAGTGGTTTAGGAACCGGCAGTGGCTCAGGAACAGGAACCACCACAAGCCCCACACGCTCAGGAGCGGGCACCACCACTGACGGCGCAAGCACAGGCACCAATTCTACTAGCCCCACAGGTTCAGGAGCCGACACCGGCACTCTCGATGGCACCGGCACCGGCAGCACGACGACACCGAGCGGTTTAGGCACAGATACCACCACCAGTCCAGATGGCACCGGCAGCACCACAACGCCGAGCGGCTTAGGCACAGACACCACCACAACTCCGGGCGGCTTAGGCACCGACACGCCCGATGATACAGGAGCCGGTAGCACAACACCAAGCGGTTTAGGCACAGATACCACCACAACTCCCGGCGGCTTAGGCACCACCACTTCTCCCGGTGATACAGATATAGACACGACAACACCGAGCGGTTTAGGCACGGGCAGCGGCATTGACAACAGCACAACGCCAAGCGGTTTAGGCACAGATACCACCACAACTCCCGGCGGCTTAGGCACCACCACCTCTCCGGGAAGCACCGGCACCGGCAGCACAACAAGTCCCGGCAGTAGCACCACCACGACAACGCCGAGAAGCACCACCACCACCATAACGCCGGGTAGCACAACCACAACGCCAAGTGGGTTAGGCACAACCACAACGCCAAGTACCACCCGCAGCACAACCACAACAACCACCACCGTCTCGCCCAGTCCCACCACAACTCCTTATGGTGCGACTGAAGCAGCGACAACTCGCCGGAAAAGTCGTGCATCTAATTGGGGTTTACTCGGTTTACTCGGCTTAGGCGGGTTAGCCAATTTATTCCGCAAATCAAAACCAGTCGTTCAACGTGAAGAAGTCGTTCATTACCGTTAGAGCGATTTAGCGAATAGGCTGCCGGTATTGCTGGCTTCTAGATCCGCTGTTCATAGCGACAAAATTCAATCAACGACCGATTCAAAACCTCCGAACATTCCGATCTTCGGAGGCAGGGTGCATAGCCATTTAGCACTTGAAAAAATCAAAGGTAGATAAAACAATGAGTCGCAAAAATAGCCTCAAGAAACTAGCAGGGTTTCTGGGAATCGCCAGTGTGAGTTCCTTAATCAGTCTGCCGGTATTGGCACAGATGAATGTAACACCTCGCACTGTTAGCCTATCTGTCTCTCAAGGTTTAGATATTGCTCAGAATACTCCAGGCACCACGGGTGAAACTGGGGGTTCTATGAATACTCCAAACAACAGCAGCGGGCCGGCAACAGACACGAATATCCCAGAAAATATCACCGCACCGGCAGGGGAAACAAACGCCCCAGGTAGGCTACAGCAGGGTGGGGGCACCAACACCCCAGAAAGGATGCGTCAGGGTGGGGGCAGCAACACCCCAAGTAACACCAACGGGCCGGCAGGAGAGATGAACACCCCCGGCACCATGCAGCAGCGTCAAGGTGAAGGCAGCAACACCCCCGGCACCATGCAGCAGCGTCAAGGTGAAGGTAGCAACACCCCCGGCACCATGCAGCAGCGTCAAGGTGAAGGCAGCAACACCCCCGGCACCATGCAGCAGCGTCAAGGTGAAGGCAGCAACACCCCCGGCACCATGCAGCAGCGTCAAGGTGAAGGCAGCAATACTCCCGGCACCATGCAGCAGCGTCAAGGTGAAGGCAGTAACACTCCAGGTACGAGAAATGCGCCGGCAAGGGGGACTAACAATCCCGCTAGAGGAAATTCCCAAAGTTCTCTGAGCACCGCAGACAAGGATTTCGTTATGAAAGCTGCCCAAGATAACCTAGCAGAAATCCAACTGGGTCAACTGGCAGCAGAAAAAGCCACATCTGACGCAGTCAAAGAGTTTGGGCAAATGATGGTAGAGCATCACACCCAAGCGACGCAAGAACTGACGCAATTAGCTCGCCAAAAAGGTCTGACTTTGCCAACAGATATGGGCGAAGAAAACCGAGCAAAGGTGGAGCGATTGTCCAAGCTTTCTGGGAGAGAGTTTGACTCAGCTTATATGCAAGAAATGGTCAACGCTCACACCGAGGATGTCTCCTTGTTCCAGAGCCAAACTCAACAAGGACAGGCTCAAGATTTGAAAGCCTGGGCTGCCCAGAAGCTCCCACTCCTACAGGAGCATCTACAAATGGCTCGGAGCATGACTCCAGAGGGGTAAAAACACCTTCGGAAAATCCCAAATCGTCGCATCTTCTTCAGGCTGCCGGCTCAAGTTTATCAAAATCGGGCCGGCAGCCATTGCCAAAGGCGAGACGGGATGCCTCATCGCCTGAGCGAGAAAAACAGGTTCAAGAACAGACAAGGAGCTCTCTCTATTTAATGCAACTGAAGCCGATAAACCAGCAGGTTGTCGCAGTCGTTGGAGCCTCCAGCGGCATCGGGCGTCAAACTGCCTTACAGTTCGCCGCACAAGGGGCAAAAGTGGTGGTTTCGGCTCGCAGCCAATCAGGGTTAGAGTCCTTGGTGCGAGAGATCCAAAATGCCGGCGGTGTGGCTGTGGCGATCACAGCTGATGTGGCAGACTTTGCTCAGGTGCAAGCGATTGCCGACAAAGCGGTAGAAGTATATGGCCGGCTCGATACTTGGGTTCACCTCGCAGCCACCGGCGTCCTTGCTACCTTTGACCAAATCACCCCAGAAGAATTTCAGCGCGTCATCGATGTTAGCTTGATGGGGCAAGTATACGGGGCAATGGCAGCGCTCCCCCATCTCAAGCGAGAAGGTCGGGGCGCATTGATTCACATTTCCTCAATGGAAGGCCGGCGATCCGTGCCGCTGCAAAGCCCTTATTCATCAGCAAAGCACGGCATGGAAGGCTTCCTCGAATCCCTGCGCGTGGAACTCCAACACGAAAAAATCCCCATCAGTGTCACGAGTGTCAAACCCGCGGTGATCAACACGCCTTACTACAATCACGTTCGCACCAAGTTAGGCGTAAAACCCACAGGAATCCCACCCTACTACGACCCCAAATTGGTTGCGGATGCGATCCTCCACGTGGCTGAGCATCCAACCCGTGACTACATTGTGGGAGATGTCGGTCGAGTGCTGGATGTGCTGCAACGGCTTTCACCTGGGCTGGTGGATCTGCTGTTGCTACTCATCGCCTTTCCGGCACAGCGAACCCCTGAGCCAAAGTCTGAGGATGCGCCGGACAATTTGTTTGAGCCAATGGCCGGTTATGACCGAGTGCAGGGAGATTTTGGTCACTTGACAATCCCCAGCTTATCTGACTGGATAAGGCTGAATCCGGCAGTGGCAATTGCCGGCAGCGT
This sequence comes from Microcoleus sp. FACHB-672, assembly GCF_014695725.1. NCBI lineage: Bacteria > Bacillati > Cyanobacteriota > Cyanophyceae > Oscillatoriales > Microcoleaceae > Microcoleus > Microcoleus sp. FACHB-672. The sequence goes on along the minus strand of NZ_JACJOU010000019.1, from coordinate 32,016 downwards.
CTTGGGAGTGGCCGCCTTGCTGGCAGCAGCCGCGTTCATCAAGCCAAATCAAATTTAGAAACCTCCTCTCAATCACTGCTTGGAAGCTGTAGCCGCAGCTATGTTAGCGATTCAAGCTTGTAAGGAGGACAATTGAAGTTTGCCGGCAAAAAAATAAAGCGATAAAAGCTGTTTGCCGGCATAGCTTTCATTTTTTGGAATTATTAATATTAACGGTTAGTTAAAAAAGCAGAAGGTCAATGATGCTTCATTCTATCCAAAACAGTGAAGTAAATCGCTTTTTATAGGATTCTGTCCCCGTTAAGTCTAGATTAAAAATTACTAAAAATAAAATATTAGAAAACAAGAAAAGCAATTGTGTTAAAATTGTATTAACAGCATAAAAATTGAAAAGGAGTCATTCAATGCAAAAAGTTATTTCCCAGTTAAAGAATCTTCGCTTGCGTCAAGTTTTGAGTGCCTTCCTGGTAGCAACCGTCCTATTTTTTAGCGCACCATTTATCACCGGCAACGCAAGTCAAGCCCTGGCTGCCGGCGCGCTGACCCCAGAAGGGAATGCTTACGAAATTGACAAGGCTTCTCGTCCGGGAAATTCCATTCCTCAGAAACCGCTCCCTCCCAATACTAACGGTAAAAACTTGGGTGAAACCCTCCGTGAAAGGTTGAATCTTGATCAGCCGGTTCCTGAGAGCACCAAAGAGTTTTTTGGTTCGGTGAAAGATAAAGCCGAGGACATCCTTGAAGCGCCACAGCATGCTTTGGAGAATGCCGGTGGTGCGGTGAGTGGAAACTCAGGCCGATAATTTTCGCCATTATATACCTCTTGCAGTGGCAGAGATAAAGCCGGCAGGATGCTTGCCCCACAAATGAATTTGATACTTAAATTCAGTTCTGCCGGCAAAATAACTGGATATTTGCCAGACGTCTCATAAAACACTAATGCGCTTAGAGATAGTTAACAATACTTTCTCTTAAGCGTATTTTTTGTTTTTGTGGCGATTAAGCTGTCGGCACTTTAAATGTGTAAGTGTCCCCGTGATTTAAGTATTTCACTCGTTCTTCAAGGCCGGCTGCAGTTACGGCCTTCATAAAGTCCTCAAGGGGCGATTTAAAAACCGTATAATCGTTATAGTGAATGGGGATAGCAGTGTGAGGTGCGATAATTTGAATCGCTTCTACGCCTTGTTTTCCATCCATCGTTAGTAACACCCCAAAAACCATTGTTCCGCCCAAGTGCAGTAGGGCCAAATCAATATCAGAGTAACGCTTAGGAATTTCCTTCAACTGTTCCGTAATCAGCGTATCTCCCGTAATGTAAAGGCGAAAGCGAGTCTTGCCGGCAAATGTCTGAAATTCCAGCATACTCCCCATCACCGGCGGCAGTGCAGCAGAAATAAAAGCCGGGCCATGTATACCCGGCATCGCGCTGATACAAAGTTTTTCTTCACCTTTTGTAAAGGTTATTTTTTCCCAAGTTTCTAGGGCGTAAGTTGAATTAAATCCTTTCTTATTCAGCTTAGCGATAGCGTGCTGCGTGCTAACAATGGGAATCGTTTTATCGAGCTTTTCCTCTGCCACGCGATCAAAATGATCCTCATGCATATGCGAAAGCACGAGTAAGTCGATGGGTGGCAAGGCTTCAATTTCTATAGCGGGATTTGTGGTTCGCGTCGTGCGAATTCCATAGCCCAAATGTATGTGGTCGCCCTGATGGAGAAAGTTCGGGTCAGTTAGAATTGTGAATCCTGCATAACGAAGGATAACTGTTGCCGTTCCCACAAAGAAGATCGAGCCATTTTCCACATCCGGCTGTTCCCGATCAATGGGTAGAACAATCGTTTTTATTTCACTCATAATGCATCCTAGCTGACTTTTAATGTATAAACATGGCGCTAGCAAAAGCAGATTTTCGCTTAAGGAAAAAAATAATACTTTATACTGCTTGATACTTCCCCCAAGCGGCATAATATTAATTAAAGTTAGGTTGTATTAATGAATACAATAAAAATTGAAAGTAAAAATTTGTTTTGTTTGAATAGTTTACAATATTTAATATTTATTAGTCATTAGAATTATCATAAAACGTCATTTTTTAGATAGACGCAGCAGCTTCAATTGCAGAGATAAACTTTTAAAAATAGTATCAGGTAGTGCCGGTACGCGAAGAAGTGGCTACTAGAGAAAATATCAATTTTTTTTGCCGAAGTAAAGCTTAAGAGACGTATTGAATACCTCTGGAGTCCTTTTTTGCATCTATTTCACTTCATTAGATAACAGCACTTTAAAAAGGAGTCAAGCCCATGACTTTACTGTCTGTAGAAGAACTTAAAAGTCTAGTTGAACAACCGACAGGAGTAAGCGTTTCAATTTATATGCCCATCTATCGGGTTGGGCTAGAAATTCAACAAAATCCCGTACGTTTTAAAAACTTAGTGCGGGAAGCTGAAAATAAATTAGAAGAGTATGGCTTTGAGAAAACAGAAATCAGAAAAGTTTTAGAGCCGGCTCTCCAAGAAATTGATGAAGCGACTTTCTAGGAAAACCAAAATAACGGATTGGCAATTTTTATTGGGCCTAATTTTTTCCACTACTATCGCTCACCGTTGAGTTTTGACGAATTAGTCGTTGTCGCAGATAATTTCCATCTCAAACCCTTAATGCCACTGCTCACCGGCGATGGACTATTTTATGTCTTAGCGCTGAGTCAACAGGCGGTTAGACTGCTGGAATGCACGCGCTCCAGTGCGACAGAAGTTGAAGTAGAAAACTTACCGAAGAGTATGGATGATGCGTTGCAATATGATCCAACTGCTAAGGACGGACAGTATCGGCTCAGTACATCTAAAGGCGGCACGAATAATTCCTTCCAACACGCGGGAAGTTTTCACGGTCAAGGCAGCCCAGATCAGGATAAGAGCCAACAGGATATCCTGCAATATTTTCACATCGTTGATCATGCCCTGTACGAATTTTTGAAAAATAAGAAAGCGCCTTTAGTCTTAGCCGGCGTTGAGTATCTATTCCGGATTTACCGTGAGGCGAATAATTACCCCCATCTCGTTGCGGAAGGCATCACCGGCAATCCTGAACACTTGAAACCAGAAGAGTTGCACGAGCAAGCTTTGCCGATAGTAGAACCCGTGTTCTTGCAAGCACAGCAAGAGGCAATGGAACGCTATCAGGAACTGGCGGCTATTACTGAAAAAACTTCCACTGATGTCGAAGAAGCGGTGTCGGCTGCTTATTACGGGCGAGTTGAGGAATTATTTGTGGCGGTGGGTGTTCAGCAGTGGGGAACGTTTAATCCCGATACGAATATTATTGAGATCCATCAAGAGGCAGAAGTCGGCGATGACGATTTATTGAATTCTGCAGCGATTCAACCCATCTTGAACGGTGGAACTGTTTATGCAGTGGAACCTGAAAAAGTGCCGGCTGAAGCTCCGTTAGCGGCAGTGTTTCGCTATTAATTAATCTGACAGGTTTTTTGAGTTATGCAGGGACACTCATTGTGGGTGTCCCTGATGTTTTTTGTCTGGATGCAAGGGATCTTTTTTTTAACCGCAGATTTCGTAGGTGAAACTTGAATGTGCTGCGTTCGTCATTCAAGTTCCACCTACGTCCGCAGATAAACGCAGATGTTGGCGATTAGTTGGGGTTGGGTGTTAGGGATGTTTTGGGATGGTTTGTTGGTTTTTGCCAGGGTTTTTTTGGTTTGATGGGGTTACAATTCTGGGCAAACTAATACGCGTCCTGTGTGACCGGCACTATTATAATGTTCCAACACATTTTTAGCGATCTCTGCACCTTTACCCGTCTCCACTAAAGCGACGCAGGCACCCCCAAAACCGCCACCTGTGAGGCGTGCACCAAAGACGCCGGGGGTTTCTTGTAAAATTGCCGCTAGGCTATCGACTGCCGGCACTGAAACTTCGTAATCATCGCGCTGGCTGGTATGGGAAGCATTCATTAACTCTCCAAATCGCTGGGCTGATACCCCTTCCACAGCCTCTAGCACACGGTTATCTTCAGTAATGACATGACGCGCCCGCTGGGCTAGCAATTCGGGTAAGGACTCTGTAACTTGCGGATCGGTAATATCTCTAAGGGCTTTTACGCCTAGCAGGTGCGCTGCTTCTTCACATTCAGCCCGACGCTGATTGTAACCGCTTCCTGCGGCGAGTTCGTGATGCACGCCACTATCTATGACGAGGATTTCTGCGCCGGCAGGAAAAGGCAACACTCGCCGTTCTAAAGTGCGCGTGTCCAAAAATAGCATGGAATCAGTGCTGGCTAAACTTGATGCCATTTGATCCATAATGCCGCAGTTTAAACCGGCATACTGAATTTCCACTTGCTGTCCGATTTGCGCTAGCCGCACATCATCGAGAGGCAGATTTAAAAGTTCACGCAGTGCTCGCAGCATCGCCACTTCCAAAGCCGCACTACTAGACAAACCGCAACCCATCGGCACGAATGAATTGACGTACACGTTCACAGCCGGGATGGTATAGCCTTCTTTTTCTAATAGCCGGATGCAGCCAAATACATAACTGGCGAACCCAGACGGGGTGGGATCACTTTGTGAAATTGTTACCCGTTCGTCTAAATTTTCCGAGTAGAAGTGGTGCTGTTTATCCCCACTCAAACCTAACTGTACCGTCGTGCGTTGAGGAATCGTCGTTGGCAAGACGAATCCATCATTGTAGTCAGTATGTTCTCCGAGTAAATTAACGCGTCCGGGCGCACTGGCTTCTATTGTCGGTTCTTGACCAAATATTTCTTGAAAATTCATAATACTGTTTTGCTAATAAAAAACACTGCAACGATTACCTTTTAAACAGAAGTTTGGGGCTATACAAACGTGCCTTTGCCGACGCGGTTTGTGACAGCGTTACTAGAGGAAATTGATGAGGCGATAAGGCCGGCAGTTAAATGCAAAGAAAATCCTTTATTGTAGGGGATGGTTATGTCAAGTCTCGTCTCATTTGCGAGAGCGCCTGATTCAAGCCTTCACTGTGAATCCAGCCAACGTAGCCGCCATAAATCATTCTGCCATCGGGTGCGCCTAAAAAAATGTGCTCAACGCCCAGGGGGTTTTTCCAAGCCCTAACCGCTGTCCCATCCCTGAGCCTCATAATCGGATTGGAACTATTAAAATCCCTGTGATGTGCCGGTGTTATTCCTGGGACAGCTTCTAAAATGGCGACAGCCTCCCTGGTAATCTCTGAAATGCCTTCTTTGCTCGCTGCCGAACAGCCGCAGCCATCTGTCACAGTCAGCTTGAGCCTTTGTTTTATGTCGCCATCAAACAGGGATAACGTCTCAATCTCATCTAATAGTTGCCCGTGTGGCGCAGATAAACGCCTTTGGCAATAAATCGCTGTCAGCAAGTCCTCCAGCCCCATTTTTGTTAGAGCATCTGCAATCAATCCCGTCAAACCTAGGATAGCAATGCCGCCTAGCATTCCCGCCGGGCCACCCAGAAATGCCAAAGCTGCTGTTATCGCAGCCGCTCCTGTCAAACCTGTCGCAGCCATCGTTACCACCAGGATGATACCTGGTAAACCCAAGGCCGCTATTTTTTTGACGACTTCATCCATTTTACGAACCTTTGCTGTTGATCTTCTCTGCTTCTCTTGTTTTTACGAGATAGAGCAGAAATACGGACAAAATAGGAGGTGACGTAAAGTTTTTTAATAGCACCATCCACAACCGGATAGTGCTATTAAAAAACTCGAATGCAACATAATCGGAATTATGTAACCTCCACCGGCACCGGGCGCTGCCTTCCTTCAACTTCAACACTTGGCCAATTGGGATCGAACGTTAAATTTTCTAACTTCCCACCTTCAAGAATCACAAAAGTATCTTCAATTTTTGCCCCAGGCAAACTGGGATTCCAAGCCATCGCCATATTTGCTTTTAACAGATCGTCCGTATTAGGATTTGCCACAATTTCTCGTGACAAATATCCAGTCGTTCCTCCCTGGTGATGTTGATAAATTGCTTGGGGATAACCGTGCGCGTTATAAGCTTGTTCCAGAGTTTTGTAAACCTGATTGAGGGGCGTTTCTGGTTGACAAACAGCCAAGGCTAGGGATTCAATTTCGCGAACGTGCTGGTGCAATTGGGCGTCTTTATCTGGAAGTTTTCCAAATGAAACAAATCGGGTGAGATTGGCAAAAACTCCGTATCCCCTGGCGCAAAACACCAGCATCGCTTGCCGGCCTAGGGATTCGCCTGTGGCTGTTGCGTGCCGGTAAAGCGGCAACCGCCTGTCACCGGCAACCAAAGTCAACGCTGGATGCAGCCCTCTCGCCCACAACGCCTCAGCACCGGCACCAGCTAGTTGGTATTCTGTCCAAGTCGGCTTAGCGGCTAACAGCACTTCTGTCATGGCTTCGCTTGCCTTACGCCCCACTTCGCGATACCGCTCCAATTCACTTGACAAAAGCACTTGTTTTTGCAGTTGTAAAGACGCAGGTAATCGCTTCTCGACATGAGGAATAGGCCGGTCGCTTAAAACTTTCCCGTCATGGGTGACTTCGCGCACGAAAGACTCACGGGCAGCCGCATCCGCCCAAGGATTAACGTGCACCTTGAAATTATTGGGCAGTTCTTCATCCTTAAAGCGCTGCGCTTCAATTTCATCGGTTAGAACCCAGGCATCACCGGCAGTCACCAACACTTCCGCCACGCCGGTTTCTGCAGTGAGCAATACCGTGTTAGATGCGCCGGCAGTTGCCCAAGCAAACCAATCTGTGCCGCGCAGTCGCACACCTTGCGCCTCGGTTTCACTTAGGGCGTTGCGGATTAACGCTAGCTTCGTGGAGACTTCTTCAGTGAATCGATTCATAGGCTTTCTCGATTGTACGGCTGCATTTTCAATTTTTCTAGCCACCTGATTAAGGGGAATTGAAAGCCCCCACTAGGGTGGCGTGGGGGGATCTTTTCCCAATTCTTAAAGGCGGATCATAAAGCCACTGGCGTTTCGATATTCACGACAACTGCCTGTAAATCTTTGGCTTTTTCCTCTGGCAAAGCATCGTTCGCAAACAGCCCTGCTGCCAGTTCAGTTCCCGCCAGATACTTGAGGCGTTCACTTGTGCGGTAGGGCGGATAGAACTCTGCGTGCAGATGTGCTTCGGGATGCGGCTGCCCATCTGTCGGCGCTTGAAACCACGCCATCAAGTAAGGGAAAGGCCGGTGCCACATCCCATCATATTTGAGGGTGACGGTCTTTAAAGCTCTGGCGAGTGCTTGACGCTGTTGTGGCGTCAGATCCCCAAACGTCGCAACCGGCTTGATCGGGGCAACCCACACTTCATAGGGATAACGCGCACACGCCGGCACGAAAGCGATGGCGTGTTCATCCAGATAGATAATCCGCTGTTTGTCCGCAATTTCCTTTTGAATCAAATCTTCCAGCACACCTCGTTGGTGTTGCCGGTAATAGGCTTGCTGACATTCCAGCATCCTTGCCGGCACCGGCGGTACCAAGGGATAGGCGTAGATTTGCCCGTGGGGATGCAGCAACGTCACCCCCATTTCCACGCCCCGGTTCTCGAAGGGCAGCACATACTGAATGTGAGGATTTTCTCCAATTGCCCGTGTCCGATCTGCCCAGACTTGCAACAGCAGTTCCAGGTGATCTAGCGGCAGGGAACCGAAAGTGGCTTCCGGATCTTGCGTAAACACCACCACCTCACACGCCCCATTTGCCGGCAGCGTCTCCACAATACTTGCCGGCGGATTTTGCGCCGCCAGCGCCAAAGAGGGAAAGCGGTTGTCGAACACCGCCACATCATATTTCCCCTGAGGTAGTTCCGTGGGAAACTCAGGATTGATGCTGGGTGCCAAAGGATTGTATTCCGGCGGCGGCATAAACGTGCGCCCTTGCCGGTGGCTGGCATAGGCTATCCATTCTCCCCGCAAGGGATGCCAGCGCAGGTGAGGGTTCGCCTGCACCGGCTCATCGCTGGGGCTGGTGGCTTTTATGGCGGGGTCAATGGGGAATCGACTGTATAGGGTCAGCTTGCGGCCATCCGGCTTTAATCGTTCCACAGAATACATCGTCCTCTTCCTCTCCTCCTAAGGTTGCCGTTGCGATTGCTTCAATGGGAAATTTGGGTGTGCGGTCGCCATACAGTAAGCCATTGGCTTCCTGAAACGTATCCGTTAACTGCGTGTAACAGAATCCGCTGAACATCTCTATTCTGTTCACCACTTCCAACAGCGCTGTGTAGCGCAATTGCAGTTCTGAAATTTCCTCTGCCCGTACATATCCCCAGACTTTGTCGGTTTCGGGTGCTTCGCGACCGGCATAGGCAATACCGCCGAACTCGGTGAGCATCACCGGCTGTCCCTGGTGGGGGTGGCCGTCGAGGGTGAGGATGCGCCCGCCGGGACGCTGCCGGTCGAACAGTTTCGTCAGGTCAACCTGCGGCCCGTAGCGCTTTTCTAAACGCTGGGGTTTGTTGTCGTAATCGTGAATCGCAATAATGTCTGTATCCGTACTTTCCCAGCCATCGTTGCCGATTACCGGGCGCGTCGGATCGAGGGTTTTGGTCAAGTGATACAGCGCTTGCACATAGTTCCGGTGCGCTGCACTTTCTGTTAAGTTCGGAACGCCCCAAGATTCATTGAACGGCACCCACACCACGATACAGGGGTGGCTGACATCCCGCTCAATGACCTCCGCCCATTCCTTCGTAATGCGTTCCACGGCTTTCGGGGTGAAGCGGTAGGCGCTGGGCATTTCTTCCCAAACGAGCAAACCGAGCACGTCTGCCCAGTATAAAAAGCGGGGGTCTTCAATTTTCTGGTGTTTCCGCACCCCGTTAAATCCCATCGCTTTGACTAACTCGACATCCCGCCGCAACGCCTCATCTGAGGGCGCGGTCATGAAGCTTTCGGGCCAGTAGCCTTGGTCGAGAACCAGCCGCAAATAGTAGGGACGCCCGTTGAGCATGAAGCGGTCACGCTGGATCGCGACACACCGCATTGCCGTATAGGATCTAACGACATTCATGAGTTGGCCATCACACCAAAGCTCAATCTCGGCGTCGATCAGGCTAGGCTTTTCCGGACTCCAAAGCAATTCGTTGCGGTAGTCGTCGATGCCTGGGTCGGAAAGGGCGATGCGGCGGTGAACTTCCCGGTTAATGACTTCGTAGGTATCATTAACGAGCATCTGGCACCCAAGGGAGAGTTTCACCTTCAGTTGGATGTCATTGCACGGTTCGCCGGAAACAAAGGCTTCAAAGCCGATTTCCCAGCGCTCGAAGTCCGGTGTCCAGCGAATGTTTCTGATATACGTGGGGGGAACGCGTTCAACCCAGACGGTTTGCCAGATGCCGGTTGTACGCGGATACCAAATACTGTGGGGTTCCAGCTGCCAATCTTGCTTGCCACGGGGTTTGGCTAAGTCTTGGGGGTCGTCTTGCGCCCAGACTGTTACCCGCTGCGGCCCATTTTCATTCAGAACGTGGGTCATGTCGGCGGTGAACGGGGTGTTGCCGCCTTCATGTTCTGTGATGAATTGACCGTTGACCCAGACACGGGCACGATAATCTACTGCGGCAAATTGCAGCAGCACTCTTCCTCCGCCTGCCGGCACGTCAAATTCGCGTTCGTACCAGCAATTTGGGTGGAAGCCGGTGTCGCCGATGCCACTGCGGGTCGTTTCCGGCGCAAACGGCACCTCAATGGTGTGCGTCCACTCGGAAATATCACTAGGTTGAACAAATCGCCCATCGTCGTCATAAGTAAACTTCCACGGGCCGTTAAGAGACATCCAATTGGGGCGTTGTAACTGTGGGCGTGGATAGGCCATTTTGCTTAATTCAAAATTACTCTGGCTACTGCCTTCACCAGGCTGCTGTTGTATGTAACAATTCTCAAGCCATTTACCAAACGAACTCATGGATAATCAATCCTAGCTACTTTAGGTCAGAGTTCCCGTGTCGGGTTTTTGTATAACGGTCTCTAACTTGACAATAGATTTTTATTCCATGTTTGTGCCTAGGGTTCCGGCCAATTTGTTGTAAAACTTAATAGCTCGAAAAAATTAAGCAAGCTCATACATAATTTTGCTCCACCGTTTTATTTCCAAGCTCATCATTATTCACTGGTCTGTGCCGGCGCGACTTGTTGCCACACTATCCCCTGACTTTGATGGCCATCTAATGGTAAGAATGGTCGAAGTTTCTTCGGCTAACCAAGTATGAGGCACTCCAGGAGACCACAGAACATAATCGCCCTCACGAGAAAGCATAAATTCTTGTTCGGGAAATTGAATAGAAAATCGCCCTTGAATTAGGATAGAAAGGGTGGTTGCTTCAGCATTTGTCGCCCACTGATTTCTCCCTTCTCCCGCTTCATGAACAGCCCATTTCACTTCAAGTTCGGAAGTGGAACGAGGATCATCAGGAAGGTCTAGAAAGTGCCCCATAAACCAACCCCGGCGAGGGGCACCTTCCGTGCCGGCATTTCCAAAAATAACTTGAGGTTGCATTGCCAAATTCCCAGTATTGTCCCCTAGTTAATATGTCGCTTTTGGTGCCATTGCCATGCGTGAGTGAGAATTTCTTTGATGTCAGGATATTGGGGATTCCAACCTAAAGTTTTTCGGGCTTTGTCGCTACTTCCCACCAAGGCAGGAGGATCGCCGGCTCTGCGTTCGCTTTCTATGATTTTAATTTCTTTGCCGGTTATCAGACGTGCCGATTCTATCACATCTCTCACGGTAAACCCGCTGCCATTCCCTAAGTTAAATACGTTACTATCTCCCCCTTTTTGCAAATATTCCAAGCCTAAAACATGAGCTTGAGCTAAATCACTCACATGAATATAATCTCGAATGCAAGTGCCGTCTGAAGTTGGATAGTCGGTGCCAAAAATGGAGACAGATTCTCGTTTACCCAAGGCAGTTAGTAATACTAAAGGAATTAAATGAGTTTCCGGGTTGTGGTCTTCTCCCAGCAAGCCGCTTGCCTCAGCACCGGCAGCGTTAAAATAACGGAAAGCAACTGATTTTAAGCCATAAGCTATATCGAAATCTGCTAAGATACGCTCCACCATTTGCTTGCTGGTTGCGTAAGGACTGATCGGATCTTGAGGGTGATCTTCAGCCATCGGAACAGTTTTTGGCATTCCGTAAACCGCACAAGTGGAGGAGAAGACAAATTGCTTGATATTTGCCGCCACCATTGCTTCTAAAAGCGTCAGCGTTCCATTGACATTATTGCGGTAATATTTGCCTGGATCTGTAACGGATTCACCGACGGCAATATAGGCGGCGAAATGCATGACAGCGTCAATGGAGTGAGTCGCAAAAAGGTCATCCAGTAAAGCACGATCATTGGTATCGCCGACAATCAACTTAACCTTTAATACCTCTTCAACAATTTCTCGATGCCCGTACACCAGATTGTCAAGAACGATCGGATCGTAACCGGCTTGCTGCAGGGCGAGTACCGCATGGCTGCCAATGTAGCCGGCACCGCCGGTGACTAAAATAGTTGATTTGCTTTCTGGCATTTTTAATACTCGGTAATGTTCTTTTTTTTAGACAGATGGCTGCTGATGAATGTCAGTTGAGCTACATAAATTTTTCAACGCTTGTTCTGCTTCTAGAATCTCATATTTTAGATTTTCATGAGTAGTCTTGCTGACAAAAATCCACCTAAAGGAAGAGACGCTGCCGGCAATGGATATCCCCCAAAAAAACCTTTGTGAGCATAAATGCGAAAACCCGCCCCGTTGATTATTGTTTTAGAGAATCTTGGCTTGCCGCAGTTTAATGGGTGGGGTGCTTCCCGAAATAGCCGGACAACCTGTAAATGTTTCAATTAACAAATAAAAACCTAGCTTGCCTGAGCAGTTCTAGGTTCATTTTTAAAAGCTTTATCTTAATTGGTACAAAGACAGCAACTCACAAAATGGGTTCTATGATTATTTTTCGACTAACTGACTCACTTTGAGCGTAGAAGATTTGAATGAGATATTTTTTGAGAAAGCCGGCTTGGAAAAATCATCTCGATTAGTAGTAAAAGTCTCAAAAACTTGATTCAAACCCGTTAACTCAAATAACATTCTGACTTGGGCGTTCATGGAGCAAACAAAGAATTTGCATCCAGCGACTTTAACTTTTCTAAACGCTGAAACTAGAGGAATTAAACCTGGACTGCTAATAAATGAAACATTTTTGAAGTCGATCAAAATAATATTCCCTCCAGCAGCAACCACGGCTTCAATTTCTCGATGAAACTGGGCGATCCGTTTCTTGTCCAATTTTTCGGGATATTGGATCGCTTTTATAACCAGACTCATACAGACTCCTTTGAATGGCTAAAGTGAAATTGTGAAGCTCCATAGCTGTCGGCAAACCTCAGAATTACCAACAGTCAAAACTTCTTTTTTAAGTTTTATCCTTGCAAGGCTAACCAACTAAGTTTCTTCTGTTCTGTTTGGTTACAGCCAAGTCTCGTACGGTTAAGCTTGATTTTGCTGAAAATACATTTGGTTTGCCATTCCAATAATTTAAGCGATCTGTTAAAGTTACTCCTCTATCTTGAGGAAGAAGATGTGATACTACAATTATTTGTTATTTTGAATACATTGTTTCATTAAAGGTTTGTACGATTTGATAGGGGTATTGGCTAAAAAGCTTGCTCTTAAAAAGAGATAAGTTTTTTGGGGGTAAGTCATTAAAAAAAGTGAATGGAAGACGCGCCCATAGAAAAAGCGAACAATTTTAGAAAAATCAAATATGGCTGATTTTAGAGGTCAAATTTCACAAGAAAACTGCTGCTATGTGAATCACTAGCAATCAGCTTTAAAATTGTGATAAAAAGTGTTTTTGTAACCTTTAGTAATCTGACTAGCTAAATGGAACTCTGCTCTACCATTAGGTTAGAGCGAAGGAGCAGACACACTAAACAGAGTGCCGGCCTGATTTCTCAATATAAATAAAAAAGTCAAAGATGAGTTAACCAAGTATTTTTATAAATCATAAAAATACTTGATTGAACTTTCATCTTTTGAACTTTATTCTAAGAGAACGCTACAAAATGGGTTTTAGGAAATTCTCTTGAGCTGAGTTGCATTTTTGTATCACCCGCGCTCGTGGAAATAGCGGAAAAAGGCATTTTCCAGAGACGGAAGCAGCACGCCGCGTTCGCTGCTGAGAGCGCTGTAAGTGGGGCGGGGCGCGACAAGTCCGAGTTCTCGGACTGGACGGGCATCAACGTGGCCGGCACTGACACCGCCAAGTTTAGCCGCCATCCGTGCGAAATCAGCCCAAGCGATCGCATCTGGATTAGCCAAATGCCACAACCCATACTCGCCATCAATTAACAGATCCAAGCTGGCATTCACCAAGTCTGGGACGTAAGTCGGCGAAATCACCGCATCCTCTGCAGCCATGAAAGGATGCCCAGCAGAGAGCGTTCGCAGGGCAACGGTCACGAAGTTATAATCGTCCCACGGCCCAAAGAAGGCACTGGTACGGATCACAAGCGACGAAGGATGCGCCTGTAAAACCCTAACCTCAGCTTCTGCTTTGCTGCGCCCGTAAACATTGAGCGGGCCAACCGCATCACTCTCGACGTATGGTGAAATTGTGGCTCCATCGAATACCAGATCCGATGAGAAAGTGAGCAAGGCAACTCCCCGCTTTTGCGCCGCAGCCGCCAAAATTGCCGGCCCTTCAGCGTTCTCGCGCAGGCATTTGTGAGGTTCGTGTTCCGCATCGTCCACGCGAACATAACCGGCAGCATTCACAACTGCCCAAGGCTGCAACTCACTCAACGCCCCATCTACAGAAACTGGATCAGCAATATCCATTTCCTGACGAGTTAAAAGGTGGTAGGGAATGCCTCGCAGTTCGCACAGGCGAGCAAAGGCATTTCCTAAGGTTCCTCTAGCTCCAATAATCGCTAGGGGGCGCGGCGTGGATGAATTTGTGCTGGGTAGTTGAACTTCCACAAAATTGGGCTTGCTTTCAACGTCACAACTCACTGCCGGATAGAGCAGCCGCTGGGTTCTATGCCACCAACCCGGTATCTCAAGCAGAGGGTGTTCATATTTGCCCCCGGTAGAGAACTCGCGCAGCATTCGGGCAAGTGCGGTTGGGCGGGGATGGGGGGAACGCAGATCGAACACTCCTGGCTCATAGTGACCGCTGAGGCGAGTCACCAGGGTATTCCAGTCGTAGGAACCGAGGAGCGACCAAGCTGTGATCGCCCGCACGTCTACTCCCTCCTGCCGCAGACTTTCTGCAGCCCCCCAGACTTCATAAAACCAGCGCAGTTGCTCCTCTCGCGTGCAGCCGTGATGGACTTCGGTTACAGCCATTGGCAGATGGTAGCGCTCCCACGCCTCTGTCAGTAGCCGGCGCGGCCCTGCTATCCCTTCGGTACAGACACGCACGGCTTCCACATCTGCGTACCTGTGCCGGCCATTGCCTCCATGCGTGCTCGTTGGATAGCGTTCCAGGCGCTCATCCAGGAAGCGATCGCTCGTCAGGTAATGGTTAATACCCAAAATATCGGGCGGACAAGGCTGCTCAAGGAAGAAATCAAGTTCAGCCTCAGGGATGCCGGCCTTGAGTATATATTTCCAAAGGGGATGGTCACGGTTGACACGACCGCACAGCAGATCGAAGCTCAGCCATCGGCGATGATTTTCCAGCTCCGCCTGATACGCCAACAGGGGCGTACTGAAAACCTTACATAAGTCCTCAGTTTGAACCAGCTGTGCCGTGGGGTTTACTTGCCGGATTGCCTGCATTGACAGCACAGTGGCGCGGCACTCTACGATCAAAGCCTGTAGGAACGTCGCATCATCACAGCCATGCGGATACCAATGGCCGTACAGTCCGCTGAAACGTGCCGTTGTCAAGGGTTCATTGATCGGCGTGTAACTTTCTACCCACGGATAGCGCTTTGCCACTGCGCCGGCGAACCGGCCCAGCAACTCCGGAAACGCCGGATCGATCAGGCTGGTATGGGGAGGCCCACTGCCGTGGTGAACCAGTCCCACAATCGGGCGAATGCCCAGTTCCCGCAGGCGTCCGAGTCGCTCATCCGCCCATGACCAGTCGGCATCCTCGACATTATTAGGGGCTGTTCGTTCCCAGATCACCGGGTAACGAAGGGCAGACACGCCCAGCTCTGCAAACAAATCGAGGTCTTCTAGGCGCGTTGCGTGGCCGTTTCGCTCCAACTGGTCAAAATACTGGTCGCGTACACGGTTAACGGTGCATTCCACTCCGCCCCACATTTCAAGGCGCGGGTTAGGAAGTGGCTTTACCATTACCGTTGCCTCCTAGAGATTCTAATTTTGAAAGCGCAAGTCCTGGGGTTTCTAATGCCGGCGGCAGGGTGATGTCGGGAGCCATTTTCTTCTGGACTACCTCTGTGACACCGGCTTCTTGTGGCTGGGTGCTAATTTGTTTGTAGATCGTCAGCGCCTGAGCCACCACTTGATCCATGTTGTAATACTTGTAAGTTGCGAGCCGGCCTACAAAATGCACGCCTGGGGTCGCGTCAGCCAGCGCCTTGTATTTCTTGTAAACTTCGGCATTCTCTGGGCGCGGCACGGGGTAGTAAGGGTCGCCTTCTGCACGGGGAAATTCGTAAACAATGCTTGTTTTAGAATGTTCTTGTCCGGTCAGGTACTTGAACTCGGTAATGCGGGTGTAAAGATGTTCGTTGGGATAGTTAACCACTGCCTCGGGTTGATACTTCGGCATATTGTGGGTTTCGTGCTTGAATTCTAAGGAGCGATAGGGTAATTTCCCAAAGCGATAATTGAAGAATTCATCGACCGGCCCGGAATAGATCATTTCCCGATACGGAATAATGTTCTGAATCTCGCGGTAGTCGGTATTGAGCATGATCTTGATGTTGGGGTGCGTCAGCATCCGCTCAAACATCCGGGTATAGCCGTGCAGCGGCATCGCTTGATAGGTGTCTGTGAAATAGCGATCATCGCGGTTGGTGCGGGTAGGAACGCGGGCCGTCACTGACTTATCGAGTTCGGATGGGTCGAGTCCCCATTGTTTGCGGGTGTAGTTGCGGAAAAACTTCTCGTACAGTTCCCGTCCGACTTTGCTGACAACGACATCTTCTGAAGTGCGGATGTATTCTTTTTGCTCAGCAACCGACTTGAAAAACTCTTCGACCTCGAAGGAAGTCAGTTTCAAACCGTAGAGTTTATTGATAGTGTCGAGGTTAATCGGGATTGGAACGAGTTGCCCATCAACGCTGGCAATAACGCGGTGCTCGTAGCGCCGCCATTCGGTGAATTGCGAGAGGTACTCGAAGACTTCGCGGGAGTTGGTGTGAAAGATATGCGGGCCGTATTTGTGGATGAGAAGGCCAGATTCGTCATAGCAATCATAGGCATTGCCGCCGATATGGTTGCGCGTGTCAACGATCAGAACCTTTTTGTTGCATTCACGCGCTAGCCGGTCGGCGAGCACGCTTCCTGAAAAACCTGCGCCCACAATCAAATAATCGAACATTGAAGTACCTCACTTTTTGTATTTAATCAGGCGGTCACTCACTTTTCTCACTTTCTCTCAAAGGATGAAAAGGCCGCTTCAAAGCAGGAAATTGTTGAACAAATCGCTCCCGACGCAGCCGGGAATAGTCGCTGCCGGTGGAACGTTAAATCGAAGGGGTCAAACTTGACTGTCTGCTATCCGTGATGAACGGAGGCGGCAGTGTTGCGATTTTCCTTTGAACCTACTAAACCGTCTGCCGATGCCATGCGATCGCTAATGACAGACTCAATCAGTTGCAACATCTGCCCCCAAGTGCGATCCCAAGACGTTTGAGAGAGGAAGACATCCACCTCACTCAGCCATTGCGCTGATTCACCGGCATTCTGATTCAGCGCTGCTTCCGCTGCGGTAACAAACTCGGCAGAGGTATCTGCGATCGCCACCAAGTTTTGCTCCCCATAGGGACGCACCACATCACGGATAGAGGTTGACACCACCGGCTTGCCGGCAGCGAGGTATTCTGGGGTTTTGGTGGGGCTAATAAAGCGCGTTGACTCGTTGAGCGCAAATGGCAGCAACGCGACATCCCAGCCGGCAAGATACAATGGCAATTCTTGATAAGATTTGCCGCCCAGATAGTGAATGTTTGCGTGACGCGGCAAGACGGCGGGATCGATTTTGACAATCGGCCCAATAATCACCAGATGCCAGTCAGGACGCGCTTCGGCAATGCCAGCAAGCAGTTCAAGATTCATCCGTTCATCTATCACCCCATAGAAACCGAGGCGCGGGTGGGGGATATTTGCCTGATCTGCCGGATCTTCTGATAGGTTTCTCGCTTGTGCAAAGTGCGCTGCTTCGATGCTGCTGGGAAATGGGTGGGCGTTGGGGTGCTGGTTGCGCTTCACTTCGTAAAGGCTATGCCCGCCGGTGAATACTAAGTCTGCACGTTTGAACAGTTCAGCTTCGCGCTCTTTCAGTGCCGGTGGCGCTCCTTTGAAGGCCGAAAGTTCATCCATGCAATCATAGACAACTGCCAAGGGCTTGAGATGCCGCGTGTACGCCATCGCCATTGGCGTGTAGTACCACAAAATGTACTGATCAATGCTGTGTTCTGCAAACAGCTCGTCAATGAGTTTTTGTTGAAGGGTATTTACCGCCTCTTCACCCATGCCTTCTGGCAAATGTGGAACAATCACCCACACTCCACTCTCGCGCTGGCTGACATCCAACCGTCCTTCCGGTTCAGAAACGAACATTGGCTCTTCGATCAAGAATACGCGCCGCGTTTTTGCACACCGGCTCAACAGATGTTGAGGCCGTTGGTAGACAAAATCCCAGCGCAAATGACATAAGCAGACGAGATCGGGCACCTGTGGAAGGGAGTCTTCGGAGCTGTGAACGCCGTTGTCTGAAGCTTGGGAACTCGGCGATGAAGCGAGTTTTTGAGCAGATTCGGCTAGAGATACAACATTGCTGAGATCGTTAGTTATTTTACCTTCGTACAGGGACATAAGTAGCCTCAGATATTTAGTCGTTCGATGCTGTTTTTTAGAAGTGTCAAAAGCAGTTAGCTATCAAACATCACTGGGAACGTTTTCACCAGAACGTTACAAAAAAAATGAGTTTGAAGGAAGCGTTCGCTTAGCTTATAATGAAGTACAAATTGCTGTCTTTTGCAGACTGGAAAACTTCACTTTAAGCTTTTGTTTTGGATTGCTCTGATTAACCAAAACAATATCATTTTAGTTTATGACCTTCTTCTGCCTAAAGGATGAGGTTGCTATAAATACGGAACAAAAATAAACGCCACTTTATGTAATTCATTCCTAAAAAAATGCATCAGTTTATACCTGAAGAATTAAGATTGTGTAAAGTTAGCTTGTAATTGACAATACAACCTCGCTTGGATGCGGCTTGTCCAAACCAGAAAAAGTGTTTCAGCTCTTCAGGTATTGCGTTTGTGCTAATTCTTTAAGGTCTACAAGCTAAACTTTTTTCTAAAACAAGATTGCTTAAGTTTAAATGTATTCCTGAAGATATACCAATCAACGGTATTGGTATAGAACATTACTTCGACTTTTGTTTCTCTAACGATTAGAAACGAAAAACCACGGATGATTAACCGAACTTGTCAGTACAATAAACTTCAAAATAGCCTGAATGCAATGTATAAGCACTAATAAAAAATGCTTTTATTCTTGAAAGTTTTTAATTCAAACTTAATGACTAACAAGTTTTTTATCTGATTTTAGATTATTAACAATTTGAATTAAACTTTTTTGTGAGAGCTTTCTCCACAGGTTTGTCAAGTCAGGCCGGCACAAATATTTGAGAATGAAAAGGGACAGGCAAGAATGAGCAAAATTTTACCCCATATTAACAGCTAATTTTTTACTCTGACCGACAAAGGGCTAAACACTCGCTTTCCTCTATTGTTTTCTTATTTCCTGGCAAAGTCTCAACAGATCCTGAAATGCGCTACAGCTTGGCCGGCAATCACAATCGGAAGTAACTGCCGGCAGCACAGACATTTCAAGCCTTCAGGCAACTGCGGTGCGATTGGTGATCGACGCGTAAACAACCGATCTCAACCATAGAGCTTTCTGAAAAATTTATGAATCCCCCTTAAGATAGAAATTTTTAGTCAATCTCGACAGGTGGACGAAATCCAGTGGGCAAAGTTGTATAGTCTCAAGCCTAAAGGTGTTTTATATTTTGTATAGATTTTGGTGATCACACCACGGGTGTTGCAATCACCGGCTGTTTTGTCGGCTTACTCAGGAGAGATAAGGGGTTACCCACCCTTAACCTCAGAGGGTGCCGATATAAAGCTTGCCAAAACTAGGAAGCTCTTTCTTACCGAAAAAGTTAAAGGTTTTAGCTGCCGGCATTAGTGAAAAACAAAAATTTGAGGGGAAAGATTCGCCGCCCATTCCCTATGTAAAAAGTGAACTTAATAAAATTCAAGAATAATTTCCTACTTAAACTCAGATTCTTCTCAAGAGAGATTTTATTGATGTCACTTTACCAACCACATTTCAATCAGGTTCTATCTCTGTGCTTCATATAGAAACGCAGGGTAAATTTAGTTCTGATTCAAATCAAACCTCTATCGATGTTTGGGACAAAGATCTCAAAGTTAAAGATTTAGATAACAGCTTGTGAATAAGCGAGCAAAGAACTTCTAACCAACGTGAGTTGCTGATTATTTCTGGCTGTGAAACCGCCAAGGGAGATAAACGAGCGACTTTGGCAGTTGCGGGAGTTGCTGTGAAAGCCGGCGCACGCAGTATCATTGCTTCCTTATGGCTAGTGAACGACAATTTCACTGCTCAGTTAGCCGAGGAGTTGTATAAACAGTTAAAAGGAAATCCTAAAACTGCCAAAGCAGCAGCACTCCGCCAAGTCCAATTAAAGCTGATGGATGATAACCCTGCGTTTCAACCAAGGAAATAGGCACCCGACATCTTAGTAGGCAATTGGCAGTAACATCTAGAATTTATTATTAAGAATTTAAATCAACGTAAGATTTTCTTGCCCTTCGCCGGCTTTAACAGAGGCAATGACTTGAATACCGTGCCGGGATCAACTGCGGCACTCAATTCCCTTCAACTCTTGTCTCTAACACCGCTAAAGCGCACCCGGCTGCACGAGAGGAGATCGCGCTGCTTTGCGTGGCTTAAACAGCCAGAGGTTAACTGAGTCACCCCCTATAACCCATGACATTCTGCTAGTAACAATGCAATGAAGATGTCATTTTTGCTATTTTATCCCTCTACCGACAGAGCCTTAACTTACACCTAAAGAGTGATGAACTCTTAAGCAAGTTCAGCTTAATATAAATGTATAAAACTGATTTTTTATTCACTGTTTCAACTACCTAAAAAAGCAAATGGGTTCCTCTCTAACCAAACGCGCTGTCGGCATATTTGCCAAAATCGAAGATGCTGTGGCGTCACTTACGGAACTAAAAGCAGCCGGCTTTCCTATAGAAAAGATTTCTGTAATTTCCAGAAATACTGAGGAAGATAGGGAGATTGCCAACCTGGTTAAAAGCGCCGAAAGTGGCAATCAAGCGGAAGAAAACACTGCGACAGGTGCGTTGACTGGTGGGGCTTTGGGAACAGTAGCTGGCTTACTGGTCGGGTTGGGCATACTCGCCATTCCCGGCGTTGGGCCGATTATGTTAGCGGGTGCGGAAGCAACTGCCCTGGCAACCACGCTGGCGGGGAGTGCAATTGGTACGGCGGCGGGGAGTTTTATGGGGGCTTTTGTCGGTTTGGGCATTCCCGAAGCTCAAGCAAAAAGTTATTACGAACGCGTCTCACGCGGAGCCTATTTGGTGATGGTAGAAGGCTCAGACAAAGAGATTGCCATCGCTGAAAAAATTCTGACTCAGCGGCAGATTGAAGACTTGATCATCTACGACGCTCAAAGAAAACAAATAAGTGATGTGCCATCAGATGCTTGGATGGGGATGTAACTAACCTTAGTCACCAACAAGTTTTACCAATACATTAAGGAGAAGGAAAATGAAAAAGCTAACAACTTTATTACTCAGCAGTCTATTAGTTTTAAGTGCCGGCGCTTGCAGTGACGTAGCTAAAACAAGTTCTAATGCTCCCGATACCACTACAGAGACGAACCCCAAAGCTCCAGATGCTGAAACTGCTAAAGAAAATCAGAAGGATGGCGTCAGCGAAGTTCGCAGAGCACAAGCCAATGCTGATATCCGTGCCAGAGAGGAACGCAACAATGTTGCCGGCAACCCATTAGAAAGAGCAGATGACGATTTAGAAAGCGAAATTCGCAGCAAATTGGAAGTGAATTTACCGGCAAGTTCTCTAGCGGTTAAAGCCGATGAGGGAGCGGTGGTGATATCCGGAGTGGTTCCCACACCAGAACAGCTAGCTAGAATCGAACCTTTAGCCAAGGAAATTAAAGGGGTTAAAACTGTGGATGTTAAAGCCACTGTAAAATCCGCAGTTCCTGGAGATAGCAACGAAAAAGATCAGGATACAGATGAAGAGAAAGGAGAAGAGAAAGAAAAAGAGAAAGAAAATTAATTCCGCTTTGACTGATTACTTCTCTATCTCTTGATAGAGAGTGACGTTATCCCTAGCGGCTGATGAATACGCTAGACAAAAAGTGTGTAAATAAGTGGGACAGGCTGGTAAACCGTGTCATGCCTGCCCGCTCAGATTGCAGATAATGGAGGAAGGAAAAATGGCAATAGGTCAACACAAACGTGCAGTGGGTGTGTTTTCCCACTACCGTGACGCCGAGGCGGCACTCAATGAACTGAGAACTTCTGGCTTCCCCATGCATAAAGTCTCCGTCGTTGCCCAGGATAGTGACGGACGCAAGGACGTAGGCGGCGTTGGAATGAGTGATCGTCCGGGTAAAGAAGCGGGCGAGGGCGCGAAAGCCGGTGCTGTAGCCGGTGCTGCGACAGGAGGTTTGATCGGTTTAATCGGAAGTCTGACTGCGCTGACGATTCCGGGAATTGGCCCTATTATGGCAGGAGGCGCTCTGGCCTCTATTTTAGGGGACACTTTGATCGGCGGTGCGATTGGTGCTGCTGCCGGCGGTCTGGTGGGCGCACTGGTCGGGTTGGGAGTTCCCGAAGATCGTGCTAAAGGCTACAATGAGCGCGTCTCTAAGGGCGATTATTTAGTGCTCGTAGAAGGTACAGACGAGCAAATCCATGCGGCAGAAACGATCCTCAGCCGTGGTGGAATTCAAGATTGGGGCATCTATGACGCACCCGCGGGTAGCACCGACAGAGGTGCTGGCCGGCATCAACGGGCAGTCGGTGTTTTTTCTAGCCGCGCAGAAACCGAAAGAGCGCTCCACGACTTGCGCGATGCTGGTTTTGCGATGAATAAAGTTTCCGTGATCGCACGAGATGCTGATCGCGAGGGAGATATCGCCGGCGTTGATGTGAAAGATCGCGTAGGCAATAAGGCTGACGAAGGCGCAACAACCGGCGCACTGACAGGCGGCGCACTAGGCGGACTTACTGGTTTGCTAGTCGGTTTGGGTGCCCTAGCAATTCCCGGCATTGGGCCGATCATGCTAGCCGGTGCTGAAGCCACTGCAATTGCCACCACCTTGGCCGGTACTGCCCTGGGTGCAACAGCCGGCAGTTTGATTGGTGCTTTAGTTGGTTTAGGCATTCCTGAAGAGCGCGCTAAAGTTTATGGCGATCGGGTGGCACGCGGTGATTATTTGGTGATGGTGAATGGATCTGAAGAAGAGGTTCGCCACGCTGACACAATTCTCAACCATCGCGGCATTCAGGATTGGGGTGTGTACGATGCCCCCACTCCTACCAACACGGGTGATGCGACCTACGCCACAACCGGCGCTCCTGGCGTACCTTTCCCTGAAACGGTTTATGACCGCGATGCGAAAAATCTGGGGCATTGATCGCCTTAAATTTAGCATCATGATAAGCCTGACTGGCTGTTGCTAATTGAGGGGCAAATTTTTAAAATCCCATCTTGGAGCTTCTAGAATTAATATTCTAAAAGCTCCAAATTTTCATGGGAATAAAGATTGCTTGATTTCCAGAAATTGCATCATTTTATTAACTACTTGTCATAAAAAGAAATAAAGTGTAAGATTTCTTTAACTCACAGATGCCTTAGGCAGTTCCAAGAAAAAAAGTACACAATGAAAAAGTTTATTCCATTTCTCCTAAGCGGTGCTTTAGTCCTAGGTGCTGCTGCTTGCCAAGACACTTCTAAGACAAGCTCTGACGCTCCCAATTCCACGAATGAAACCGCTACCATAGCTCCGGATGCAGAAAGCGCTCGTGAGACGACAAAAGACGCGGCGAGCGAAACCCGTCAAGCTCAAATATCCTCAGACGAACGAGCACGGGATCAGCGGAATGAAGCGGTTGGAAACCCGCAAGATATCAGCGAAGACGACATTGAAAGTAAAGTTCGCAATACCCTCGAAACTAACCTTCCTTCCAGTCAGCTAACTGTTGCTGCTAGTGATGAGGGTGCTGTCACAATCACCGGCACGGTTGAGACTGAAGCGCAATTGAGCCAGATCGACACTTTGGCGAAGGAAGTCAAAGGTGTTAACACAGTTACCAATAAAGCAACCCTTGCTTCAGCAACATCTGAGCCGGCAGCCAGCGACACGGAAACAACAACGCCGGGAGCCAGCAGCGCGGACACAACAACCCCGGAAGCCGACAAGGAAGTTGACAAAGAAACTGAAAACACTGAGACCAAAAGCCCCCAGTAAAGGCGAAATTTTTGAGCTTTTCAGTTTGGTAAAAACAGGCAATCTTAATTCGTAAGATCTCAAAACGAGTCAAAAGCTTGTTACTTCAATTAGTAACAGGCTTTTTTTATTTCACTTCAATTCAAAATCTACAATTTTATAGCACTACGTTTTAAGGTTAGGACACTAATAGAATAGAAAAGAAAGTTTCGATCAACCCAAAATAGTATGCCAGCTCCGTATACTTGTAAAGATTCACCCAGCACTACTTTCTTTCACAAAGTTAAGGAGTAGAACTGTTCACCAACACTCCTCTTGTACTGGTTGAGTCACCATCGTATCGCAACCATCGCATGGAAAACGTTACAGAGCAGATCTCCAAAGAAACCCTCAACAAGGTAAAGGCAATCTTAATGGTTGTCGCCGGCTGGAACGGCAAAATGAGCAATGAGGAAATGGTCAATAGGTATCAGGCCGGCGAATATATTGGCAGCGTGGCGCGAACGGAAGATGTCGCCAGATATTACGAAGTGCCGGTGAGCGCGATGAAATAATGCCATCAAGCATCATCGAAAGGAACTGGAAGCGGACGGGTTTGAGGTAGTAAAAGGAGAGAGATTGCGGGCTGTTCGCTACGCATTTTGGCTCAGCTATGACACGCAACCCATAACCGTTTGGAACTACTGCTCCACCGTGCGCCTAAGCAGCTTTCTAGAATCCGAGATAGCTGCAAAAGTAAAGGCAGAACTTAACGCCCGTGAAGAGAAAGAGCTGAGCTACATGACAATAAGACAAGCGCTAGAGATAGCGGACTTGGTAGGCAGTTGGCTAAAAGAAGCTGGGGCTATTTTCTTCAATCTCTTTCATAAATACTTTTCCTTGAATTAAATAAAAATGAGATTGCAAGTGTCAACGCAAATTGAAATTTCTTGTGTCTAATATTTTTGATTTACCTAGATTGAACTAGCTCAGCTTAGAATCAGAAAACAGCCAGTAAAAACTGAGCTTGACAATCGCAAAAAAGTGTGGAGCGTCTCAGCATAAACCTGCTATCTAAACCTTTATCAGCACCCTATTTTTTATACTTTCATATCGAGGGTTGGCCGCTCGTTCTCATCTTCTCCGTAAGCGAGTTCAGCCTATCCCTCGCAATGTCCACCTGTGCCGACGTGGCAACTCCCTCAGCTAATAACGCCTAAAGCGCTCAGGCAGGGGAGCCGAGATGCCGGTGTTTTTGTCTCAGAAGGGAGGCCATCTCCGCACTGCCCCTTTGCACAGATTGTCTCGGCTGCCGGCAAACACCCTGGAATTGAAGGGAAAGTCTCGCCCATTGGCTCAGGCACTCTCACGCATCCCACGCAATGAATAAAGGCTGCCCCATTCATCTCGTGCAGGCAACTTTGGGGCCTAGCTCGATTGAGACGACGAGCTGGTATCTTCACGCTAATCCCTCTGCTAGCAATGGTTTGCATCTGCCGTGTAATCGCATTACTTTGTACAATTCCTATCAGCAACTAAATACGAGTGCTGGCCAGGTTCTCGGGCCAATTGACTAAATGACAATCTTCGTTTATGATATCGCTGAGCCTGTCCGTAAAGCAAAAAATTTCCTTCACAAGCTTTTTTAAATCTGTTAACCGGGCAAAAAACTAAATTTTTCATAGCTTTATTAGCTTAAGTAATAGAGGATGTAAGCCTCTATGTTTTCTAATACTGTAAATGAATAGTGTAGGATTGCCTCTCTTCCATCATTATTCTATTTTTTGAAATTTAAAAAGCGAATATCGCATAGGTAAATACAAGCTACTATCATTCATTGCTAGGATACCAGCCCATAGTTTCAATTGAGATAAAGAGCAGTGTAATGGATGCTTTTTAGTTAACTCGACAACACTAATTTGGAGTAATTGATATGGCTACAATCATTGGGACATCATGGAATGACAATCTGCCTAGACTTACTGATCCAAATACAAGCGGCAACGATAGTATCTATGGTTTAGCCGGCAATGACACCCTCAATGGAGGAATCGGCATTGATACGTTAGTAGGCGGATTACAGAATGACCTTTACCTTCTATACGATATAACCAGTGATGTGATTATTGAAGGGGTAGGTGCCGGCACAGATAGCGTCTACAGTCTTAAAAGTTACACTTTAGGTGCAAACGTAGAAAATCTTGATCTTATTGGTACTTCTCTTTACGTTAGGAGCTACGGCTATGGTAACGAACTCAACAACTATATTGACGGTGATGACAACGGCAACTACCTCTGGGGCGGTGTCGGCATTGATACGATGGTAGGCGACTTCGGTAATGACACTTACTCTTTAGAAAACACCAGGGATGTAGTTATTGAAGACCGAGTTATAGGCGATGATATTGTCTACTCTTATGCTAGCTATACCCTAAGCGCCAATATAGAAGATCTTTACATTCTAGGCAGTGCATACTATGGACATGGCAACGAACTTAATAACAGAATAGGGGGTAATGCCCAGGATAATTACCTTTGGGGCGGCTGGGGGGGCAGCGATACGATGTCAGGCGGCTTAGGTAATGACAGATACGATGTAACAAATTACTCCAATATGCTTGGTTACGGCGGTAAGATTATTGAAGAGGTTGGTGCTGGCACAGATATTGTCTACTCTTATCATGACCATACCCTAAACGAAAATGTAGAAAATCTTTATCTTCAAGGCAACGCTGGCAAGGGCTATGGCAACACATTGAATAATAGAATATGGGGAAATGCCCAGAATAACAACCTTTTGGGGGATACCGGCAACGATAGCATCTATGGATTAGCCGGCAATGATACCCTCGATGGAGGTGCAGGCATTGACATAATGGAAGGTGGCTCCGGTAGTGATAGATACTATATAGATAACATCAACGATGTGGTTATTGAAGGTGTCGGTGACGATATAGACTCTGTTTTCACCTCTATCAACTACACCTTAGGTACGAACGTCGAAAACCTGTTTCTCGGTGGCAGTGCTTACTATGGCTATGGCAATGCACTGAATAACAGAATATGGGGTAATGCCCAGAATAACTACCTTTGGGGCGCTGCCGGCATTGATACGATGACAGGCGGCTTAGGTAGTGACAGATACGATGTAAACGATACTACTGATGTGGTTGTTGAAGATATTGGTGCCGGCACAGATATTGTCTACTCTTATAATGCCAGCTATACCCTAAGCGCAAATGTCGAAAACCTTCACCTTGTAGGTAGTGCTTATTACGGTTACGGCAACGAACTCAACAACTATATTGTCGGTACTCCCGGCAACAACTACCTTTGGGGTAACGCAGGGAATGACAGGATAAAAGGTGGTGTTGGTATTGATGTATTGATTGGCGGAACCGGGGCAGATTACTTTTCCTTTGACTCTGCGACTCAAGGTATGGATACCATTACTGACTTTAAATGGTACGAAGGAGATAAAATTGCGCTTTCATCTACTGGATTCGGTGGCGGCATATTCACTCCATCATTATTAATCACTACATCAGGAGTAATCCCTGGAACTCTGCATCCCTCACAATTTATCGTTGGCACTGCCGCAACTAATTCAAGTCATCGCATTATCTACAACCAATCAACTGGGGCACTCTCCTTTGACCGGGATGGTACTGGGGCAATTGCACAAGTTCAATTTGCCGCTCTTTCTCCAAACACATATTTATCTAACTATGACATCCAAGTTCTTAAAGGGGAGGGTACAAGTATCCCCTCACCAAATGTCTTTCTTAATTAGTAGCAACTTCCAAGTTTTTTTTAAGGATTGAAAGCGATTTTCAGCCAGCCCATAGCTTTTTACTGCCCATAGCTTTGAAGGGCAAAAAGACAATTTTCAAAACTATCATTTCAGCGATTTCGGGGTGTTCGCCGGTACCCCTTTTTAATGCCTTTAAGTCAAGGGCTGGCCACTCGTTCTCACCTTCTCAGTCAACTCGCTCAATCCGTCCCTGACAATGTCCACTTGTGCCGGCGTTGCTACTCCCTCAGCCAGCAACACTTGCAGTACCTCAAAGACTTCCAGCTTCTTGCCTAGAATCCGATCACAGACCCAGTGAGGCATCGGGTGACTTCCTGGGAAAACTGAGGACGGGTTTTGCACCAATTATAGAAAGTCCACTCGGATATCCCCACTGCTTCCCAGCCGGCCTTGTCGCCACCTGTTGCGCGGATAGCGTCAATTATCACCTCGACCGTTTCGGGGCAGAACTTGCTCTTAGCCATCCCGCGAGAAATCCCTCAATACCTGTGCCTATACTAGCCCACCGGAGTCGATGCTCTGATCAGAGCAGTCAGCAGTCTGAATCGGCACCCCTCATTACAGGCCGGCCATCCGCCGCTGAGTGTGGACAATCCCCCGTACATTTCTAAGAACCGGCCAGACGGGTCAACGTTCTGCAAGCGGCGATTTATCAGGCGGCACTTGCAAGTCCTAACTGACCAAGATTTTGTAGGCTAACTCTGCAAAAAAAAACTACTAGCAAAAACAATTTGTAAATAACAAATAATATTTCAGCCTATGGAAAAACTATCTAAAATAGTTTTTTAGCTCGAAACTTTTATAGTAGAAAGCTGCTTTTTCAATCGATATTTTACTGATCAATAAACAAGCACTTAGAACGTTGGGCTTCTGCAATATTACCTTCCTGTTCACGAGCAACTGCTACTAAACACTCTCTAATTTTTTTCCTTGTTTGACTGCTAGCCATTTCCCAAAATCTATCACAACGCCCAATTGCAGGAGCCTCCGTCGTACTATTCTTGACACGGAAAGCAGGTGTTCTACCAAATGCTTCAACCTGTACAACTCCTTTACTATTTTGGCCTGTTGCTACTAGTGCAGTATTATTATCGAGGCTGGCTACGAGAGTCACCGTTTCTAAATAATCTATCGGTGCTGGCCCCAAATAGTCTTTATTTAAAGGACGACTTTTATCAACTTGATAAATAGCAAGGTCAAAACTTGCTCCACCTTTTTTTACGAGTTGATCTACAATATAATGGTGGCCCTGCCCAAATGCAGAACAATGCCAAATGACTTCTTCTTGTGCAGCGACTACTTTAGGGATTGTAGGTAGAATTGCCAATAAGCTTCCTACTATGAGCAAACAGCCTACCAAAAAGAAAGCTACCCAAAACTCTGTAAATTTTTTGTAATTATTGCTATGAGAAAATGGCTTCTTATTCATTAGATATTATTTTCTTGCTACCGTGTGGGAGAATCTAAACCTATTTAAAGCAAGTTTTTATTTATCAAGTTTGTAGTAAGTTTAGCAAATATTTAGCAAAGAAAATCATTAAAAAATTATAAAATTATCTTTTTACTCTGACATAGTTACCTCTATCCCTATACATCCCGCAAGACGCAAACCCCTTTATTTTTTATATAGATTTGGGGTGCCGGCAGAGGTATCGAAGCAGCAGAAATTTTGCATATCCCAATTTAGGGTGAAAAGTTTGGGTTGGGTGTGCCGACGCAACTTACAACCACAAAAAACAGATTTTTTGGAAGAGTAACCACAACCTCTGCCGTTTGTCTCCCCAAATCGCCGCAAAAAGTCTAGGGATAGAATATCCGAAAGTATCTGAGAATATACAAAAGTCAAGAAAAATCGCAAACACTGATTAAGCCCAAATAAGCGCGATTTCAGCTCAGTAACAACACCGGCGGGATGCCGAAGAAGAGAAGTATCAACGAGGGGCCATTGGTCATGAATCGGCAGCAGGTTGAGAGTAGTAACGACACATTGCCTAAGTATTCCTGGTGGGATGAAGATAACTCACCGCCCGATAATCTTAAAACCAAGAAACAACTGGCTACGCTGGGACTATTGGCAAAAAGTCCTGTTGCGTTTATCCAAACTTCCGAATATATACTCAATCTTTATGACCTTGAGAATTCTGAGAGCGTGAAGCCTCGACGCAAGTGTACACCTAAGCCCCTCGAAAACCCAGAGCGCATAGCAGAATTCAGAGAGTGGTATGACAACGGCGGCTTCATCGAGATAGACCAAGTTGTCGCTATCCGTTGGGCTAAAAAGATGCTGGAAAAGGATTTCGTGATTTTAGAGACTGAGACAACGGGCTTTGATTTGGATAAGGCTGAGATAGTGGAGATTGCCATCATTGATAAGGCCGGCACCCCTCTCGTTGATACCCTCGTCAAACCGAAGATCTTCATCCCTGATGAAGTCATAGCCATTCACGGCATTACTGATGAGATGGTGAAGGATGCACCAACACTGCCTAAAGTTTGGCCTCAAATCGCAGACGCCTTGAGGGGTAAGTATTTAGTAGCTTATGACTTTGGATTTGACTACTACATATTGAGGCATAACTACAAGCTGCACAGGCTGCCAGCGCTAGACCTGAAGCAACGCAACAGCGCCTGCCTGATAGAGTGGTATTCAAAGTTTGTGGGGCAATGGAGCCTAAATTATGAGGGTTACCGATGGCAACCTCTCAATGGGGGATACAGAGCAAAGAGTGATTGCTTAGCTGCTCTTGAAGTGCTTCAGAGGATGGCTGCCCCTGACGAAGCTATCTGGTGCCCTGTCCCAGAGTTGCTGGCAGAAGTGTTGGTGTCGGAGTTCCTTATAGCAACCTCTTACCGTAATCACTATTATTAATTTCTCGCACTGATTTCTAACAGAAACCCCACCTTTTTAGAGCGGGAATTTTTCGCTGGTATTCCTTTTATAGTATGGGTTGTAAGGATTGCGTGCAAGCTACGTTCACCTAACAAGAGCTTAACGCTTTGTCTAGCGCTCCGTTCAAGAGGTCAATTCATAAATATTTATCATCAGGTATTTTATTACAAAAATTAATATTGAGGATTTTGCATAAAACCCTGTTGTTTCATCTGAGTAACTTTCAGAAAAATGCATTGACTTATATAAAGCAACAGCTATAGTGAAGAAGCTACAAACATACAAATGTCTTAAATAGTTAGTTCAAGGAAAACATGAGAATAGTTAAGAATGTTTTAGTCAATACTCGAGTAGTTGCCTTCACCGGGCTTCTAGCTACTTTGATGCTGTCAGTAGCGCCGGCTTCTGCACAGTCAGAAATTCCTGAGAGTGAAATGTCTTATTGCATGGGAACACTGACTGGTGAAACCCCAGGGTCACGGATCAATTTGCGTTCCGACGCTAGCACAAACTCTCAGCAGAAAGGCTATGGACTTGTGGGTGATCGCGTTCACATATTACGATACCCCCGTGGTACCCCTCAAGATTTATTTATCGTCGAGGATAGCCAAGGTTCTTCTTGGTATTACGTTGGTTTTCCCGAAAGTGGCGCTCGTGGCTGGATTCGCGAAGACTTCATATCTCCTGAATGCTTCAATTAATACCAAGTTGCGCTCAAAAGCGAAGCATCTTTGAGGTACTTCGCTTTATCATTTTACTAGTATTGTGTTTCTCAAGTACGTGAAGTATATCGGAATAACCTAACCCCCAACTCCTTCTCTAAAAGGGAAGGAAGGGTGGTTTTATATTAGACAGAGAAAAACCTGGTGAACCTGATTGGCGATATTATGGATAGAATCGGGAATATTGATCGCTTTTCAGTGGTAGGTAGAAGCGAAGCACTAACATTACATTTGCCAAAATAAATAACACCTGAAACTGATACAACTATTCAGTAAACTAATATTCCCGAATAACTGATTAAAGGGAAGAGTTTTAAGCTTGAGTTTGTCTGTAAACGGAATTTTTAATTGTGCGACGCCTACAAGATTCTGGCTGAGAAGCATGGTGGCCTTTTACACTGTAATTCTAGGCAGAGCTACAAGGGTCATAATTGGTGATTGAGTTTCCAGTAATCATGTTGTCTCGTCATCTTAGTCAAAACTAAAATTTATATATCCTAAGACAATGATTAAAACAGGTTACACAAACGGCTGTTTACGATACAGATTGAAACACCTTTCCCAAGCGCTCGAAATCTGTAACGCTGGTGTCTTGTAAGTTGTTATACTACCGTTATCAGTCTCACAGGCTCTCAAATTGCTGTCGAATAACATATTATTTTTCGTGTTATTATAGCGTTTCTCAAATAGATGAAGTACAGTAACAGCAGTGAGTAAACCAATTAAGAAGGTCCTGAGAGGACACTTGTTGGTAGGCTAGTGTAATCGCTTCATCCAAGGCTCGATAAGTTCTTGCTCCTATCGTCCGCAATATCCCTTTGATTTTTGACCAGCAATTCTCGATGGG